>NZ_JAEKCN010000013.1:0-248954 GCF_016405455.1 Pseudomonas sp. MF7453 | reverse complement strand
CACCGCCCAAATGTGGGAGCTGTCGAGCCCCGGCGAGGCTGCGATGGCGGCGGCACAGGCAACATTTTCATCGCCTGAACCACCGCTTTCGCAGCCTCGCTGAAGCTCGACAACTCCCACAGGGGATTGGTGGTGTTGGGGTGATCTCGGTTGGCAGGGCCATCGCGCCAAGCACAACTCCCGACAACAACACCGCCCAAATGTGGGAGCTGTCGAGCCCCGGCGAGGCTGCGATGGCGGCGGCACAGGCAAAATCTTCAGCGCCTGAACCACCGCTATCGCAGCCTCGCTGAAGCTCGACAGCTCCCACAGGGGATCGGCAGTGCTGGGTTGATCTCGGTTGGCAGGGCCATCGCGCCAAGCACAACTCCCGACAACAACACCGCCCAAATGTGGGAGCTGTCAAGCCCCGGCGAGGCTGCGATGGCGGCGGCACAGGCAACATTTTCATCGCCTGAACCACTGCTTTCGCAGCCTCGCTGAAGCTCGACAGCTCCCACCGGGGATCGGCAGTGCTGGGTTGATCTCGGTTGGCAGGGCCATCGCGCCAAACACAACTCCCGACAACAACATCGCCCAAATGTGGGAGCTGTCGAGCCCCAGCGAGGCTGCGATGGCGGCGGCACAGGCAACATTTTCATCGCCTGAACCACTGCTTTCGCAGCCTCGCTGAAGCTCGACAGCTCCCACAGGGGATCGGCAGTGCTGGGTTGATCTCGGTTGGCAGGGCCATCGCGCCAAGCACAATTCTCGGCAGCAATGGCAGGCTCTTCAGGCTTGCAACATCAGCATGTCTTCAAAGAACCCACCGACCGGCTCCGTGGGATGGCACAGCTGGATCTCCAGTACCCAGGCCATTTCACTCGGTGGGATCTCCAGGTCAGCCAACTCTTTGCTTTCGAACAAGGCATGGGGGAAATCCGCAAGGCGGTGCCCCGCCAGGTTGCGTGCCAGCCTCCAGCCTTTTGCCTCGGCGCTCTGTTCGGCGAAGTCGTAGAGTTCGCGCCCGGTCAGCCCACCCAGCCACGCTTGGCGGGTTTCATCAAACACCTCATGCAGCGCAGTCCTGCACGCCAGATGCAGCGGTAACTCACCGAAGATAAACGTGTCGCCGTAGTCTCCTTCATAGCCGTCCCACACCGGCCCAAGGTCGACCACCACGATATCGCTGGCGCGCAGTTCGCGCTGACGATCAACACCTTCGCGGGAGGGCCGGATGGTGTCGGGGCCAAAGCGAATGTAAGTCGGGTGCCAGGTGTGCGAGGCGCCCATGGCCGTAAGTTGCTGGGCGGCCATCTCCAGGGCTTCGCCGGTGGTCATGCCGACCGTCAACTGGCTGGCGATGGCCGCCAGGGCACGTATGGATTTTTCTCGCGCCGCCAACATGCCGTCCAGAGAATAACGCGGGCCGACTTTCTCCCAGATCGGGTCGAACGACAGCGAGACCGCTTGCGCGCTTGACTGACCACTGGCAACAAACGCTTCCGCAACAAACCGATGGCTCGGCAACCCCGCCTCAAGGCAATGACTGCGTACCTGGCTGAGCATAGTGCCGTTACCGCAGGCGTACACCTGAGCCACTTCCCAGTGATGCCCGTGACTCAATGCCACCTCCTGCACCCTGCCCTCGGATGACCGCACCGGATGCCAGCGAAAACGTGGATGTTTGAGTGTCGCCTGGTCTAGAAAAGCGTGATCATAAAAGTCCATGGATTGCGCGCCGCCCCAATACAACGTCACCTCGATATTGCGCTTGAGCGCGGTCAACAGGATCGGCTTGATGCCTGCGTAACCGGTACCCGTGGCAAACAGTACGACCGGGGCGGCGTCATCGTCCTGCCAGGTGCAGGCGCCAAACGGCCCTTCCAATTGCATGCGCGCCCCCACGGCCAAGCCGTCCAGAACGCCCTCGGAAAAGTACCCGCCGCGCACCCGACGAATCTGGAAGACCAAACGTCCCTCGTCCTCGGCTGGCAGGTTGGCAATCGAGAAGCAACGCGTGTCGCCGTCGGCCAGGTGGAACTTGAGGTATTGGCCAGCTCGCACCGTCAAGGGTGTATCGGGCGTGAGTATCAACTCAATGACATCGGGCCCGAGTGCGCGCTTGCCGATGACCTGAGCCCCCACGACCAACGCCGGTGTATCCAGGGACCAGCCGGGGATTTCCAGGCGCATATCGGTGCAGGCATGGCTCTGGCAAAGCAGCATTTCATCGCCGGCCAGGGGGTAACACGGCGCTGGCGCATCCGGCGCCAGATGCTTGGCCCGGTGCTCACCTGCGGCCACCACCACCTTGCACGAACCGCACGCGCCACGGCGGCATGAGAACGGCACGGCCAGGCCACTGGCAAGCATGGCGTCGAGCAACAGTTCGTCGCCGGCCTCAAAGGTTTTTCCCGAGGGAGACAGTTCGATGACATGGCGTGTGTTCATAAAGACCTCGGGGTGAGTGAGGCTTGATTGTTGCGCTAGACTAGGTCCATTAAAACCTCCAGATTTGGATACTTCAGATGGTCCAGCTGCGTAAATGGCGCCCCCTGCTCAAGCTTGACGACGACACCCGCCAGGCGTCCTATCGCAAGATTGCCGAGGGTCTCGTCAGTGCGATCCTCGAAGGCCGATTGCCGCCCGGGACGTTGCTGCCGGGCACGCGGGAGATGGCACAACTGCTCGACGTCAACCGCAAGACGGTGATCCTGGCCTATGAAGAGGCGATGACCAAAGGCTGGCTGGTCAGCGAGCCGCGCCGTGGCACATTCGTCAATGTGCAACTGGCGCCCAAGCCCCTGCCCTGCGCAGCGCAGCCGTCGTTCGCCCCGCTATTGCTGGACCAGCCGGTGGTACCGTATTTCACCCATAACGCCCAGGTGGTCGCGCTCCAGCATCGGCACGGAGCGCTGTTTTTCGACAATGGCACCAGCGACCACCGCTTGCTGCCACAGGCCGTTTTGCATCGCTACTATCGCCATGCGCTACGCAACAGTTTTGCCTCCAACACGGTGCGCTACGGCAGTGAGGGCACCGGCTATCAGCTGCGCTGCGCTCTGGCCGAGATGCTGCGCAATAACCGCGGGCTGACAGTGACTGCCGACAATATCTGCCTGACCCAGGGCACGCAGATGTCCCTTTACCTGAGCGCCAGCCTGCTGATCAAGCCTGGCGACGTGGTACTGGTGGAGCGTTTGAGCTATCCGCCGGCGTGGGAAATTTTCCGCAGACTCGGCGCGCAAGTGGTCACCGTGGACATCGATGACGAAGGCTGCCGCACCGACCAGATCGACCGCTTGTGCCGCGAGCACACTGTGCGCCTGATCTACCTCACGCCCCACCACCAATTCCCCACCACGGTGAGCCTGCATGTGGCACGCCGACAACACTTGCTGGCGTTGGCGGCGCAACATGACTTTTGCGTGATCGAAGAAGACTACGACCACGAATATCACTTCAGCGGCCGCCCTTACCTGCCGTTGGCCAGTGACCGCGCCCAGCGCCATGTGATTTACGTCGGTTCGTTATCCAAGGTGCTGGGCTCGACGTTTCGTTGCAGTTACATCGTGGCCCCAACCCAGGTGATTGAAGCCCTGCAGCGCAATGCCGCACTGATGCTGGGCGATGCGGATGCGGTGGCACAGACCATGCTGGCGGACCTGATCAATGACGGTGAGTTGAAAAAACACCTGCGCCGCGTCTCGAAAGAGTACCGCGCGCGCCGTACCGTGCTGCGCGACTGTCTGGACCAGGCATTCGGTGAGCGCATACAGGTGCGCGAACCCGAAGGTGGCTTGGCGCTCTGGGTGCGTTTCGAGGATGGCATGGACGTGGATCGCTTGGTGCACACCGCTCTGGACCATGGACTGGTGGTGCGCAGCGGTCGTCAGTTTTCACCCGACGACCAACCGCAAAATGCGCTGCGCCTGGGCTTTGCGTCACTGAACCGGGATGAGCTCTACCAGGCCACACAGCGCTTGGCCCAGGCGATGAACGCCATGGGTACGCGTTGAATACACGACAGGGCTCACCCTCTGTAGGAGCGAGCTTGCTCGCGCCTACAAAAGTCTATGACGCATCGTCACGGGAGCAAGCTCCCTCGCCACAGGTCCACGTCGCACCAACCTTGTGTGGAGACCTATGCCCCGATGGCGGCCTTATAGCCCACCAAGATCCTGGATCAGAGCGTTATCCGCGATGCCTTCGCAGCAAAGGCCAGCTGGAGGCGAGCGCTCCGGGCTTGTAGTCCCGCCCTTCGACCCGCACCAGGTCGGGGAACTCAAGCAACAATGCGCGATTGCCCCTGCCGATGTGCTCCATCACCGCCAGGGTGATGTTTTCCCGTACCATCCCTGTCGAGACGTAATACATGGCCCAGGCTTGTTCCGGCGTGCAGAGGCCGATCTGCTCTTCAATTTCCTTGTACGCCTTGTAGTCGTCCGACTCCAAGTAGCACTGATCACTGCCCTGGCGCATGCTGTTCCCCTCCCCGGGCCCTGGGTCAACCTCCCAACAGGCTTACCCTCACGTACCGCTCTTGACCTTGGTCCAGACCCGGGTGCGGATACGCTCCGCCTTCAACGGCAACGGCTCAAGCGGAACCAGCGTAGCCATGGTCTTTTTATCAGGATAAATCCACGGGTTATCGCGCAATTTCTGCTCAACGAACTGTGTGGCGTCTTTATTGGCGTTGGGATAGAGCATGTAGTTGGACGTCTCGGCAATCACCTCGGGCCGCAGCATGTAATTAATGAATTCCAGCGCGGCCTTGGGATGACGAGCGTCTTTGAGCAATACCCAGTTTTCAGACCAGACCAACGCGCCTTCCCGGGGCAGGCTGTAGGCAATCTTGCGTCCACTGTTGGATTTTTCATTGATCGCCTGCGCGGCCAGTGCACCATTGGCCCAGCCTACAACTGCGCAAATATTGCCGTCGGCCAGGTCGGTGTCGATTCGCGAAGAGTCGAAATAGAGCACGTAAGGGCGAATTTTCAACAGCAAAGCCTGGGCCTTCTGGTAATCCTCAGGGTTGGTGCTGTTGCTGGGCAGTCCCAGATAGTGCAAGGCGATCGAAATGATTTCGCTGGGCGAGTCGAGCATGGCGACGCCGCAGGCCTTGAGCTTGCTGATATTTTCTTCTTTGAAGATCAGGTCCCAGCTGTCTACCGGGGCATCATCACCCAGAGCAGCCTTGACCTTGTCCACATCGTAGCCAATCCCGGTAGTACCCCAGACGTAGGGTACGGCGTAGCGATTGCCCGGGTCATTGACCGCCAGCAGTGAGAGGATATCGGGATCGATATGCGACAGATTACTCAGTTGCGAGCGGTCCAACTCTTGCAGCACACCCGCCTTGATCAGGCCGGGCAGCACATTGGACGTGGCCACCACCAAGTCATACCCGGTGCGCCCGGCCATGACTTTGCTCTGCATGGTTTCAGCACTGTCAAAGGCATCCATATGCAGCTTGATGCCGCTTTCCTGCTGGAACACTTTCGGGGTCTGCGGTTCAAGAAACCCGAACCAGTTATACAGATACACCGAAGATTGCGCGGCGGTGGCTGGCGTGCTGATGGCGGCGCCAAGCAGCGAGGCTAAAAAAATAGCTCGCAAGTGTGAACGACTCATATGACTATCCCTGTCTACCCGAAGCGCCTTCATGGCCATCGTAAGCTCGGGGTGAATATACCGGGCGTTGTCGAATAGTAAATACCTACAAGTACTTAGCCCCTGCCTGTCAATCCCTAACCCTAAAGGGGTAGAACATGTCGCTTGACCTTCAAAGCCTGGCTTGGCACCGATCGGTTGGCAAACTGATCATGCAGCTTGATCGACCAGAGTTCTGGAGCTCATTGATTCGCGTATTGAATGAATATGTGCAGATCGACAATTGGGTTGTACTGGTTTTCGGCGATCACGCCGTGCGGGTGATCAGCCTGCCGGAGGTGGCAGACAGCGAAGAAGTCGATGCTTTTATTCATCGGTATGTGAAGGGCCTTTATCTGCTGGACCCGTTTTATATCGCCAATCGGGAAAACCCGCAGAGCGGGTTCTTCCATCTGCTCGATATTGCGCCGGAGCACTTTCTTGAAACCGAGTACTACCAGCAATATTTCGCGCAATACATCTCGGTTGATGAGGCGCAATACAACGTGCAACTCGATGCCGACAGAACGCTGTGCATGTCGTTTGGCAGTAACCTGCGCTTCACACAGGCGCAAGTCACGCTACTGGACATGATCAAGCCGTGGGTGACGGCAATGATGCATCAACGCATGAGCTTTGAAATTGACCCGCAAAAGAATATCGCCGAGCCGGCCCCGTGGACTGAGGCGCTTACTCAGCTGGAGGCACACATAACGGCACGCGAGAAAGACGTACTGAAGTTGCTGCTCAGCGGTTTCTCCAACAAGGAAATCGCCGGGAAACTGTTGCTGTCGACGGAAACCATTAAAGTCCACCGCCGCAACCTCTACAGCAAGCTCAATATCAAATCGCAGTCCGAATTGTTTGCGCGGTTTTTTATGCAAAGACAGGAGGCCCATGCGACCACTTGAATGGAAAGTGCGCCAGCCGAATAAATTCAGCACACACAAAAACGCCGATCATTGCTGATCGGCGTTTTCGTTAAATATGGAGCGGGAAACGAGACTCGAACTCGCGACCCCGACCTTGGCAAGGTCGTGCTCTACCAACTGAGCTATTCCCGCAAATGGCGTCCCCTAGGGGACTCGAACCCCTGTTACCGCCGTGAAAGGGCGGTGTCCTAGGCCACTAGACGAAGGGGACACGCTACTGAAACACATGGTGTGTATTTCAGTGCCCAGAGGCCTTGTCCGAAGACTTGGTCCTGGTTTCACTCAATGCCGCCCGAGGGCCACACTGCTTGTAAATTGGAGCGGGAAACGAGACTCGAACTCGCGACCCCGACCTTGGCAAGGTCGTGCTCTACCAACTGAGCTATTCCCGCATATGGCGTCCCCTAGGGGACTCGAACCCCTGTTACCGCCGTGAAAGGGCGGTGTCCTAGGCCACTAGACGAAGGGGACACACGTACAACATTCACTCCCTACCGCGTTTCGCTGTGTGCTTTACGCTGTAAGTGGCGCGCATTCTATGGATGGATTGAAAGGTCGTCAACCCCCAAGGATAAATTTATTTAAATCAATGACTTCGCCATGGTTTACCGGCCCGTGCAGGCATTGTCGCCGCTGGAGCCTTGGCGCCTATATTCTGGCGTTCGACAAGGCGTTATAGTCTGCCTGGGTAAATGATGGCAATGTGCATCCATTCACAGATGCGCTTGCCTATATAGAAGCAACTACCTGGGCAACTGGTCGATCGGTCCTATCCGCCGGGTGCCCCAGTCACTACACTCCACAGCAATCCCTATAAAAGAGGTCACACCGGTGACACCACTCATGATCACCCTGCTGGTAATAGCCGGGATCGTAATACTGATCGCCATTGGCTACATGAACCACGTGGTGGAAAACAACAAGCTGGAAAAGAAGCGCACCGAGATCGAGCTTAACGATCGGCTGCGTCGCTGCGGTGAAATCACCGAGACCTTCCCCGGCCAACTGATGACCCCGGCGCTCAAACTGTTGCTGGCCCGCCTTGAGCTGAACGTCAACCAGCGTCTGTTGAACCTTAACAAGTCCAGTGCGCCAATCAAGGCACGCATCAGCGAGCTGAATGCGCTGATTGCTCAAGGCGAATCGATCCCGGTGGCCAACCCACCAGCACCGATCCAGACCGAAGCCAAGGCCAAGGATGTACGCTTTTTGCTCGAAGCCCTGCACGGCCAAGTCACCCGCGCAGCCCAGGACGGTTTCCTGCCAACCAATGAAGCCAAGCACTGGATCAAGGAAATCCGTCATATCCTGGTGCTGCTGCATATCGAGTTCTTCAACAACCTCGGCCAACACGCCCTGCTGCAAGGCCAACCCGGCCAGGCACGCCTGGCGTTCGAACGCGGCGTGCAGTACTTGCGCAAACAACCGGAGCCGGTGCTCTACAGCGCACAGTTGCAACTGCTGGAGTCACAACTGGCCCGCGCCAACTCCACGGTGTTGACCAACAGCCAGCCGGCAGAAGACGAAGTCAACGAGCTCACTGAAGGCTTGAAGGTCGTCGACGCCGATGCCGAGTGGAAAAAGAAAGCTATCTACGACTGACAGGCCAGGTAATAACGTCGGAGGGGTGTCAGTTGGATGGCACCCTCACACCATATGCCATCACTTTGCATCTATCCCCCCGCCCCCGACTAGCGTAAAAAAGTGCCCCTCACTCCGTGAAGTTAGAGGCCTGCTATGCCTGTTGCCATGATTGATGGACAACCGCTGCACTACCTTGACCAGGGCAGTGGCCCGGTCGTATTGCTCGGCTCAAGTTACCTGTGGGCCCACGACATGTGGACGCCGCAGATTGAAGCGCTGTCGCAGCAATACCGCGTAATCGTCCCCGAGCTGTGGGGCCATGGCGAATCGGGCACGTTACCCACGCAAACCCGGTCCCTGGATGATCTGGCGCGCCAGGCCCTGGCGCTGCTGAATCACCTGGACATCGCGCAGATCAACCTGGTGGGCCTTTCGGTCGGTGGCATGTGGGGCGCGCGCCTGGCACTGCTGGCGCCCGAGCGCATCAACAGCATGGTGCTGATGGACACCTACCTCGGTGCCGAACCCGAAGCAACGCGTCAGTACTACTTCTCGCTGTTCAAGATGATTGAAGACGCCGGCGCCATCCCTGAGCCATTGCTGGATGTAATCGCACCGATCTTCTTTCGCCCGGGCATCGACCGTGAATCGGCGCTGTATCAGGATTTTCGCAGATCCCTGCAAGTTTTCCCCCGCGAACGCCTGCTCGACAGCATCGTCCCGCTGGGCCGCTTGATCTTCAGCCGCGAAGATATCCTGGAGCAATTGCCGCACCTGGACGCCGACACCACCCTGATAATGTGCGGCGAACAAGACAAACCCCGCCCACCTGCCGAATCCGAGGAAATGGCTGGCCTGATTGGTTGCGACCTGATTCTGATCCCTGAGGCTGGGCATATCTCAAGCCGCGAAAACCCGGACTTCGTCAACGAAGCGCTGCTGACATTCCTCGCCAACAACGCCTGAGCGACCTTCGCCTTGCTCGCCGCACCCCAGCGGCGATCACAGGCGGAAATGCCCCACCATCCCCTTGAGTTCCACGCCCAACTGCGCCAGCTGAACGCTGGATGCGGCATTGCCTTGCATACTCAGGGCCGAATGATCGGCACTCGCCCGAATACTGGTGACGCTGCGGTTGATCTCTTCGGCCACCGAGCTTTGTTGCTCGGCGGCGGCGGCGATCTGTTGGTTCATTTGCTGGATCAGTGACACGGCGGCCGCAATGCTGCCCAAGGCACTTTCGGTTTGCAGGGCATCACCGACCGCCAGCTTCACCAATTCGCCACTTTGCTGGATCTGCTGTACCGATGACTGCGCCGCACTGCGCAAGGTGCCGACCAGCCGTTCAATTTCCTCGGTCGATTGCTGGGTGCGCTTGGCCAGGGCCCGTACCTCGTCGGCCACCACGGCAAAGCCACGCCCCTGCTCACCGGCACGGGCCGCTTCGATGGCAGCGTTCAAGGCCAGCAGATTGGTCTGCTCGGCCACGCTATTGATCACGCTCAGCACAGTGCCTATGTGCTGAATCTCTGCGCTGAGGCTTTCGATACTCGCGCTGGCACTGTTGCTCGACGTCGCCAGCAACTCGATACGCTGCAAACTCATGCGCACCACCTGCTGGCCGCTGTCGACCTTGGCGTCCGCCGTCTGCGCAGCTTGCGCGGCTTGCTCGGCATTGCGCGCCACATCGTGCACCGTGGCGGTCATCTGATTCATTGCCGTGGCGACCTGTTCGGTTTCTTCCTTTTGGCTGCTGACCTCGTGGTTGGTCTGCTCGGTAACACTGGACAGCGAATGCGCAGAACTGGCCAACTGTTCGATGCCGGCCTGCAACCCGCTGACCATCTGGCTCAAACCGCTGCTCATCTGCTGCATGGCTTGCATCAATTGGCCAATTTCATCGCGACGGCTGACCTCCATGCGCCCGCTCAGGTCACCCGAGGCAATCTGCTGGGCCACGGCGATCACGCTGCGCAACGGCGCAACGATCAACCGGGTAATCAGCCACGCAGCAATCAAGCCCACCAGCAACGCCAAGGCCGAAGAACCGATGATCAACCACGTGCTGTGCTGCAACTGCGCCTGCATGGACTGGTCTTCGGCGGCGTACGCCTGATTGACGCGGCTGACCACTTGCTCGGCGCGGTCATGCAGTTGCGTGTAAACCAGCTTTTCCTGGGCCAACAGCCCGGTGTATTCGCCGAGTTTTTCACTGAATGAGGCGATATGCCCGCCGACTTCGTTGAGTACGGTCTGGTAGCCCGCGTCCTTGACGCTGGTTTTGAGCTTCTCGACTTCGGCCAGGGCCTGGTCGGCCTGCTCGATCTTGCCCTGGCCGACATCCTCTGCCTCAGCCTTGCGGCTTTGATCCAGGCGTACCCGCGCCTCGTTCATGGCTTGCAGCATCAAGCGCGACACATGGCTGACCTGCCCCGCCTGCTCGATAAACTCGGCGCCCTCCTTGCCCTGGCTTTCCTTGAGGCCATAAGCGCCGTCGTCGGCGAGGCCGGCCTGCAACACGTCCAGGTTATTCGCCACGCTGGACACCGACCAACTGGCCATTTCCAGCGCAAGGTCTTTAGCCTGGGTCAAGTCGACGAACTCATCGAACGCTTTGCGATAGGCGATCAACGCTTGCTCAACATCGCTCATCACCCGCTCGTTGGTGGCGGACCGCGCCTTGAGGCTGATGGCCTGGGCCAGCAACGCGTCAACACTGCCATGCAGGGCGTCAACGGCCTTGGGGTCGCCGTGCAACGCGTAGTTCTGTTCGATCACGCGCACCTTGAGCAACTCGCTATTGAGCGAAGACATCTGCTTGAGGCCATCAAAACGCTGGCCGACGGCGTGCAGGGACCCCACACCGATCGCCGCCACCAGGGCCGTCAGCAGGAGCACCAGGGTAAAACCCAAGCCCAGTTTTATTGCCATACCAAGGTTGGCGAATCGTCGTTGCATGCCCCAAATCATTGCACTTGATCCTCTTGCAATGGCAGCTGCCATAAGCCAGGTTTACCAGCAGCGAGAGTGGCAACCCCGGGGCCCTGAGCACAAGCCGCTGGCGTCGCAATAATGGCAAAAAGCTACATGCCCGTCGTTTTCAGAATGGTCGAGGTCGATCTGGTCGGCCCCATGGCACGGAACAACGCCAATGCGCGCTGATCCGCCGCATAGGCCACATTGATGCGCAGCCAGTCGCTACGTTCTGCGGTGGGGCTGAACAGCGCCCCGGGCGACAGCAGCACGCCGAGCCGCCGCGCACAGGCCTGCAGTCGCAACGGATCCGGGATGCCCGGTCGCGCCCACAGGAACATACCCCCTGCCGGAACGGCAAAGACCTGCCACTCTTCATCCTCCAGCACCTGCAAAGTTGCAGCCATCTGCGCATTCAGGTGCTTGCGCAGGCGCTGCACCCACTTACGGTAAGTGCCGTTGCTCAACAACGTTGCCACCATGGCTTCGGCAAAGCGCGAGGTGCCGATACCGGTCAGGGTCTTGAGATGAGCCAATTGTTCAATGAGCGTTGCACTGGCGCAGAGGTAGCCCACGCGCAGGGCGCTGCTCAGGGTCTTGGAAAAACTCGACACATAGATCACCCGGTCATCGTGGTCCAGCGCCGACAAGCGCGTGCAACTGGCATGTTGCAGATCGCCGTACACATCCTCTTCGATGATCAGGAAATCCCGCTCGCGCGCCAGTTCCAATAACCGCTGCGCCACCGTGCGGCACAGGCTGGTGCCGGTAGGGTTGTGATACAGGCTATTGATGAACAGGCACTTGGGCCGATGGGTTTGCAGCAGCCCTTCCAAGGCAGGAAGATCCGGGCCGCCACGGGCGCGCGGGACCTCCAGCAGCGTGACACCTTGAAAGGCCAGCTGGCGGTAGAGGTTGCCATACCCGGGTGTCTCGACCACCACCTCATCACCGGCCTTGAGCAAGGTGCGTATCAGCAAGTCCTGGGCATGGCTGGCACCGTGGGTGGTGAGAATACAGTCCAGGCTGGTGGTTACGTGAATCTGGGTCAGACGCTTGAGCAGTTGCTCGCGCAGGACCGGCAGCCCCAGGGGCGTACTGTAGTTGAACAAGGCCCCGGTGTCGGTACGACTGATTTCGCGGATTGCATAGCTGATGTCATCGCTTTCGCGCCAGTCGTCCGGCAGCCATCCACACCCCAGTTTCAACTCGCCGATGGGACTGTCGGTAAAAGAACCCCATCCCTGCTCCGCGCCTTCATACCAGTGGCGTTCGTGGGTAACCGCAGGTTGCGCCACCACGAACCCCGAGCCGTGCCTGGAGGCCAGCAGCCCCTGGGCCACCAACCGCTCGAACGCCTCAATCACGCTGGACTGGCTCAGCAGGTTGTCGAGGGCCAATTGCCGAATGGACGGCAAGCGCGTTCCGGGGCTCACCCCTTCCTTGCGAATCCAATGCGCCACCGCGCTGACGATTTGCTGAACAACCGGTACCAGGGCCTGTCGATCGATCCCTAAATCCATGAGCCACTCACTTGAACTGTCTGTTAACCCAAAACAGTTAAGCACAGAAGCTCGCCAAAACCGGCCACCAAGATTTATTAAAGTATTGATTTTATTAGATTATTTACCTACTGATACATATTCGGGCAAGGCCCACTGCCCGCTATGGAAACGCCCCACAGCACCTCGCCCTGTTTCGAACACTGTGGCACTCGCCTTCCTAGATCGCCGTCGCGCCGCCATCCACCGCCAAGGACTGGCCAGTGGTAAAGGCGGCACCATCACTGCACAGGTACAACACGGCGCTGGCGACCTCCTCAACCTTGCCGATGCGCCCGACCGGATGCATGGCCGCCGCAAATTCAGCCTTGCGCGGGTCGGCCTCGTAGGCGCGGCGAAACATGTCGGTATCGATCACTGCCGGGCAAACCGCGTTCACGCGGATCTTCTTTTTCGCATATTCGATGGCTGCCGATTTGGTCAGGCCGATCACGGCGTGTTTGGACGCCGCATAGATGCTCATCTTCGGTGCCGCCCCCAGCCCGGCCACCGATGCCGTGTTGACGATCGCTCCGCCGCCCTGGGCCAACAACAACGGCAACTGATACTTCATGCACAACCATACGCCTTTGACGTTAACCCCCATGATCGCATCGAACTCATCCAGGCTGCCGTCGGCCAGCTTGCCTTTCTCGATCTCAATCCCGGCGTTGTTGAAGGCATAGTCCAGCCGTCCATAGGTGGCGACCGTCTGCGCCATCAATTGCTGCACGTCCGTTTCGAGCGTGACGTTGCACCGCACATACACCCCTTCGCCACCGGCCTGCCGGATCAGTGCGACAGTGCCCTCGCCCCCCGCCACGTCGAGGTCGGCAACGACCACCTTCAAGCCTTCGGCCGCGAACGCCAGCGCAGTGGCGCGACCAATACCCCCAGCGGCGCCGGTTACCAGGGCGACCTGGCCAGAAAATGTCATGCTCATGGGAACTGTCCTGTGGGAGTAGTAGCGATGGCGCGAGTCTAGTCAACGCGGGGAGTAACGCGTCAGCACTATCAGAAGGCCGGTTGGCGCTGCATGAATCGCAGTGATAAGCCTGCCCGGCAGATTATCAGCGACGCCTATCGACGGGCATTCGCCTCCCACGGATAACCTTGCCCTTCGGTCACTGAAGGGCTATCACTCATGATTCATTTCCAACGAGTCCTTGCCATGACCGCCCAGACCAACCGCCAATTCCTGCTCGCCAAACGCCCGGTCGGTGCGGCCACGCGAGAGACCTTCACCTACCAGGAAGTGCCGGTGGGTACGCCTGCCGATGGCCAGGTGCTGGTGCGCAACGAATACCTGTCCCTCGACCCGGCCATGCGTGGCTGGATGAATGAGGGCAAATCCTACATCCCGCCGGTCGGCATCGGCGAAGTGATGCGGGCGCTGGGCGTAGGCAAAGTGATTGCCTCGAACCATCCAAGCTTTGCAGTGGGGGACTACGTAAATGGCGCCCTGGGCGTACAGGATTATTTCCTCGGCGAGCCCCGTGGTTTTTACAAGGTCGATCCCAAGCTTGCGCCCCTGCCGCGTTACCTTTCAGCCTTGGGCATGACCGGCATGACGGCTTACTTTGCCCTGCTGGAGACCGGTGCGCCGAAAGCCGGTGACACCGTGGTCATTTCCGGCGCCGCGGGTGCCGTGGGCAGCATCGCCGGGCAGATCGCCAAGATCAAAGGCTGCCGCGTGGTGGGGATTGCCGGCGGTGCCGACAAATGCAAGTTCTTGCTGGATGAGCTGGGCTTTGACGCCGCCATCGACTACAAAAGCGAAGACGTACCCGCCGCCCTCAAGCGCGAGTGCCCCAAGGGCGTGGATGTCTATTTCGATAACGTCGGCGGCGATATTCTCGACGCTGTGCTAAGCCGCCTGGCACTCAAAGCCCGCGTGGTGATTTGCGGTGCGATCAGCCAATACAACAACAAGGAAGCCGTCAAAGGCCCAACCAACTACTTGTCGTTGCTGGTCAACCGCGCGCGCATGGAGGGGTTTGTGGTGATGGACCACGCGGCAAACTTCGCGGCGGCCGGGCAGGAAATGGCCGCTTGGATGGCCCAGGGCAAGCTCAAGAGCAAGGAGGATATTGTCGAGGGGCTGGAGACATTCCCGGAGACACTGATGAAGCTGTTCAGCGGTGAGAACTTCGGAAAGCTGGTGCTAAAAGTCAGCTGACACGCCATAGACCCAAATGTGGGGGGCAAGCGTAGGAGCGAGCTTGCTCGCGAAAAGCTCACAGACGCCGCGCTCATTCAGGGAATACGCGTTATCGTTGACGTTTTTCGCGAGCAAGCTCGCTCCTACAGGTATCAGGCGATTTCTGAAACGACTGCAGCCAGTGCTTTGGCCGGATCCGCCGCCTGGCTGATCGGACGGCCGATCACCAGGTAATCTGAACCGGCATCCAGAGCCTGGCGCGGAGTCAGGATACGGCGTTGGTCATCCTGCGCGCTGCCGGCCGGGCGAATGCCCGGCGTCACCAATTGCAATGTCGGGTGGGCGTTTTTCAGGGCCTGGGCTTCCAGGGCCGAGCACACCAGGCCGTCGAGGCCAGCTTTCTGCGCCAGCGCCGCCAGGCGCAGCACCTGCGTCTGAGGCTCGATATCCAGGCCGATGCCGGCCAGATCTTCACGCTCCATGCTGGTCAGCACAGTCACGCCGATCAGCAGTGGTTTGGGGCCGCTGCGCTGTTCCAGCACTTCGCGGCACGCGCTCATCATGCGCAGGCCACCGGAGCAATGCACATTGACCATCCACACGCCCATTTCGGCGGCAGCCTTCACCGCCATTGCCGTGGTGTTGGGGATGTCATGGAATTTCAGGTCCAGGAACACTTCAAAACCTTTGTCCCGCAGGGTGCCGACGATTTCCGCCGCGCAGCTGGTGAACAGTTCCTTGCCGACCTTGACCCGGCAAAGCTTGGGGTCCAACTGGTCAGCCAGCTTCAGTGCGGCGTCACGAGTGGGGTAATCCAGGGCGACGATGATAGGAGTCTGGCAGACGGACATTGGAATAGGCTCTCAGGCAAGTCGAAATCGGCGCGGATTGTAGCGCAAGCAGCGCCGTTGCGGGATCCGATGATCGGTAAATACTGATCAAGTGCCCGATCCACGTTGTTTGGAGCATTTGTTTCAATGCCGATACATTCACGACACGCCCTCAACACGCCGCCCGGCTAGCCTCGCGCACACAATCGCCCGCCCAGCATTTCCAGCCATGGCGCTGGGCGCCTATGCTGACAGCACTACTCAGGCAGATGATCGCACTATGCAGACCCCTTCCGTCCCCGTAAACGAAGAGCCTAAAGGCACGACGATCGCCGAAGACAAACGCTGGACCACCCGTGCGCTGATCGTCGACGACGACGTGCCGATCCGCGAACTGCTGATCGACTACCTGGCGCGCTTCAATATCCTGGCCTCGGGCGTCACCGACGGCACCGCCATGCGCCAAGCCATGCAGGCCGAAACCTTCGACGTGGTGGTACTGGACCTGATGCTGCCGGGCGAGGACGGGCTGTCGCTGTGCCGCTGGTTGCGTGCCGAGTCGGACATTCCGATCCTGATGCTCACCGCCCGCTGCGAACCCACCGACCGCATCATCGGCCTGGAACTGGGCGCCGATGACTACATGTCCAAACCCTTCGAACCGCGGGAGCTGGTGGCCCGTATCCAGACCATCCTGCGCCGGGTGCGCGATGACCGCACCGAGCAACGGGCCAACATCCGCTTCGACACCTGGCGCCTCAACAGCGTACTGCGTCAGTTGGTGGCCGATGACGGCCTGGTGGTGCCGCTGTCCAACGCCGAGTTTCGCTTGCTGTGGGTGTTCATCGAACGCCCGCGCCGCGTATTGAGCCGCGAGCAACTGCTGGATGCGGCCCGTGGTCGCTCCATCGAAGCCTTTGATCGCAGCATCGACTTGCTGGTATCACGCCTGCGCCAGAAACTGGGGGATGACCCCAAGGCCCCGCAGTTGATCAAGACCGTACGCGGCGAAGGCTACCTGTTCGACGCCCGGGATATCGGTTGATGCGCGCCACCTTCAATACGCTGTTCGGGCGACTGTTCGGCCTATTGCTGGTCGCCATTGTGCTCGCCCATGTACTGGCGATCTTCTGGTTCCACCACTACGGCAGGCCGCCGCCCCCGCCTCCCGAGGCGTTCGTCGAACAACCGGACGGCACCCTCAAACCACTGCACAAGGAACCTCGCCCCTGGTTTAGTGGCCCGTTGGTACCGCTGACGTTTCAATTTATCTCGCTGATCATCGCTGCCTGGTACGGCGCCAAACTGCTGAGCCGGCCGATCCAGCGCCTGAGTGCCGCAGCCGAGCGCTTGAGCGTCGACCTCGACAGCCCGCCGCTGGTGGAGTCGGGCCCGCGCGAGGCCAGGCAAGCGGCCTCAACCTTCAACCTGATGCAAAAGCGCATCCGCGAACAAGTCAGCCAGCGAGCGCGTATGCTCGGCGCAGTCTCTCACGACCTGCGCACCCCGCTATCACGCCTCAAACTACGCCTGGAACAGATCGAAGACACCAGGCTGCAAGGCCAGATGCGCCAGGACCTGGACGACATGATCGGTATGCTCGACGCCACCCTGAGCTACCTGCACGAACAACGCACCAGCGAAACGCGGCATTGGCTCGACGTGCAGGCGCTGGTGGAATCCCTCAGCGAGAACGCCCAGGACCAGGGCCGCGACGTGCAATTTTCAGGCACCTGCACGCCCTTGCAAGTGCAACCCATGGCCCTGCGCTCATGCCTCAACAACCTGATCGACAACGCGTTACGCTACGCCGGCATGGCCCGGGTAGAACTAGCCGACAGCCGTGGCGCATTGGTAATCCGGGTGATCGATAACGGCCCGGGGATCGCCGCCGATAAACGCGAAGCGGTATTCGAACCCTTCTTCCGCCTGGAGGGATCGCGCAACCGCAATTCCGGAGGGGTCGGTTTGGGGATGACCATAGCCAAAGAGGCAGTCGAACGGCTTGGCGGGCACCTGAGCCTGGAGGACACGCCGGGGGGTGGATTGACTGCGGTGATGTGGTTGCCGAGGGGCTGAGCTTCTCTCTTCTATACGACTCTGTAGCATGCCGCTCCTAACGGTAACCACGATGCGAAGCGAGTCGCTCTTGATCTTGCTCTGCCTTTGATCTTAAGCGCCCCGTCAAACCACGCTGGCCGGAATTCGACAGGGATTTGGGGGGTAAACCGGCAGGGATGCCGGTTTAGCCGCCCCGCGCCATGGATGGCGCGTGGCGGCGGCCCCCCAAATCACTGGCGGATTACGGGCACACCGAGCCTAAGCGAGGTGCCGAGTGGTGGGGCAAGAGCCTTTTGGTTACTTTTGGGCTTTTCAAAAGTGACCCGCTGTAAGAGCGGAACCCATAGCAGCCGTTACCCAAATAACGGATATGTACTCGATCAAAGCCCAGCATCCTGGCCAGCCCCAAGGCCGCCATCGGGGGCAAGCCCCCTCCCACATGATGCCCAACCCCTCAATTACACGGCTTGTCATCACGACGCACTTGCGCCTGAGTAGCACTCCAGTCCGTCAGCAGGCTATAGGCCACCGCCAACAAGGTCGGCCCAATAAACAACCCGATAAAGCCAAAGGCAATCAACCCCCCAAACACCCCCAACAACACAATCACCAACGGCAAATTACCGCCACGACTGATCAGGTATGGCTTAAGCACGTTGTCTACCCCGCTGATCACAAACGTCCCCCACACCCCCAGGAACACCGCATACGTGTAGTCCCCCTTCCACGCCAGCCACGCCGTGGCCGGAATCCACACCAACGGCGGCCCCATGGGAATCAGGCTGAGCAGGAAGGTAACAATACCCAGCACCAGCGCGCCCGGCACACCGGCGATCAGGAAGCCGATCAACGCCAGCAAGGCCTGGGCCGCCGCAGTACCGATCACACCGTTGACCACCCGTTGCACCGTACCGGCCACCAGCTCAATGTAATAGCCGGCACGTTCGCCGATCAGCCGTTCCAGCAAACGGTGCACAAACATCGCCAGGCGCGGACCATCGCGGTAGAAAAAGAACACGAAGACCAGGCTCAGGGTCAGCTCAAGAATACCGCCGCCAATTTGCGCACTGCGTGCCAGCAACCAGTTGCCGACCTGGCCGAGGTACGGCTTGATACTGACCATCAACGCCGCGCCCTGTTGATCAATGCTGTCCCACATCGCCACCAGGCGCTCGCCGACAAACGGGATAGAGCCCAACCATGTCGGCGCCTCGGGCAAGCCGTCGACCTGGATATCCTTGATCAGCGCCACCGCATCACGCACATGGTCGGCCAGGTTGAACCCCAGCCACACCAGCGGCACCGCCACCAATAACATCCAGCCCAACGTCAGGATGCCGGCGGCCAGGGATTCCCGCCCGCCCAGCCAGCGAGTGAGCAAACGCATCAGCGGCCAACTGGCAAATGCCAGCACCGCGCCCCAGAACAGCGCCGACCAGAACGGCGCCATGACCCAGAAGCTGGCGCCGAACAGCACCAGCAGCAGGATTTGCACCAGCAGGCGATCGTTATTGAGCATCGAGTATCTCGAGAATAAGGCTGTAGGAAGAGAGCTTAGGCGAACGGCACGGGTCCGTTCGCCTTGTAACGGTCAGCGTATCAGATGCAGGTGCAAACCCTTAGCGTCACCGCTGCCGGTTTCCAGGCGTGCGGCGCGCACGCCCCTGTCGACCAGGGCCTGGCGCCAGGCCTCGGCTTTCGGGCCGGTCAGGCTTACACGCAGGGTGGTATCCAGGTTCAATCCCCGGGAAATCAAGGTCAGCCACGTATCATCAGGCTCGGCGGCCAACGCAGGCAAGTCCAGCTCGCCCGTGCTTTTAAGCTCTCGCAACAGGGTGGCCGAGGTGGGCAGCAAATGACCCAAGGGCGCGTTGGCGTCGAGTTGTTCCACATGCAGGTAGGCGCGTCGGTTGCCGCGGGTGATGCCGTACAGCGCGACCAGCGAGTTGTCCTGCGGGGCGGCCAGGCGCAGCAGCAGGTATTCCTGCTGGCCGTCGGCCCCCACTAACTTGGCGTTGCCGAACACTTCATTGGCCCACAGGCTGCTCTCGCCGCAATCGCGGGCCTGGCACCAGAACAACAGCTGCGCGCCCTTGGCCTGCAAGGCTTCGCGCGTTGCGGTAAAGGCGGCGCTGGAGCTGTGCTCCGCGGGCAATTCATAGGTGATGGCAGTGGCTTGGCCACGCGCGATGGCCTGGCCTTCATAACGCAACTGGCCGCTGATCTTGCGGATTGCGCCCATGGGGTAGATGCGTTCCTTTTCTTCAGCGGGGCGATAATCGACGATTTGCGCGTCTACCTGGCGGGACACGGCAGGTAAATCCTGGCTGCCCGGCACATCGGCGGCAAACACCAGGGGGCTGAAACAACAAAGGCCAAGGGCACGGATACATCCTTTACCCAGGCTCATCGGATTGATGAGCCCTGGCCAATGGTGGTCACAGCAGTATTGAGTGTGTTCATGGTTGACTCCCTTTCAATCCGCCCAGCCTCGGCAGTTGACCCCGCCAAGTCAAGGCGTGGAGAAGAACCGATTGAAACAGTCTGCAACAAGAGCGGCGCCGGGCTCATCATTCAGGTGCAAATGATGGCCACCTGGCAGCGTGGTAACGCTGAAGGGTAGCTGAGAAAGCAATTCGGGATGTTTCGCCAACATACCATCAGCCGCCACCACCAACTGCGCCGGGCAACTTACGCGCCGCACGAAAGCCATGGCCTGTTCATCGGTCAGACGCACCGGCGATGCCAGGGTCAGGCGACTGTCGCTGCGCCAGGTGTAACCGCCCGGCACCGGCATCAAACCGCGCTGGGCCAGCAGTTGCGCCGCCTCACGACTGACCGCCACCACGCCTTTCATGCGTGCTTCAACCGCTTTTTCGAGGGTGTTGTAAACCGGCTTGCGCTTGTCCTGCAGGTTCAGTTGCGCCTGCAAGGCCATGCCCAGACGCTCGGCTGCATTCTCGCCACTGGCGGTCGGAGGGATCACACCGTCGATCAAACCCAGGTGCGTTACTCGCTCCGGCAGCGCCCCGGCCAACACCAGCGAGACGATAGCGCCCAGGGAGTGGCCAAGTAATGCAAAACGTTTCAATTCCAGTTGTTCGGCCACCTGCAGTACGTCGTAGACGTAATCCCACAAGGCATAACCGGCTCCTGCCGGACGATGAGCCGAATGCCCGTGCCCCGCCATATCCAGAGCGATGACGCGCAACCCGTGCAGCTTCGGCGCCAGGCGCGCAAAACTGTTGGCGTTGTCCAGCCAGCCATGCAGGGCAATCACCGGCAGGCCGTCCTCGGGCCCGAACAGGTGCGCGGCCAATTCGATATGCGCAAGACTCAGGCGGACTTCTTCGACCGGCGTACTCATGCGCAATTGCGCTCGCGGGCTTGCCAGCGGGCGAACAGGTTCTTGATCAAGGCCGCCGTGTCCTGGGGGCGTTCCAGAGGGAACATATGACCACCCGGCATGGTGAGCATTTCGCCCATGGGCAAGCGGTCGACGCCGCTGGCATGGTGACGCATGACCACTCGGCTCTGACGACCACGTACCACGGCCAGCGGCACTTTAAGCTGGCGTACCTGGCCCGGGCTGGTGTGCGGCACGCCGCGGTAGATGCTGATTTCAGTAGCGGGGTCGAAGCGCAGGCGCAGACGGTCGCCGACTTGCTGCAGGCCATGCTGCAAATACGCGTCAAAACATTCGGGGTCGAAGCCACGAAACAGGGTCTTGCCGGCGAAGTAACTGCGCGCGGTGTCCAGGTCGGTGAATTCTTCACGTCGGCCAAGGGTGCGCCCGGCCGGTGTCAGTCGATCGATAAAACCAAAGCGCTTGGCGGCGCGGATCACCCAGCGGTCGGCACGGGTGAGCACTGGCGAATCGAGCATCACCACGCCACGGTACAACTGCGGGCAACGCATGGCCGCGTGCAGGTGCAGCACGCCACCGAGGGAATGGCCGACGCCCCACACGGGCTCCGGCTGTTGCTCAAGGTGGTGGATCAACTCGTCCACCAGGTTCTGCCAGTTATCATCCACCGGGAACCTGGGGTCGTGACCGTGCTGCGGCAAATGCGCCACCGCATATTCCGGGGCCAGCGCGGCGAACAGCTTGCCGTAAGTGGCCGAAGGGAAGCCATTGGCGTGGGTAAAAAACACGTGCTGCGACATACAGGTTCCATCGATAAAAACAGAGGTTGATTGTCACCATGCCAGTCCTCTACAGCAATGACTGTAACTGCCAGGAATGATGACACTCACGCCACGCCTATCGCGCCGGCGGATTTTCGCCCAGCGGCACCACGGCCATGGTCAGGCGCGAGACGCAACTGGCCTTGCCATCATCGCTGCTCAGGCGGATGTCCCATACCTGGGTTGTGCGCCCGATATGGATAGCCTTGGCCACCGCCGTCACCCGCCCGCTGCGCACGCCACGCAGATGATTGGCATTGACCTCAAGGCCCACGCAATAGAATTTGCTGGCATCGATGCACAGGTAAGCAGCCATGGAGCCGACGCTCTCGGCCAGCACCACCGAGGCGCCACCGTGCAGCAGGCCGTAGGGCTGATGAGTGCGGTGATCAACCACCATGCTGGCAGTGAGGGAGTGCTCGTCGAAGCTTTCGAAACGAATATCCAGCAACTCACCAATGGTGTTTTTCTGGATCGCGTTGAGTTGATCGATATTCGGTTGGGTGCGCCACAGGCTCATAGGGTTGTCCTTGTTGGTTTTATTACGGCCCTAATCCTGCCACAGAACGGCTTCGGCGCGCTCGCTCCAACTGTGCAATTGTGCCCCGTACGTCGACTCGATCACGTTGCGCTTGATCTTCAAAGTCGGCGTGAGAAAGCCGTTTTCCACCGCCCAACTGTCTTTCACCACCACTAATTGGCGCAAGCGCTCATGCTTATCCAACCCGGCGTTGACCTGTGCCAGCCAGTGTTCAAGGTGGGTTTCAAGCGTTTGCCGGTCCTGGCCCTGAGCGGATAACACGCATAGCCCGATCGGTGCGCCAAGCCCTTCGCCGACCACACAGACCTGTTCGATGCTTGCGTGTTCGGCCAGGCGATTTTCAATCGGCGCCGGAGCCACGTATTTGCCTTTGCTGGTCTTGAAAATTTCCTTGAGGCGCCCGGTCAAGCGCAGACGGCCCTCTGCGTCCTGCTCACCCTTGTCGCCGGTACGCAGGAAGCCATCTTCGGTGAGCGTCTCGGCGGTTTTTTGCGGGTCCTTGAAGTAGCCCAGCATGGTCGCGCCGCTGCGCACCTGCACTTCGCCTGATGGGTCGATGCGCACTTCCACGCCTGGGCATGGCAGGCCGATCCAACCCAGCTTCTGGGCGCCGGGGCGGCACACATGGGAATAGCCGCAGTTTTCACTCATGCCATACACTTCCAGCACGTCCAGGCCCAGGCGCTGATACCAACGCAGCAAGGCCTCGGGCACCGGTGCCGCGCCGGACAGGGCAATACGCAGCGCATCCAGCCCCAGGCCCGCCAGCACCTTATGACCGACACGCTTGCCGATAAAAGGCAGGCGTAACAGGGTGTCGAGGCGTTTTTCCGGCAGCTTGGCGTAGACACCCAACTGAAACCGGGTCCAGATACGCGGCACGCCAAACAAGGCCGTCGGCCGTGCCCTGCGCAAATCTGTCAGGAAGGTTTCCAGGCTTTCAGCGAAAAATACGGTTTGTCCGGTATAGATCGACGCCATTTCCACAAACATGCGTTCGGCCACATGGCACAGCGGCAGGTAAGACAGCAGCCGATCACCCTCCCCCAAGCCAAACAACTCGGTCCCGCGAGTGGCGGCGAAGCCCAGTGCCCCGAACGTTTGCATCACACCCTTCGGCAAGCCGGTCGTTCCGGAGGTATAGACGATGGTGGCCAGTGTCGAGGCAACGCACTCGGGGTTGTCCTGGATCGGTGAGCAGCCTTGCAGATCAGCCCAACTAAAATCGAAACGCCCTGCCGGGCACAGCGGCAGGCTGATGGTCGCCACACCCGCCGGAATGCCCGGCGCCATGGCCGGCCAGTCATCCAGCTTGCCGATCAACGCCAGCGCCGCCTCGGAATGGGTCAGCACATGAGCAACAGAATCGGCGGTAAGGTTGGGATAAAGCGGCACCGACACATGCCCGGCCATCCAGATCGCCAGATCGGCAATTATCCAGTGCGCGCAGTTTTTCGAAATCAGAGCAATGTGCGAACCCGGCGGCAACTCCCGAGCGCGCAACCAGTGAGCGGCACAACGGGCCTGATGGCCGACGTCCCCCCAGGTAAGCGTCTGCACCTCGCCACCGTCCATGGGCTGCACCAGAAAAACCTTACGCGGATGCCGCGCTTCACGCTCGAAGAAGACCTGCAACGGCAAACGAAAAGCGACAGGCATGGGACGCGCTCCTTTGTGATCCGAGATACAGCCAACCAAGCACTTGCTTGGTTGACTGTATAGCACACACAAAGCCAAAGGCCTGCTAAGCGAAGTAAAGCAGCGACCAACCGTAACCACGATGCGAAGCGAGCCGCTCTTGCTCTTGATCTGCTTTTGATCTGCTTTTGATCTTAGGCGCCCCGTCAAACCACGCTGGCCGGAATTCGACAGGGCGGAACCCAAGTGGCCTTTACCTAAATAACGGATATGTCTCGATTTGATCCAATCCTGGCCGGTCCTAAGGCCGCCATCGGGGCATAGGTATCTACACAACTCTTTGGTGCGACGCCCGACTTGTGGGAGGGGGCTTGCCCCCGATGGCGGCCTGGCAGCCGGTCAGGATGTTGGATCAGATCGAGTACATATCCGTTATTTGGGTAACGGCTGCTATGGGTTCCGCCCTTACGGCGGCTCACTTTTGAAAAGCGCAAAAGTAAGCAAAACGCTCTTGCCCCACCACTCGGCACCTCGCTTAGGCTCGGTGTGCCCGTAATCCGACAGTGATTTGGGGGGCCGCCGCCACGCGCCATCCATGGCGCGGGGCGGCTAAACCGGCATCCCTGCCGGTTTACCCCCCAAATCCCTGTCGAATTCCGGCCAGCGTGGTTTGACGGGGCGCCTAAGATCAAGATCAAAAGCAGAGCAAGAGCAAGAGCGGCTCGCTTCGCATCGTGGTTAGCGTCGGCAGCGGCTACAAAAGTTGTGTAGATACCCATGGCCATCGGGGGCCCCCCTCCCACATTTGGACCCCAGCACATCAGATATAGATTCGGCGACTTACACGCCGTCACGGGAGCAAGCTCCCTCGCCACAGGCTCAGCCTCGCCCCTTATGCCGTGGGATTCTTCACCCCCACCAGGCTCATCAAACCCGCGAGCGGAAAGTCCCCCTCAAGCTCCGCCAGGCTCGCCGTATACATCGGCTGCGGCTGACGCTGATGCCCATGCTGCAAAAAACTGATCAAGCTGCCCACCAAAGGCTGATGGCTGACCAGCAACACGTTGTCATCAGTATCAAGTTCCCTCAGCACCTGCTGAACATCACCATCGGGCGTCAACCACGGCACCGTGCGAATGGCCGGCTCGAACCCCAACGCTTCGCGCACCAATTGAGCCGTCTGCTGCGCCCGTACGTAAGGGCTGGCGATGATGGCACTGAGCGGCTGCCCGATCAGGTGCGCTGCACTGCGCAAAACTTCGGCACGGCCATGCTCGGTGAGGTTGCGTTCGGCATCCGTACGAGCGTGCCCTTGGGCCTCGCCGTGGCGCAAAACCCACAACTTCATAGCTTCGGCTCTTCATCACGCACCGGATGCGGTGCCGGCGGTACGCTGTGGGCGACCTCGCCTTCGGGTGCGCGCGGAGTTGGCCAATCGGCAAACGGCCAAGGCTTTTGGTCGGTGTGGAAGCTGCCAAAGCGACCGATCTGCGCCAGGAACTGACTGAGGCTGTCGCCAAAATTCATCAGGCCCAGGTTCGGCGCACCGTAGACAAGCCGGTAAATCAGTTGCACCACCACCAACGCGCCGAGCAGGAATTGCGCCACCTGCCACACCAGCGCAAACACCAGCATCCACAGGATACGCAAGGCAATCGACTCATATTTGGGGGCTGCTTTCGGATCGTTCATGGCGCGTTCCTCAGTTGAAACCACTGGTGGAAATAAAGTCGACATCGGTCTTGGGTTCGGCCCGCATCAACAACTCGATGACCTGTTCCAAGGTGCGCCCTTCGAACAGGATCGCGTGCAAACCGGCGACCAGCGGCATATACACACCCACTTCCTGGGCCTTGGCTTTCAGTACCTTGAGGGTGTTGACCCCTTCGGCCACTTCGCCAAGGCGGGTCACGGCGTCTTCTAGGCTCAGCCCTTGGCCCAGGGCAAAACCTACCTGATAGTTGCGGCTTTTGGGCGATGAGCAGGTGACGATCAAGTCGCCCACGCCCGCAAGGCCCAGGAACGTCATCGGGTTGGCGCCCTGGTTCACCGCAAAGCGGGTCATCTCGGCCAGCGCGCGGGTGATCAGCATACTTTTGGTGTTTTCCCCCATGCCCAGGGCAACGGCCATGCCTGCAATGATGGCGTAGACGTTTTTCAGCGCCCCGCCCAACTCGACGCCAAAGCGATCGGCGCTGGCGTAAACCCGGAAGGTACGGCCATGCAGCACGGCCTGTACCCGCTCACACAAGGCTTCGTCTTCACTGGCGACCACCGTGGCGGTCAAGGCGTGTTCGGCCACCTCCCGCGCCAGGTTCGGCCCGGACAGCACGCCAATGCGCGCCCGTGGGGCGATCTCGGTGAGGATTTCACTCATCAACTTGAACGTCTGAGCCTCAATGCCTTTGGTCAAGCTGACCAGCAACTTGCCGGCCAGGCGCTCGGCGTGCGGCGCCAACACTGAGCGCAAGGCGCTGGAGGGCAGCGCGACAAAGCACAGGTCGCAGGCGGTGAGGGTTTCCAGCAGGTCGGTGACCGGTTCGACGACCGGATGAATCTTGATGCCTTTAAGGTAACGGGGGTTTTCCCGGTGCACGCGGATGGCTTCAGCCTGCTCGGGGTCACGCATCCACTGACGTACGGCATGGCCGTTCTCGGCCAGCAGGTTAGCCACGGCGGTGCCAAAACTTCCGCCTCCCAGGACCGCAATAGGGCGCTGTTGAGTCATATGCAATCCGTTAATCCATACCAATGGCGATGGCGGCATTATACGGGGCGCCCGGCTTGCGGCCAGCCCCCGTATCAATTCGCGCACTTGTCGGAAAATGCCACGTTTGTACGAAGTAATTGCAAGTCCGACGACTGGCAAATAGCCCCACCTCAGTTAACATGGGCGGCTATCCGTCATTAACAAGGCCGTGCCGTGTACCTGGGCCCTCCTCCTCGCTCATCTCTATGGTTGATGCTGTTGTGCAGCGTACCTGCACTGGCTGACGATCTGTTTCTCGACAGCCAGCCGCTGCCGCAGGTGTTGACCGCCACGCGCCTCAAGCAATCGGCCGCCGCTGTGCCCGGCAGCATGACGGTGATCGACAGTGAGCTGATCAAGGCCAGCGGCGCCAGAGACATCGCGGAATTGCTGCGGCTGGTGCCCGGGATGATGGTCGGCTACACCACCGGCAACCAGGCGTCGGTGAACTACCACGGCACCAGCGCCAGTGATGCGCGGCGGATGCAGGTGCTGATCGACGGCCGCTCGGTGTACCGCGCCGGCCTGGCGACGGTGGACTGGAGCGATATCCCGGTAGCCATGGAAGATATCGAACGCATCGAGGTATTTCGCGGCCCCAACACCGTCAGCTATGGCGCCAACGCACTGATGGCGGTGGTCAACATCCTCACCCGTTCCCCCGCCAACAGCCAGGGCTCACGGGTGAAGGTCACCCGCGGCGAACGTGGGATCAACGACTTCTATGCCAGCCAGGGCGTGGGTTGGGAAACCGGCGATTTGCGCCTGTCCCTGTCCGGGCAGCAGGACGATGGTTTTGACAGCGACGCGGTCGGCGCCGACCGCCGTGACGGTCGGCGTCTCAACCGTTTCAGCCTGGCGGTGAGCCAGACGCTGAACGCGCAACAAAGTATCGACTGGCAACTCAATGCCAAGGAAGGCACCAATCAGCGCCCTTATACCTACACTCCAGTGTTTGACGGGATTAGCGAAGGCGGCAGCAATTCCGATGTCGTGGCCAAGGATTACGCAGGCTCTTTACGCTGGAATTTCGATTTCAACCCCGATCACAGTCTGTATATCCAGGGTTCAGCCCAGCAATGGGACCGCCGACAGGTCTGGAAAGCCTGTGATGCCAAGGTCTCGTTCAGCCCGCAGTTGACCCAGTTGTGGCAACTCAACCCCAACTATGCCGAACTGTTGGCGCGGCACATGGATAGCTACAGCCAGGGTTCCCCGCCTCCCGGAAGCGCCGCCGAGCAGGCGTTGGCCAACCAGGTGCTGGATCAATGGAAAAACCACGGCGGCAAGGACACCGTCTGCGGTGATATCGACCAAAGCACCCGCGAAAGCCGCTACGACCTGGAGATCCAGGACACCTTCAGCCTCTCCGACAGCCTGCGCCTGGTCAGCGGCGCGAATTATCGCTATGACCGCGCCGACTCGGACACCTACTTCAATGGAACCCTGGACGACACCACCTGGCGCCTGTTCGGGCACCTGGAATGGCGGGCCAGCGAACACTGGCTGCTGCAGGGCGGCGCCATGTACGAAGACAGTCACCTGAGCGGCGACTCTCTGACGCCGCGTGTGGCGGTCAATTACCTGATCAACCCGCGTCACGGGTTGCGGGCGGTTTACTCCGAGGCGATCCGCTCGCCGGACATGTTCGAGAACAACGTCAATTGGAGCTACCGCGTCAACAACCTCAGCTCCCCGGCCTATGGGCAAAACTCCGGGCAATATTTTGTCGTGACGCGCGGCCCTGGCGACCTCGATAAAGAGTTGATGCGCTCCCGGGAACTGGGCTACAACGGGTTCTTTGCCGACCTGGGGCTGAATGTCGACGTGAAGCTGTTCTATGACGAAATCACCGACATGATCAGCTCACCGCTGCGCAACAACCAATACATCGCCAGCAACGCCAACAGCTCGCGTTTTACCGGTGCCGAATCACAATTCGACTGGCGCATGAGCAACGCCGATCGCCTGCGCCTGACCTACGCTTACGTCGACGCGGCCTCCAGCAACCCCCGGGACAAGGTGCAAACTGCGCGTAACAGCGGCTCGGCCGGTTGGCTGCGGGAGTGGGGCCAGGGGTGGTCCAGCGCAGTGTTCTACTATGGCGACGACGCCCTTAATCAGTATCGCTTCCAACGGGTCGACCTGCGCGTAGCCAAGCGCATTGCCGTGGGCAAAACCAATGTGGAACTGGCCGGCATGTTGCAGCAACGCCTTGATGACCAGCCCACCACCTGGGCCGAAAACAATTACGACCATCGTCACGTTCTTTACTTCAGCGCGGGGCTGGACTTCTGACATGGCCGATCAGTCACGGATGACCCTCTTGCTGCCTTCACGATTGTGGCGCCGTGGCGTGCTGCTCGCGTGCCTGCTGCTGGCGGTGCCGGCGTGGAGTGCCGATATTCTGCTGACAGCTGCCGAAGACGGCGCCGGGGTGCAAGCCTTCACCCAGGCCCTTGCCCAGCAGCGCCCCGACGACCAGGTCAGCTTCACCCCACTCAAGGACTTGCCGGCACCGAGCCAATTGCCCGCCGGCACTCGCTTGATTCTTCTGGATCTGCCCAGCCTCGATTGGCGCCTGCTGGACACCCAGGGCCCGCCGACCCTGGTGCTGCGCATCAGCCGCCTGCAGGCGCAGCAACGCCTGGGCAATACGCACCCGGCCAAAATCAGCCTGTTGTGGAGCGATCCGCCGCTGGAGCGTCAACTGCGCCTGGTCGCCGACATCCTCCCGCAGGCACGACGTATTGGTGTGCTTTACGGTGCCGACAGTGAATTCCTGCTGCACGAGCTGATTGAGCTCGCCACCCCCCTGGGCCTGGAAATCGTGCCTCAGCTCTGGGACAACACCAGTGACAGCCGCCCGCTGCAAACCCTGTTCAAGAACAGCGACGTGCTGCTCGGTCTTGACGACCCGCAACTGTACAACCCCAAAACGGTAAAAAACCTGTTGCTGAGCAGCTACGCCCAACAGCTGCCACTGATCGGGCCCAATGCCGGGTTTGTCCGGGCCGGCAGCCTGGCCAGCACCTACAGCGATCAGCCCGATTGGCTCGCCGTGCTCGACCGCCTGCTGGATCACCCGCCTGCCAATTGGCCGCATACGTTGTACCCGCAACACTTCAAAGTCGTGGGCAACCCGCAAGTTGCGCGCTCACTGGGCATCGAACAGGTTGATGAAAGCGCCGTCGCCGCCCGCTTGGCCCAAGGAGAGAAACGCCCATGACCTTGCGTCGCCGTTGGGATATCAACACTCGCACCCAGCTCATTACCCTGGGCCCTGCGTTATTGTTGACCCTGCTGTTGATCAGCTTCTTTACTTTCGTGCGGATCCAGGACTTGCGCCAGGAACTGGACCACACCGGCCAATTGATCGCCAACCAATTGGCGCCCGCCACTGAATACGGCGTGATTTCCGGCAACAACGATGTGCTTGAAGCGCTGCTGCGTGCGACCTTGGCCACGCCCCACGTGCGTTTCCTGGAGATTCAGAACAGCGCCGAGAACATCCTGGTGTATGTCGAGCAGCCGTCGGAAAGACACGACCGTTCGCTGTCTGTGAAGGTGTTTCAGGCGCCAATTCGCTTGCAACACATCCAGCTCAACAATGACTTTTTCCAGGACAACCTCAACGAACCCAAGGCTCCCCGAGCCGACTACCTGGGGCGGGTGATTGTCGGCATGTCCAACGACGCGTTCAGCCAGCGCCAGCAAGAAATCCTGTTCAAGGCCGGGATCCTGGCACTGTTCGCCTTGCTGTTTACCTTCCTGCTGGCACGCCGCCTGGCGGCAAGCCTGTCGCAGCCGATCAGTGCCATGGGCCATGCGGTCAAGGCTATCCAGCAAGGCGATTACAAAACCCCGCTGCCGATTGTCGATGACTCGGAGTTGGGAGACCTCTCGCGGCATATCAACAACCTGGCCGAGGGCCTGAACCAGGCCAGTCGCGAGCAGCAACAGGCCATGGCCCAGTTGATCCAGACCCGCGAAGAAGCCGAGCGCGCAAACAACGCCAAGTCGGATTTCCTGGCGATGATGAGCCATGAACTGCGCACGCCCATGAATGGTGTGCTGGGTATGCTGCAACTGCTGGAAACCACCGACATGACTGCCGAACAGACCGAGTACGCGGCGCTGGCTTCCGAGTCCACCGAGCACCTGCTCAAGGTGATCAACGATATTCTCGACTTCTCACGCATTGAGCGCGCCGCCCTGGAACTTGAACATATTGCGTTCAATCTTGCGGACCTGATCAACAGTTGCGCCCAAGCCTTCCAGCACAGTGCCCAGCAACGCGGGCTGAGCCTGGAACTGCCGATTCCGGCAGGTATGGAGGCCCTGCGGGTGCGAGGCGATCCGACGCGGATCCGGCAGATCCTGGTCAACCTGATCGGCAATGCGTTGAAATTTACCGAACGCGGCAGCGTGACCGTCGAGCCCCATTGGCAAACCCTGGACCATGAACTGGTGTGGTTCACCTGCACCGTGCGCGACAGCGGTATCGGTATTTGCGCCGAGCGCCTGGAGATGATGTTCGATGCGTTTCAGCAGGCCGACAGCTCCATTTCCAGGCGCTACGGCGGTACTGGCCTGGGCCTGCCCATCGCCCGCACGCTGGCCGAACGCATGGGGGGTACCTTGCGGGCCCAAAGCGAAGAAGGCCGGGGCTCGGTGTTTACCCTGGAAATTCCGCTGGCCATCGATCAGCAGCAAGTACAAGCCATTGCGCCCGACGCCCTCGGCAAGGCCAGTGCCGGCGATGGACGCCACGTGTTGCTGGTCGAAGACAACCCGGTCAACCGCACCGTGGTCGAAGCAATGCTGCGCAGCCTGGGCTTTGAAGTCAGCCTGGCCACCGACGGCGCCGAGGCGATCCGCAGCGCCGAGAGCCTGATTTTTACCGCTATCCTGATGGATTGCCGGCTGCCATTGATCGACGGCTACGAAGCCACTCGCCAGATTCGCCAACTGCCTGGCTGCGCCGATCTGCCGATCATCGCCCTGACGGCCAATGCCTTGCAGGGCGACCGCGAAGCCTGCCTGGCAGCCGGAATGAACGATTACCTGGCCAAGCCGTTCAAACGCACGGATTTGCAGCAAATCCTGCAACGCTGGGTGCAATAGCGCCGCGCCATCAGCCAACTGCGACTGGCGTGAAAGACGAAAGTGCGGCAGTCTTAGGCACCCGAACGGGCCGATAAACAGGTCCGGTTTAAATTTTCAGTGAACAAGTGTACATTCAGTGCCTTGCCGCTGTGACTTTCACTACAACGCAATAGTCTATGTGTAGGCTGCCGCTATGAGGCATGAACGCTTCATTCGGTTCGGGAAGATTTGCCCAACCCAGCCGCATGGGATTATTGAGGAGCTCGCATGACCAAACAAAACGCCTTTACTCGGGAAGACCTGCTGCGCTGCAGTCGCGGTGAGCTGTTCGGCCCAGGTAACGCGCAACTGCCCGCCCCGAACATGCTGATGGTGGACCGCATCACCCATATCAGCGAAGAAGGTGGCAAGTACGGCAAAGGTGAATTGGTCGCCGAGCTGGATATCACCCCGGACCTGTGGTTCTTCGCCTGCCACTTCGAAGGCGATCCTGTGATGCCAGGCTGCCTGGGCCTCGACGCCATGTGGCAACTGGTCGGCTTCTACCTGGGCTGGCAAGGCCTGCCGGGCCGCGGTCGCGCCCTGGGTTCGGGCGAAGTGAAGTTCTTTGGCCAGGTCCTGCCGACCGCCAAGAAAGTCACCTACAACATTCAAATCAAGCGCGTCCTCAAGGGCAAGCTGAACCTGGCCATTGCCGACGGTTCGGTAACTGTCGACGGTCGCGAGATCTATACTGCCGAAGGCCTTCGGGTCGGCGTATTCACTTCCACTGACAACTTTTAAGGGTTATCCGCATGCGCCGCGTCGTTATCACTGGTCTGGGCATCGTTTCTTGCCTGGGCAATGACAAAGAGACCGTCACCGCTAACCTGCGTGCAAGTCGCCCTGGCATCCGCTTCAACCCGGAATATGCCGAAATGGGTCTGCGTAGCCAGGTTTCCGGCTCCATCGACCTGCCCCTCGAAGAACTGATCGATCGCAAGATCTATCGCTTCGTCGGCCACGCTGCCGCCTACGCCTACCTGGCCATGAAAGACGCGATCGCCGATTCGGGCCTGAGCGAAGACCAGGTTTCGAACGTACGCACCGGCCTGATTGCCGGCTCCGGCGGCGCATCGACCCTCAACCAGATGGAAGCGCTGGATATCCTGCGCGAAAAAGGCGTGAAGCGCGTTGGCCCGTACCGTGTAACACGGACCATGGGCAGCACCGTTTCCGCCTGCCTGGCGACTCCGTTCGCCATCAAGGGCGTGAACTACTCGATCTCTTCCGCGTGCGCCACCAGCGCCCACTGCATCGGGACTGCCGTTGAGCAGATCCAGCTGGGCAAGCAGGACATCGTCTTCGCCGGCGGCGGTGAAGAAGAGCATTGGAGCCAGTCGTTCCTGTTCGACGCCATGGGCGCACTGTCTACTCAGTACAACGAAACCCCGGAAAAAGCCTCCCGTGCCTACGACGCCAAGCGTGACGGTTTCGTCATCGCCGGCGGTGGCGGCATGGTCGTGGTTGAAGAGCTGGAACACGCTCTGGCCCGTGGCGCCAAGATCTACGCGGAAATCGTCGGCTACGGCGCGACGTCCGACGGCTACGACATGGTGGCCCCAAGCGGCGAAGGCGCGATCCGCTGCATGCAGATGGCCATGTCCACCGTTGATACCCCAATCGACTACCTGAACACCCACGGCACCTCGACTCCGGTCGGCGACGCCAAGGAAATGGAAGGCGTGCGTGCGGTATTCGGCGACAAGGCGCCGGCCATCAGCTCGACCAAGAGCCTGTCGGGTCACTCCCTGGGTGCCGCCGGCGTTCACGAAGCGATCTACTGCCTGCTGATGATGGAAGGCAACTTCATGGCCGGCTCGGCCAACATCGACGAAATTGATCCGGTTGTGGCCGATATGCCGATCCTGACCAAGACCGTTGAAAACGCCAAGATCGACACCGTGATGAGCAACAGCTTCGGCTTCGGTGGCACCAATGCCACCCTGGTACTGAAACGCTGGCAGGGCAAGTAAGCCCCGCAGGTTGATCACATGAAAAAGCCCCGACTGGTTCGGGGCTTTTTTTGTGCTTTGATTTGAAACCGCGTCGCCTTCATCGCAGGCAAGCCAGCTCCCACCTTTGAATTGTGAATACAGTCAAATGTGGGAGCCGGCTTGCCTGCGAATGGCATAGGTATCTACACAACTTTGGTGCGACGCTGGACCTGTGGCGAGGGAGCTTGCTCCCGTGACGGCCTGACAGCCGACGCCTATCTACCTGACGCCCCGCAATCCAAATGTGGGAGCTGGCTTGCCTGCGAAGACGGCCTGACAGCCAACCGGGATGTTGAATTTGACCGCGTACATATCCGTTATTTAGGTAACGGCCACTTAGGGTTCCGCCCTGACGGCGGCTCACTTTCGAAAAGCGCGAAAGTAAGCAAAGCGCTCTTGCCCCACCACTCGGCACCTCGCCTGGGCTCGGTGTGCCCGTAATCCGCCAGTGATTTGGGGGGCCGCCGCCACGCGCCATCCATGGCGCGGGGCGGCTAAACCGGCATCCCTGCCGGTTTACCCCCCAAATCCCTGTCGAATTCCGGCCAGCGTGGTTTGACGGGGCGCCTAAGATCAAGATCAAAAGCAGATCAAGAGCGACTCGCTTCGCATCGTGGTTACCGTCTGCTGCTACAGCCCACCAAGTTGTGTAGATACCTATGATGCGAATGGGCCAACCCGGCCCCCAGCCCTACACCGAAAACCGCGCCACCATCGAATTCAGATCCACCGCCAACCGCGACAACTCCTGGCTCGCTGCACTGGTCTGATTGGCGCCGGTGGAAGTCTGATGCGCCAGGTCGCGGATATTCATCAAGTTACGATCCACCTCCCGCGCCACCGCCGCCTGCTGCTCCGAGGCACTGGCGATCACCAGATTGCGTTCGTTGATCAAGGTAAACGCCGAGGCAATCTCTTCCAGGGCCATGCCCGCCGATTTGGCGATGTCCAGTGTGGAGCGCGCCCGTGTATTGCTCTGTTGCATCGAGCTGACAGCCTGGTCGGTGCCCTGCTGAATCCCGCTGATCATCTGCTCGATTTCCTGGGTCGACTGTTGCGTGCGATGGGCCAGGGCACGCACTTCATCGGCGACCACCGCAAACCCGCGCCCGGCGTCACCCGCTCGCGCTGCTTCAATCGCCGCCTTCAATGCCAGCAAGTTGGTTTGCTCGGCAATCGAGCGAATCACATCCAGCACTGTGCTGATGCCATAGACCTTTTGCGCCAGCGCTTCGACCTGGGTCACATTGGAAGTCACATCGGTCGCGAGTGCTTCAATCGACACCACCGTCTGCTGCACCTGTTCACGCCCTTGCTGGGCAATGCGGTCGGATTCGCGAGACGCCTGGGACGTGGCCACGGCATTGCTCGCCACCTCCTCCACCGCCGCCGTCATCTGATTGACTGCCGTGGCCGCCTGTTCGATTTCCTGGTTCTGCTGGTGCAAACCACGGGTCGCATCCTCGGTGACGCAACTGAGCTCTTCGGAAGCCGACGCCAATTGGTTCGACGATTCTGATATGCGCCGGATAGTGTCGCGCAAGCTCTCCTGCATGTGCTTGAGCGCCTGCTGCAAGCGCGCCGGCTCGTCGCTGCCACTGAGCTTGATCTCGCCAGTTAAATCGCCGCTGGCAACGCCCTGAGCTACTTTCAACGATTGCGCCAGCGGTAGCACGATGCTACGCGTCAGCCACACGGCCAGGCCGATCGTGATCAACGCCGTGACGCCAATCATGACCATCACCCAGACCCGCGACTGGCTGAACACGTGTTGTGCCAGCCGGGCGGCCTCGTTGGCGCTGGACTTGTTCAGATTGACCAACTCACGCAGCGTCACGGCCATCTGGTCGGCCATCTGATTCATTTCGCCATTGACCACCGCAATGGCGTCCTCCAGCCGATTAGCCTTGGATAAGCCCACCACCTGCTCCTGGCGTTGCAGGTACTGCTGCTGCTCGAGCTTGAAGCGATCAAACAGCACGCGCTCCTCAGGCAAGACGATCAATGCCTCGTACACGCCTTCAGCGTGATGCAAACCGGTTTTGATCTCGGCGATTTTCTGCTCGTTCTGCGCCACCGCCTGGGGGTCGCGGTTGACCAGCAAGCGCAACGTCAGCGCCCGAATGCGCAACACATCCTGATTCATCTCCCCCACCGCCATTACGCTGGGCAGCCAGTTGGTCTCCACCTGGTCCGACTGCTGACGCATATTAGCCATCTGCAACAGGGCAAAGCCGCCCAAGACGAACACCATCAACGCCAGCACACCAAAGCCCAGGCCGGCGCGAGGGGCGATATTCAAACTGCGGATATTCATGCCAGGGTTCCTTCCAAAAGTACTGCATCCACCTGCAGCGGGTCTCTTGGACGTTATCGGCACCTCAGGTCATTGGCATAAGATCAAAACGCGATATCAACGCGCGTCGCCATCGCGAGGCGGCTTGGGCAGAATGGCCAGGAAATTGTCGCGCGCGACCTTGTGGGCAACGTCTTCGGGCAACGCATCAAGGAAAGGATCGAAGCGGCGCATCTCTTTGCCCAACTTATTGAAGCGCCCCACAACATCGGAGCCGAGCATGAAGCGATCCGGGAAGCGCGCTACCAGCGCAACCCATTGCGGCCGTGGCTTGCCGGCGTCATCCAGCAGATAGGGCGTGAGCATGCTCCAGGACAGGTCGATATACAGGTTGGGGTACGCCTCAAGCAGGCGCGTCAGGGTAGGCAACAAAAAGTCCATCTGCACCTGATGACGGTGAATTTCCTTGCTGGTACCGGCATGGGCCCAGATAAAACGCGTGTGCGGGTGATTGCGTAACGGCTGCTCGACTTCCGCCAGATACAGTGGGTTGCGCTCACGTTTGGAGGTGATGTTGGAATGCAGCATCACCGGCAGGTCGTTTTCGGCCGCCAGGTGGTAGATGCGCGTCATGGCTTCGTTATTGGCACGCGGCGTGTCGCCGGAAGTCAGCGCGGTGAGGTCATCATGGCGGGTAAACACTTCACCGATGCCCTGCCACAGCCCTGGGTTGAGGTCGAGCATACGCTGGATGTGGGCGGCGGAGTTCTTGTCGTTGGGATTGAAACCGGCGAGGAACGGGTGAAAGTGCTGGCGTTGCGCAGGAGAAAGTTTATTCACTGCCGCCGCGACGATCACATCCGTGGCGCTGTACCAATAAGCATCGGCGTCGTCACCGGCGTAATAGCGCGGGCGCTTGGGCTCGTCTTCGTGCCATTTCTTGGCCACGGGAATCCCGGAAATCATGACGTGCTCAATGCGGTTGTCCGCCATGGCCTTGAGCAGCTTGTCCATGCCGGCGCTCTCCTGAAAGAAGTCCACGTAATGCAGGTGCGCGTCGCTGTAGGCATAGTCACGGGCCTGCGCGGCAAGGCTGCTGATGGCGAGCAACAAGGCAAGACTCAGGCGGGTTCCAGACACGGTAAAACCTCAAAAAGGGTTGATACGGGTAGACCTTGCGCCAGCCTTCAGGGTTCAGCATGGAAAAAACCGGAACACTGGAGTGCCAGCATGCTCTATAACTGCATGACCTTCATCCTGCGCCCTTACGAGGTTTGCCATGCCTGTTACCGTCAATACGCTGAACGCTGAAAACTTTCGTCACAGCGTGAATATCAATAATCACGAGCTGTTTACCGACCTGCCCAAGAGCCTGGGCGGTGACGATTCGGCGCCCTCCCCCCACGATTATTTCGATGCTGCGCTGGCGTCGTGCAAAGCTTTGACCGTGAGACTCTACGCGCAGAAAAAAGATATCCCGTTGACCGGCGTGACCGTGGAGGTCACTCACGACAGCGCCGAAGAGCAGAAGGGTAAATACAAGCTCAACGTCAAGCTCACCCTCAAGGGCGTACTCACCGACGCCCAGCGCGATGAACTGCACCGCGTCGCCGATAAATGCCCGGTACATAAGCTGATGACCACTGCCGAAGTCACTATCGAGACGAAATTATCGGAAGGTGCCTTCAGCCAATAGCCCCACCTTCCCATCGAGCGGGTTATGCTCAAAGCATCTAACCCGCTCAGACTGGGATGCCCATGACCACTCTCACCGTGATTCGCCCTCGCCCCGAAGATGTAGAAGGCCAGCCTATCCTGCGGCCCCTGCCCTCGCGTGAATGCCGCAGCGTCGGGCCCTTTGTGTTTTTCGACCATATGCTGCCGACCCGCTACGCACCGGGTAACGGCATGAATATCCGCCAGCATCCCCACATCGGCCTGTCCACCCTTACTTACCTGTTTGAAGGCGTCTTGCAGCATAAGGACAGCCTTGGCTCGGACCAGGTGGTGCAAGCCGGCGATGTCAGCTGGATGACCGCCGGCACCGCGATTGCACACGTCGAGCGCACACCTGAAGCGGTCAAGGCCAGTGGCTTCAACCTGCATGGCCTGCAGGTATGGCTGGCCTCGCCCAAGGACCACGAGACCGGGCCGGGACACTACAGCCATCACCCAGCGGCGAGCTTGCCGATAAGCGATAACCTCGGCGTGCAGGTGCGTTTGATCGCCGGTGATGGTTTTTGCCTCAGGTCACCGGTGCCGGTACTGTCGCCGACGCTGTATGCCGAGGTACAGATGCAAACCGCCACCACCCTGTTGATTCCTGATGAACATGAGGAACGTGCGGTGTATGTGCTGGAGGGTGAGGTGCAGTTGGACGGCGAAGGCCTGGAGGTCAACAGCTTGGTAGTATTGCCGACTGGGCAGGAGATGACCCTGTATGCCGAGAGTGATTGCCACCTGATGGTATTTGGCGGGGCGCCGCTGGATGAGCCACGGCGGATCAACTGGAATTTTGTGGCGAGTGATCCGGCGGTGATCGAGCAGGCGAGACAGCGTTGGGCGGCTGGGGATTGGCCGACTGTGCCGGGGGAATCAGAAAGAATCGAGTTGCCTGTGAAATAGCTATCGCAGGCAAGCCGGCTCCCACATTTTAAAGGTGCATACCTATCAAATGTGGGAGCTGAGGCATCAGCCCTTGAACACTTCATCCAGCAAGTTATGCATCGACTGAAAAGCCCGCGCAGCAGTCTTCGCGTCGTACATCATCTTGCCTGGCACATTGGCATGGGGATCGGTGAAGGAATGCACCGCACCACCGTAGCTCAGCAACTGCCAATCCACACCCGCCGCGTTCATTTCCTCTTCGAACGCCGGCAGTTGCTCTTTGGGCACCAACGGGTCCGAGGCGCCATGCAGCACCAGCACTGACCCCTTGATGTTCTTCGCATCCGCCGGGTTCGGTGTATCCAGGGTGCCGTGGAACGACACGGCAGCCTTTACCGGCGCGCCAGTACGGGCCAGTTCCAGGGAGCAGCAACCGCCAAAGCAAAAGCCGAAGGTGGCCAGTTTCGAGGTATCCACTGCTGCTTCAGTCTGGCCTTGCAGTTGCTCGAAGGCCGCCTGCATACGCTTGTTCAGCAACGGGCGATCATTCTTCAATGGCATCATCGCCGCGCCGGCCTCATCGCCATTGGTCGGGCGTACGGTTTGCCCATACAAGTCGGCAATCAGCACCACGTAACCTTTGCCGGCAACACTCTTGGCAATCTCTTCGGCACCCGCACTCACGCCCATCCAGTTCGGCGCCATCAGCAGTCCCGGCAATGGGCCCTTGTGGCTGGCATCAAATGCCAGACGGCTTTCATAAGACTGGCCATCAACCTGATAGACCACGGAACGTACAGTGACTTGGCTCATCATTTTCTCCAATTCTGATGGATTGACGATGCTCCCTGTAGGAGCGAGGGGGACGCCTAGTTCTTGCTCGCGAAAAACGTGAGATCACCGCGTTCATTCAGCATTTGCGCGTTATCGTTGACGTTTTTCGCGAGCAAGCTCGCTCCTACAGTAGAGCCAGAACGAAAAAACCCGCCGAAGCGGGTTTTTCTACATCGGTGTTAAACCGACAATTCAACCAACAGCTTGTTCAGTCGGCGCACATAGGCGGCCGGGTCTTTGAGGCTGTCGCCGGCGGCCAGAGCCGCCTGGTCGAAGAGGATGTGCGACAGGTCGCCAAACCGCTCTTCGCTCTGCTCGCCATCGAGTTTCTCGATCAGCGGGTGAGCCGGGTTGAATTCGAAAATCGGCTTGGAGTCCGGAACCTTCTGACCGCTGGCTTCAAGAATCTGACGCATCTGCATGCCCAGGTCCTGCTCGCCAATGGCCAGGATCGCCGGGGAGTCGGTCAGGCGGTGGGAAACCCGCACTTCGCTGACCGCTTCGCCCAGGGATGCCTTGATCCGCTCAACCAGGCCCTCTTTGGACTTGGCGACTTCTTCAGCAGCTTTCTTGTCTTCCTCGGAATCCAGGTTACCCAGGTCCAGGTCGCCACGAGCAACGTCAACGAAGGACTTGCCGTCGAACTCGGTGAGGTAGCTCATCAGCCACTCATCGATACGGTCGGTCAGCAGCAGCACTTCGATGCCTTTCTTGCGGAAGACTTCCAGGTGCGGGCTGTTTTTAACCTGTGCGTAGGTTTCGCCGGTCAGGTAGTAGACCTTGTCCTGACCTTCCTTGGCGCGTGCCAGGTAGTCAGCCAGGGACACAACCTGCTCGCCGTCTTCGCCCTGAGTCGAAGCAAAACGCAGCAAGCCGGCGATTTTTTCCTTGTTGGCGAAGTCTTCGGCCGGGCCTTCCTTCATCACCTGACCGAAGTTTTTCCAGAAACTCTTGTATTGCTCAGGCTCGTTCTTCGCCAGTTTTTCCAGCATGTCGAGCACGCGCTTGGTCAGCGCCGACTTCATCGAGTCGATGATCGGGTCTTTCTGCAGGATTTCCCGCGACACGTTCAGCGACAGATCGTTGGAGTCGACCACGCCCTTGATAAAGCGCAGGTACAGCGGCAGGAAGGATTCCGCCTGGTCCATCACGAATACGCGTTGCACGTAGAGCTTCAAGCCCTTCGGCGCTTCGCGCTGGTACAGGTCGAACGGAGCGCGAGCCGGTACGTAGAGCAGCGAGCTGTATTCCAGCTTGCCTTCAACCTTGTTGTGGCTCCAGCTCAGCGGGTTTTCGTAGTCGTGGCCGATGTGCTTGTAGAACTCCTGGTATTCCTCGTCCTTGATCTCGGTACGCGGACGGGTCCACAGGGCGCTGGCGCGGTTGACGGTTTCCCATTCCTCGGCAGGCTTCTCTTCGCCTTCGGCAGCCGTCTGTTCTTTCGGCAGCTCGATCGGCAAAGCGATGTGGTCGGAGTATTTCTTGATGATGTTGCGCAGGCGCCAGCCATCAGCGAATTCGTCTTCACCGGATTTCAGGTGCAGCACGATGCGGGTACCGCGATCTGCCTTGTCGATAGTGGCGATTTCAAACTCGCCCTCGCCTTTGGACGCCCAGTGCACGCCTTCGCTGGCGTCGAGGCCGGCACGGCGGCTGAATACTTCAACCTTGTCGGCAACGATGAAGGCCGAATAGAAGCCCACGCCGAATTGGCCGATCAGATGAGAATCTTTTTTCTGGTCGCCCGACAGGTTCTTCATGAAATCTGCGGTGCCGGATTTGGCGATGGTACCCAAGTGGGTAATCGCGTCTTCACGGCTCATGCCGATACCGTTGTCTTCGAGCGTGACGGTCTTGGCGTCCTTGTCGTAGCTCACACGGATTTTCAGTTCCGCGCCACCTTCCAGCAACTCAGGCTTGGACAGTGCTTCGAAACGTAATTTGTCGACAGCGTCAGAGGCGTTCGAGATCAATTCGCGAAGGAAAATTTCCTTGTTGGAATACAGCGAATGGATCATGAGGTGCAGCAGTTGCTTCACCTCGGTCTGGAAGCCCAGGGTTTCCTTTTGAGTTTCCACACTCATGGTCATCAAACTCCAATTGGATGGCAGTGGCCGCGCCCGAAAGGGTTGGCGGCGGGTTGTCATCAAAGTTGGGGGCTAAGACCGGGATTTCAAGGGCGGGCCAATTCCTCAATCTTGAAATGTGCGCGGGCAGTGGCGATCGGCTCGGCCTCGGTGGTTTGCCAGGCGGTAATCGCCACATTGGCGACACGCCGGCCCTGACGCCACACCTGGCATTTGGCGTAAGTGTCGCGAAACTGGCCGGCGCGCAGGTAATCCAGGGAAAAATCGATGATTTTTGGCAGGCCTGGAGCCCCGGTAAAAACCAGTAGATGCAGGGCCGCCGACAGCTCCATGAAGCCTGCGATCACGCCGCCGTGAAGCGCCGGCAATATGGGGTTACCAATATTGTCCTTGTTGGCCGGCAGCCGAAACAGCAGCTCATCCCCCAGGCGGGTGCATTCGATGCCGATCAACTTGGCATAGGGCACCAAGCCCAGCAGTGCGTCGTAGTTGCCACGGTCGAGGGCCTGCTCCAGCCGGGTCTTGAATCGATGCGTCATGCCTGCTCTCCCTTGATCGTGCTGCCCAGCCCTTGCGTGCCTTTCAGACGTTTGCCCATCCGCATGAACGTGCCCACCACATGGGCGATGGGTTGTTGCGGGTCGTCCTGATAGGCGAACCCGCGGGTAAAGATCACGTCGGTGGTCACCCGGTAACATTGCGCGAAGCCATACACCGGCTGGTGCGGTTCGGCCGCACGCATGTAGTCGATGCGCAGGTCCAGGGTCGGGCACACTTCAAATTCGGGTAATACGCATAAGGTGGCCATGCCGCACGCGGTGTCCATCAACGAGGTCAAGGCGCCACCGTGAATCACACCCGTCAAAGGATCACCGACTAGATGCGGCCCATACGGCAACACCAGGGTCATACCCTCCTCGCTTGCGGCGTGGACGGCCACACCCAGCACCTGGCAATGGCGCAGCGCCGAAACAAAGCGTGCGGCACGCTCTAACAAGGGGTTTTCGGTCATTGTTTTTAGACTCTTATTAGTGGGAATCGGATGGATGCGAACTACCGGGAAAAAAATCTGTACGAAACATGCTATATATCTGTGGGACATAAGGAACTAATGCTGGCCCCTTGGGTTCGAAAGGCCAGTAGATATCTTCAATAAGGAGAAACACCCATGCGCAAGACATTAGCTATTTCCATGATGCTGGCCGCTGCACTCGGTCTGGCTGCCTGCGACAAGAAATCCGAAGACAAAGCCCAAGATGCCGCTGCACACTCTGAGCAAGCACAGCAAGACATGGCTAAAGCACAGGATAAAGTTAACGACGCTGCGAAAGAAAACGCCGAAGCTGCCAAAGCTCAGGCTGAATCGAACGCCGAAGCTGCAAAAGAAGCTGCACCTGCCGCCCCTGCAGAACCTGCCAAGCAGTAATTGCCGGGTGTGAAGCTGTAGTGCTGCAAAAGATAGCCCGCTTATAAAGCGGGCTTTTCTTTGCCTGCTGTTTTATCCGGCGATCAAGAAACACTCTCTTTTGCAGCCTCCGAGGCTTGCATATGGGTCGGGGTATACACCATCACCTGCAAGACGTCGGAGTGAAACTCGCGGCGCCCGCAGGGCAAATGCATTGCGCTCCTGCTCCGACACATGCCGTTCACCAATCATCGTCGCCGAGCCCACCAGCACCGCCGCGACATACGGGTCCTTCTAAATGTGAGCCCGGTGAGTTGCGCAACAAATATCAAAACCCCGGCCGTACTACCTGTCTTTTATGAGAATTCCTGTTTCCAGATGTACATAAGTTCGGCCCTGGAACCAATAGGACGCCTCCACTCACTTAGTTGGCCCCAAGGCACGAAGCCTTGATCATTTCTCAGGCGGAAGGAACTGCATATCTATCCTTAGGATGTTAAATGCGCTCAACTTCTCTCTCTGTCAGCCAAACACCTGCGCCGCAAGCGATCCAACTGTCCGTGGGCACAGCCTCTGAATCGACCACGCAACAGCCACCTTTATCGCACCACCCTCAGCCCAAGCCGTTGGGACTAGACCCGGATGATCGGATCAAAATCCAAGTAGCTGGCATAAAACCAGTTGTTGCCACTGATACAGGGCCGAACGCAGTCGCCGCGCAATCCCAATTGATTGAACAGCACCAGGCGTACAACCAGAAAATTATTGATTTGCTCAGTCAGCAGATGACATTCCAACGCTTTACCCAGGCTCAGTTGAAAAAAGCCTTTCCCCAGCTCACATCAATCGACCCGAACATTATCCACGTCAACACCTATCGAAAACAGCCGCCGGCAGAGCCCGTGTTGATTTCCACGCAAACCTTATCGCAGGCATTGCTCGAAAAGGTCGCGCAAGTCCACATAAACGCCGTCACTGGCACGCCCAACACGCAAGAGCACAGTGCCGATATGCAAACGGGCTTTTACATTGACGGGCCTGCGGGTGCTCCCCAAACCAGGTTGGAGCATCAGGGGTCCCTGCTGACGCTTGCACACGATATCGCAACCCGCTTTCCAGAGGCGCTCAGTAGCTACTGGAAAAGATCACCCGGAGGCTCCCCCAAGCAGCCATCACGTTCAGCCCAACTGCTTGCCCTGCACCGGCAGATGCTTTCCACCGAGGCAGCCCTGCGGGTTGAAGACGGAACCCTCAGCGAGGCTGGCAAAAAGCTGATCGACACCGCCTTTCAGTACCCCACCCTTGAAGCACGCGAGCGCGAACTTCCCGCTGGGGATCGTCCGGGGGTGTATCCGGTCCGGGTAGATGACAGCTCCGCCAATGGCGCAATTTTAGCCGGTTGTTTTCTTATCACTCGCAGCGACGGCTCGTCACCCGAGGCACCTTACAGCGCAAGTGACACCCGTAATATCGGGCTGGATGACACCACCGGGCCTGTAGTGCTTTATACCCCCGGGGACGGTTTCGAGGAATTCGCGAGCCCTGGCGAAGCCCGCGAGGCATTGATGCAGAGGATCGATAATGATGACGAGAAGGCCAACCTGCTACTCAAAAGTCTGCCGGTGTCGGTAGAGCACAGTCGAAACCCTCCGTGGGGTGATGATTTAATGCTGGGATTCGCCCCCGTCTGCGGCGACGTCGTGGCACAAACCTTTCCCCAGTTGTTGCAGCGACAGGCTGACGAGGTCAATGAAACCATGCAGGCCGGGTTCGCCCAGGCGCAAGCCGAAACTGGCTCCTCTCGCACACCGTCGTTGCTCTGCGCCCAAACTGTCGAAACCATCAATGATGCAGCGGATCTTTCACTGCATTTCGATGGCAGTAATGCCCTGCTCGCACGCAATGAACAACTGCACAACAAACTGCAACCCCAATGGCTTAAAGAACTGACTCCCCAACAAGAAACGAGCTATAGGGAGCTGGAGGAAGCACAGGATACAAGCCTTACGCACTTACAAGGGCTATTGGCAAACATCCCGGACCCGAACATTTTCGCCAAACAGTTGCTGGCCCAGGCGTTGAAAGCCAAGCTGCCGGACCGCTACCGGCACGAGGAAATAGACCTTGACCACGTGATGGTTCAGATGACCACACAGCAGTCGAGCAATCGCGGCCTTTTAGGTACCGCAAACGCACCAAAGCCGCAGATCCACACCCGGTCGCTGACCGACCTGGCGCTCATGAACACAACGCCATGGCATGAAAACTCGCCGACCAGCACCTGGGCCGCTCGCGTCGTAAGTGCCAACGGACAATACCTGCTTACCCTGGATAAGCCGTTTCTCGAGGACCTGATCAGCCAAACCGATGTGGGCGGCAAATACCTCAAACTACTGGATGACAAACTCAGCCCCACTGCCACCTCCGACGAAGCCAGGGTGCTGCCCGACGCGTGGAAAAACCATCTGAAGGCAAGGATGGCCAAGGACGCGTTCATCACCAGCCTGGACCCCGATGCCTATCTGAACAGGCAAAAAATCGCCGAGCAGTGGATCGAAGCGACACTTGAGCATAGCGACTCCACCACCTGGCCAATCGTGAATGGTGCCTCCATCGTCTCGCATAGCGTGGTCCTGAACGGCAAACCCGTCCAGGGCATGATGGTCATCAAACCGACCAACCATCCCTCGCTGGTGCTGTACAGTCCGGATGCTCCCGACGGACGTCCCTTCAGAGAAATTGTGGACGAGGATCAACTTAACACGCTGCTGAACACGCCCGAGTGGATGACCTACATGGATCAGCGGGTATCACCTGTTGATCGAGATAATATTCACGACACCCTGTTTTTGCCTGGGCTCGGCACGTGGCTCAAGAAATTCGCGGCCGACCATGAAGCGGGCATCCGGCTGAAGCCGTTCAAAGATAGCATCACTGAAAACCTGTATATGCAGGAGGTGGGGTTACTCAGAGGGAGAGCATTGGTTGGGATGACACCCAGCGCAGACGTATCGGCCCGATCCACAGCCAACAAATTAATGTTCGCCGCAGATATAGCCCAATTCGTTCTAAGCCTCATCCCGGTCAACGCGGGTATGTCAGCCACCCAAAGGCTCTCCAAGGCTGCGCTAAGAACGTTGCGTACATCCGGACGAAGCCTGCCCAAGCTCCTCACCCGACCGGGACAATGGGGGGCGGTGTACAGCGACTTCGCCATGGCTGCGTCGGGTATCCCTTTACTCAAAAGGCCCCCGTTGCGCCCGGTGTTCAGAACCCCTGGGCGCACGCTCCAACAGCGACTGGCAATCACGGCAGGTACAACGGGTACGCCAAGCGGTCACGTCGTACCGGTTCCGGGTACGTCGATATCGGCGGGCCGCCCCTCAAGCACCCCGACCCAATTGCCAAACCCGGCCCACCCTGTACAGAACCGTGGCGACCTCGCCGCGCACGCACTGGATAATCAGCTACTGGCAGGAAAACCGCTCAGCGCCACCGGGCCACAACAAGTCGGTGACAAATGGTTGATCCGTTACACCGATAACTCAGACGTGAGCAGGGTCTACCAAATAAGCCCAGCGTTCAAATTCGAATCAGGATTTGTAAACGTTATAAACCCCGAGACAAAGCGTCGGGTGGCTACGCTTTTGAACAAAGGGAACGGCGAATGGGTGCTAACCGGTTTGCCGGGAGGCGCCAAACTACCTCAAACGCTAGAACCTCTACCGCAGCCTCATTCTGCCTCCTCCGCGGAAAACCTAGTGCCTGCAAGCAGCTCTTCCACCTCCGGCAGTTGGCGAATAGAGCCGCCCATTCGAAAACCACTTGCAGTGCTGGTCAATACCAGGGCTCGTGACCTGAACGCCGAGATGCATCTGGCCGGAGCGGCATTGAACCCCCGAGCGGCCCGAGCGGAACTGGTTCGCATCACAAAGCCGGACGACCTGAAGGTTGTGTTGAAACCCGATACAGTCAGCAAGTTCGTCTTCACTCAAGACAACCAACTGATCATCGGTACTATCGACAAAAATGCACCGCCAAAATGGTTATCACATCCTGCCATCGCGGAAATCGGCGCCGGCAGTGGCCAATCAGAAAAGGTAGTCAGCGCAGGCTACATAAGGAAAGACGCCTTCGGGAAATTCCACCTTTCCAATGTCTCTGGACACTATCTACCCAAAAAAAGCGATTTGAGGCCCGCCCAGGAATATTTGAAGAACATGGGAGTGGATTCGACAAAGAGCAAGTTCCCGATACCCTGAAACAGCCAACCTGGCTTGGCAGCAAAAAGAAAGCCCGCTGATTAAGCGGGCTTTTCTTTGTCTGGAATTTGCTGCCAGCGCTACGATGCGCCCTCTTTTACAGCGTCGACTGCCAGCATATTGGTCGGGGTATACACCATCACCTGCAAGACGTCGGAGTGAAACTCGCGGCGATAAAGCACCAACACCACCCCGCTGCTCATCAACATGAACAACCAGGGGCTGACAAACCAGGCCAGCATGGTCATGCCGAAGTAATAAGCACGCAGGCCGAAGTTGAACTGGTTGGCCGCCATCGAAATCACCCGCGCCGCCCGCAAGGCAAATGCATTGCGCTCCTGCTCCGACACATGTCGTTCACCAATCATCGGCGCCGAGCCCACCAGCACCGCCGCGAAGTTGTACTGACGCATGCACCAGCTGAAAGTAAAAAACGCATAAACAAATACCAGGGCCAGGCACAGCAACTTGACCTCCGACATGCCCTGGGACGCCTGCTGCACCATGGGAATGTCCGCCAGCAACGATACCGCCCGCTCGGAAGCACCGAGCACAGTGAGAATACCGGCGAGGATGATCAAAGTACTGGAGGCAAAGAACGAGGCATTACGCTCCAGGTTGCCGATCACGCTGGCATCGGCGATGCGGTTATCGCGCAACAACATGCGGCGCATCCAGTCTTCCCGGTACAGGTGCAACACACTGGCCAGGCACGCCGTGTCCCGGGCCTTCCACGTTGCGTAACGGGTGTAGCCACCCCAGCACAAGATGAACCAGAGCGCGGCAAGCAGATGGACTTGATTGGTTTCGACGAACGACATGCGGGTCCTTGTACACAGGATGATAGGGCCGACACGGTCCAAATGTGGGAGCTGGCTTGCCTGCGATAGCGTCTTTGCAGTCACCACCGCGCCAACCGATGTACCGCCATCGCAGGCAAGCCAGCTCCCACACCGACCGGTGTTTTCAACTTGAGATTTTTGACGCCATCCCCAAAAAAAAGACACTGCCATCGACTCAAAAAAAATGCCCCGTATCGTTTGATACGGGGCATTTCAGTACAGCCCGAACCGCGCGTTACGCGATGGCTTCGCTACGCTTGCCCAGCATACGGTCAATCACCACAGCCACCACCAACGTCATCAGCGATGGTACCAGCCACGCCAAACCTTGTTCGCTCAGCGGCAAGTTGGCCAACTGTGTAGGCATCCAACCCGCCAGGCCTGCGCCCTTGAGTGCGTCGATGCAGCCAAAGATGAACGACACCAGCATCACCGGGCCGACGATACGGCCCTGTTCCTGCCAGAACCCTTTGCAGAAGCTCAAAGCCACCAACACGATGCACGGTGGGTAGATCGCGGTCAGCACCGGAATCGAGAACGCGATCAGCTTGGTCAGGCCCAGGTTGGACACAAACAGCGAGAATAACGCCAGAATCACGACCAGGGTCTTGTAGGACAGCGGCAGGACCTTGCTGAAGTACTCGGCGCAGGCGCAGGTCAGGCCGACGGCGGTCACCAGGCACGCCAACGAGATCAGCACAGCGAGGAAGCCGCTGCCCAGGGAGCCGAATGTGTGTTGCACGTAAGCGTGCAGTACGGCAGCGCCGTTACTGGCACCGGCGGCCACGGCATGGCTGCCGGAACCCAGACGGAACAGGCTGACGTACACCAGTGCCAGGCCCACGCCGGCAATCAGCCCGGCAATGATCGCGTAACGGGTGATCAGCTTGGGCGACTCGACGCCACGGGAACGGATCGCGTTGACGATCACGATGCCGAACACCAGCGCGCCCAGGGTATCCATGGTCAGGTAACCATTGATAAAGCCTTGTGAGAACGGTGCTGCAACGTATTCCGGCGTGGCGACGCCCACCTCACCGGCGGGCAAGGCAAACGCGGCGATGCCGAGGATGGCCAGGGCAATGATTTTCAGCGGTGCCAGGAAACGGCCCACGGTGTCCAGCAGTCGACCCGGGTACAGGGAGACAAAGAACACCACCAGGAAATACACCGAGCTGTAGAGGAACAGCGCCAACGGGCTTTCACCGGTCAAGGGCGCCAGGCCCACTTCAAACGACACTGTTGCGGTGCGCGGGGTCGCAAACAGCGGGCCCACTGCCAGGTAGGCCGCTGCTGCCAGCAGGCCACCGGCAATTTTGCCAATCGGGCTGCTCAGCGCGTCCATGCCACCACCGACCTTGGCCAGGGCGATCACGGTGACCACCGGCAAACCGACCGCGGTGATCAGAAAGCCCAGCGCCGCCATCCACACATGCGGCCCGGACTGCAAACCCACGATAGGCGGGAAGATGATATTGCCGGCGCCCACGAACAAGGCAAAGGTCATAAAGCCCAGCGCCAGGATATCCTGGCTTTTCAACACTTTCATTTGAGGAAATACCACACTACTGAATCGGAATTTAGAGAGGGCTTCCCTATGGATGAGGGAAATGCTGCCGGCCCTTATGGGGACCGACCGGTCTAGCGCGCAGCTTCCTTTTGGGATGCGGACGCATAAAGAGGCGGCTAGAGTACAGAATCAGGCTGACAAACGCACTGTTGCGGGGCGAACTGTCCGATAAGCGACATTTGAATGTCGCGTTTTCATACTTAATTGGGCAATACAGAACCCTGTGGGAGCTGGCTTGCCTGCGATGGCATCGACTCGGTTTGGCTGATGCACCGAGGTGTCTGTATCGCAGGCAAGCCAGCTCCCATCTTGAACCGAGCACATTCGTCAATCTGGCTATATCCAGAATGCACAAAGGCCACCCGAAGGTGGCCTTTGTGTGGTAAAGCGTCAGCTAAGCGCGAGGCTTACTTGACAGCCCAACCGGTCAGCTCGGCCAGGGCCTTGCCGATGTCTGCCAGCGAACGCACGGTTTTAACGCCTGCGTCTTGCAGTGCAGCGAATTTCTCGTCTGCAGTGCCTTTGCCGCCAGAGATGATTGCGCCAGCATGGCCCATGCGCTTGCCCGCAGGGGCAGTCACACCAGCGATGTAGGAAACAACCGGCTTGGTCACGTGTGCCTTGATGTAGGCAGCCGCTTCTTCTTCAGCCGAACCGCCGATCTCACCGATCATCACGATCGCTTCGGTCTTCGGGTCTTCCTGGAACAGCTTCAGGATGTCGATGAAGTTGGAGCCTGGGATCGGGTCACCGCCGATGCCGACGCAAGTCGACTGACCGAAACCGGCGTCAGTGGTCTGCTTCACAGCTTCGTAGGTCAGGGTGCCGGAACGGGAAACGATACCGACTTTACCTGGCAAGTGAATGTGACCTGGCATGATGCCGATCTTGCATTCGCCTGGGGTGATCACGCCTGGGCAGTTAGGGCCGATCAGGACTACGCCCAGCTCGTCGCACTTAACTTTAGCGTCCAGCATGTCCAGGGTAGGAATGCCTTCGGTGATGCAAACGATCAGCTTGATGCCGCCGAATGCCGCTTCCAGGATCGAGTCCTTGCAGAAAGGAGCTGGAACGTAGATCACGCTGGCGGTGGCGCCAGTGGCAGCTACAGCGTCTTTCACGGTGTTGAACACGGGCAGGCCCAGGTGCTCGGTGCCGCCTTTGCCCGGGGTTACGCCGCCAACCATCTTGGTGCCGTATTCGATGGCTTGCTGGGTGTGGAAACTACCTTGCGAACCGGTAATACCCTGGCAGATAACTTTGGTGTCTTTATTGATCAGGACGCTCATTACTTGCCCTCCGCAGCTTTGACAACTTGTTGAGCAGCGTCGGTCAGGCTGGTAGCCGCGATAATGTTCAAACCGCTTTCTGCCAGTACTTTAGCGCCCAGTTCAGCGTTGTTACCTTCAAGGCGAACAACAACCGGGATTTTAACGCCGACTTCTTTCACTGCACCGATGATGCCTTCGGCAATCATGTCGCAACGAACGATGCCGCCGAAGATGTTGACCAGTACTGCGGCGACGTTGGAGTCGGACAGGATGATCTTGAACGCTTCGGTAACGCGTTCCTTGGTAGCGCCACCACCTACGTCGAGGAAGTTGGCTGGCTTGCCGCCATGCAGGTTGACGATGTCCATGGTACCCATGGCCAGACCGGCACCGTTGACCATGCAGCCGATGTTGCCTTCCAGAGCTACGTAGTTCAGTTCGAACTTGGCAGCGTGCGCTTCGCGCGGATCGTCTTGCGACGGATCGTGGAAAGTCTTCAGCTTAGGCTGACGGTACATGGCGTTGGCATCGATGTTGATCTTGGCATCGAGGCAATGCAGGTCGCCGTCTTCCTTGATCACCAGCGGGTTCACTTCCAGCAGGGCCAGATCGTGATCCTGGAACAGTTTGGCCAGACCAACGAAGATCTTGGCGAACTGGGCAACTTGCTTGCCTTCCAGACCCAGCTGGAAAGCCAGCTCGCGACCCTGGAATGGCTGTGCGCCAACCAGTGGATCGATAGTGGCCTTCAGAATTTTTTCTGGGGTTTCGTGAGCGATTTTCTCGATGTCCACGCCACCTTCGGTGGAAGCCATGAACACGATGCGACGGCTCGAACGGTCAACGACAGCGCCCAGGTACAGCTCTTTAGCGATATCAGTGCACGATTCAACCAGGATCTTGGTGACTGGCTGGCCATTGGCGTCAGTCTGGTAAGTCACCAGACGCTTGCCCAGCCACTGCTGTGCGAAGGCCTTGGCGTCTTCTTTGCTGCGAACCAGCTTAACGCCGCCCGCTTTACCGCGACCACCGGCGTGGACCTGGGCTTTGACAACCCACTCGCTGCCGCCGATTTTGTCGCAAGCTTCTGCTGCTGCTTCCGGGGTGTCTACTGCGTAGCCCTTGGAAACTGGCAGGCCGTATTCAGCGAACAGCTGCTTACCCTGATACTCGTGAAGATTCATGCTTTTTACCGTCTTCGTTAGGTACTGCGCATTCGGCGCTGCGCTCATTATGAGTGCCGCGCCACCTGTGACTGCTGCTCGCGCAACTTGCGGGGCTTATGGCCCGTAAAGCTGCGCAAGGCTGCGTCCAGCGGATATTCCGCGGTGAGTCTTGCGCGCAAGGCTCACGACGGGCAACTCCGCCGTGGTTTCTTATTATCTCGCTTAGCGCTTCTTGCGGTTGGCGATGTGGATGGCGCCGCCATTCACTGCCAACGCTGCTTCGTGCAACGCTTCGGACAGGGTCGGATGGGAGAAGACCATCATACCCAGGTCCTCGGCACTGGTGCCGAATTCCATACCGATCGCGCCTTGCTGAACCAGTTCTGCAGCGCTTGGGCCAATCACGTGGACGCCCAATACGCGGTCAGTCTTGGCATCAGCGATGACTTTGACAAAACCACCGGTGTCGTTGGCTGCCATGGCACGGCCGGAAGCGGCAAACGGGAAGGTGCCGACGTTAACTTCAACGCCTTCAGCTTTCAACTGCTGTTCGTTCTTGCCGACCCATGCAATTTCCGGGTGGGTGTAAATAACCGATGGGATCAGGTCGTAGTTCATCTGGGTCTTGTGACCCTTGATGCGCTCAACAACCATGATGCCTTCTTCGGAAGCCTTGTGGGCCAGCATCATGCCACGAACCACGTCGCCAATCGCATAAACGCCCGGTACGGTGGTCGCGCAGTGATCATCAACGTGGATGAAGCCACGCTCGTCGATGTTCACGCCGCTGTCGGAAGCCAACAGGTCATTGGTCACTGGACGGCGACCAACGGCAACGATCAGCTTGTCGAAGGTGATGGTCTGCTCGCCGTCTTTATCGGTGTAGGTCACCACGACTTCTTCGCCGTTGACCTTGGAACCGGTAACACGGGCGCCAAGCTTGATGTCCAGACCTTGTTTGGTCAGGGTTTTCAGCGCTTCCTTGGAGACGGCAGTGTCGGCCGCCAGCAGGAACGTATCCAGGGCTTCCAGCACAGTGACTTCAGCGCCCAGACGGGACCATACCGAGCCCAGTTCCAGACCGATGACGCCAGCGCCGATCACGCCCAGGCGCTTAGGCACAGCCTGGAATTCCAGGGCGCCGGTCGAATCAACGATCACGTTGTTATCAACTGGAGCAGGCGGAATGTCGATTGGACGCGAGCCGGGTGCCAGGATCACGTTTTCGGCTTCGATGACTTCAACCGAACCGTCCGGCTTGGTGACTTCAACTTTCTTGCCGGCCAGCAGCTTGCCGTGGCCTTGAATCGAAGTAACGCCGTTGGCCTTGAACAAGGTGGCAACGCCGGAAGTCAGGCCTTTGACGATGTTGGCTTTACGGCCGACCATTGCTGGTACGTCCATGGTCACGCCAGCATGGTTGATGCCGTGGATCGCGAAGCCGTCTTGGGCTTCGTGGAATTTCCAGGAGCTGTCCAGCAGCGCCTTGGAAGGAATGCAACCAACGTTCAGGCAGGTACCGCCCAGCGCCAGCTTGCCTTCCTTGTCGGTGTACTTTTCGATGCAAGCAGTCGAGAGGCCCAGTTGCGCAGCCTTGATGGCGGCAACATAGCCGCCAGGGCCTGCACCAATCACTACAACGTCAAATTTCTGTGTCATGAAAATAGATCCTCTATTTGCGACAAGCTTCTAGCCACAGGCTGCAAGCCAAGCTGCTTTTTCCTACAGCTTGTAGCTCGCAACCTGCAGCTGCTTCTATCAGATGTCCAGGAGCAGGCGAGCCGGGTCTTCCAGCAGGTTCTTGATGGTCACCAGGAACGTCACGGCTTCTTTACCATCGATCAGGCGGTGATCGTAAGACAATGCCAGGTACATCATTGGGCGGATCACGACCTGGCCGTTGATGGCCATCGGACGCTGGATGATGTTGTGCATGCCCAGGATCGCGGCTTGCGGTGGGTTGACGATCGGCGTCGACATCATCGAACCGAAGGTACCACCGTTAGTGATGGTGAAGGTACCGCCGGTCATCTCGTCGATGGTCAGCTTGCCGTCACGGGCTTTCTTGCCGAAGCCGGCGATGCCGCCTTCGATTTCAGCCAGGCTCATCAGCTCTGCGTTACGCAGCACTGGAACTACCAGGCCACGGTCGCTGGAGACGGCAACGCCGATATCTGCGTAGCCGTGGTAAACGATGTCGCCGCCGTCGATGGAAGCGTTGACTGCCGGGAAGCGTTTCAGCGCTTCGGTGGCCGCTTTCACGAAGAACGACATGAAGCCCAGGCGCACGCCATTGTGGGACTTCTCGAACAGATCCTTGTACTTGGAACGCAGGGCCATGACTTCGGTCATGTCGACTTCGTTGAACGTGGTCAGCATGGCCATGTTCGACTGCGCTTCAACCAGGCGCTTGGCCACGGTGGCACGTACGCGAGTCATCGGTACGCGCTTCTCGGTGCGGTCGCCAGCGGCAAACACAGGCGCAGCGGCAGCAGGAGCAGCAGCGTTGGCAGGTGCGGCAGCCGGAGCGTTCTTCTTGGCTTCAACTGCGGCAACCACGTCCTCCTTGGTCACGCGGCCGTCTTTGCCGGTGCCCTTGATGGAGGCCAGGTTGATGCCGTTTTCTTCAGCCAGTTGACGCGCAGCCGGGGCAGCGATTGGATCTTCGCCACCGGCTGCCGGTGCAGCGGCAGGCGCCGAAGCAGCCGGTGCAGCTGCGGCAGGAGCAGGTGCGGCAGCAGCGCTGCCCTCTTCGATCGAACCCAGTACCTGGTTCGACAGAACAGTAGCGCCCTCTTCAGCTACGATCGCGCCCAGCACGCCGTCAGCTTCGGCCAACACTTCCAGTACGACTTTGTCAGTCTCGATGTCGACGATCAGGTCGTCACGCTTGACGGCCTCGCCTGGTTTCTTGTGCCAGGTGGCAACGGTGCCATCGGCAACCGATTCCGGGAATGACGGGGCTTTGATTTCGATAGCCATTATCTGTAGGTCCTTAAAATTCGGTTTCAGTCAGCGCGAAGGCGTTAAACAGTGAAAGCATCTTGCAGCAGTTTTTCCTGCTGCTCGGCATGCATCGACGCATAGCCACACGCAGGTGCAGCAGAAGCATCACGACCGGCGTACTCAAGGACCAAGGCCTTGTTGTGGTTGCCGATGCTGCGACGCAGATGATGCTGGCTGCTGTACCAGGCGCCCTGGTTCATCGGTTCTTCCTGACACCACACTACGTTCGTGAGGTTGGTGTAAGGCGCGATGATCTCCATGAGGTCATCTTCCGGGAACGGGTAAAGCTGCTCGATACGCACGATGGCGATGTCTTCGCGGCCTTCGGCACGGCGTTTTTCCAACAGATCGTAGTAGACCTTGCCACTGCACAGGATCAGGCGAGTGACCTTGGCGGCGTCCAGTGTATCGATCTCTGGAATCACGGTCTGGAACGAACCTTGGGCCAGATCTTCCAGGGTCGAAACGGCCAGTTTGTGACGCAACAGCGACTTCGGCGTCAGCACCACCAGCGGCTTGCGCAGCGGGCGGATCACCTGACGACGCAGCAAGTGGTAAATCTGTGCCGGGGTCGTTGGCACGCATACCTGAATGTTGTGCTCGGCGCACAATTGCAGGTAACGCTCCAGACGGGCCGAGGAGTGCTCAGGGCCCTGGCCTTCATAACCGTGCGGCAGCAGCATGGTCAGACCGCACAGGCGGCCCCACTTGTGCTCGCCGCTGGTGATGAACTGGTCGATAACCACCTGGGCACCGTTGGCGAAGTCGCCGAACTGGGCTTCCCAGATCACCAGCGCGTTCGGCGTGGTGGTGGAGTAACCGTATTCGAACGCCAGTACGGCTTCTTCGGACAGGAACGAATCGTACAGGTCGAAACGTGGCTGGCCTTCGTACAGGTTCTGCAACGGGATGTAGGTGCCCGCGTCTTTCTGGTTGTGCAATACCGCATGGCGGTGCGAGAACGTACCGCGGCCGATGTCCTGGCCGGTCATGCGGATCGGGTGACCTTCGAACGCCAGGGTCGCGTACGCCATGGTTTCGGCGTAACCCCAGTTGATCGGCAGGCCGCCGGCTTGCATCTTCTGACGGTCTTCGTAGATCTTCGCAACCTGGCGCTGTACGACGAAGCCTTCTGGAATTTCCAGCAGCTTGGCGGACAGTTCCTGCAACGTCTTCAAATCGAAGGATGTATCGTGACGTGCAGTCCAGGTGTGGCCCAGGTACGGGCGCCAGTCGACGAACAGCTCTTTGTTCGGCTCCTTGACCAGGCTTTTCACTACATGCAGGCCATTGTCCAGCGCATTGCGGTATTCATCGACTTTCGCCTGAACACGCGCATCATCAACCACGCCGGCCTTGGTCAGGCTTTCAGCGTACAGCTCACGGGTGGTGCGCTGCTTGGTGATCTGCTGGTACATCAACGGCTGAGTGCCGCTTGGCTCGTCCGCTTCGTTGTGACCGCGACGACGGTAGCAAACCAGGTCGATCACCACGTCACGCTTGAACTGCATGCGGTAGTCGACAGCCAGTTGGGTCACGAACAGCACGGCTTCCGGATCATCACCATTCACATGGAGGATCGGCGCCTGGATCATCTTGGCAACGTCGGTGGCGTACTCGGTGGAACGCGCGTCCAACGGGTTGCTGATGGTGAAGCCGACCTGGTTGTTGATGACGATGTGAACGGTACCGCCGGTCTTGAAGCCGCGAGTCTGCGACATCTGGAACGTTTCCAGGACCACGCCTTGACCGGCGAATGCCGCGTCACCGTGGATGGAAATCGGCAGAACCTTCTCACCGGTAGAATCGTTACGACGATCCTGGCGTGCACGTACCGAACCCTCGACCACTGGCGAAACGATTTCCAGGTGGGATGGGTTGAACGCCATGGCCAGGTGAACTTCACCGCCGGTGGTCATCACGTTGGACGAGAAGCCCTGGTGGTATTTAACGTCACCGGAACCCAACTCGACCTTCTTCTTGCCTTCGAACTCGTCAAACAGCTCGCGCGGGTTCTTGCCGAAGGTGTTGACCAACACGTTCAGGCGACCACGGTGAGCCATGCCGATCACGATTTCCTTGGTGCCGTAGGAACCGGAACGCTGGATCAGTTCGTCGAGCATCGGAATCAGGCTTTCGCCGCCTTCCAGGCCGAAACGCTTGGTGCCCGGGTATTTGGTACCCAGGTATTTTTCGAGGCCCTCGGCCGCGGTCACGCGCTCCAGCAAGTGGCTGCGGACATCGGCGGACAAGACCGGACGCCCACGCACGCCTTCCAGGCGGTGCTGGAACCACTGGCGCTGCTCGGAATCGGTGATGTGCGTGAATTCAGCGCCGATGGTGCGGCAATATGTCTGCTGCAACGCTTCGTGAATTTCGCGTAGGCTCGCTTCCTCTTTGCCGATGAACAGGTCGCCGGCACGGAAGGTCGTATCAAGATCGGCATTGGTCAAGCCGTAATGATTGATCGACAGGTCTGCAGGTGCAGGACGCTGCCACAGCCCCAGCGGGTCAAGCTGGGCTGCCTGGTGGCCACGCATACGGTAGGCTTGGATCAGTCGCAGTACTTCAACTTGCTTCTTCTCGTGCTCACTGCTCACGCTGCCGGCGGAAACCGGTTGGGCGCGGCGCTGGTTCTTTGCCAGCAGCACAAACTGATCGCGAATTGTTGCGTGCGATACATCGGTGGCAGCGTTGCCGTCTGAAGACAACGTCTGAAATTTGGTGCGCCATTCTTCTGGCACAGCGTTAGGGTCGTGCAGGTAGAGCTCATAAAGCTCTTCCACATAGGCAGCGTTACCACCTGAAAGATAGCCGCTGTTCCACATGCGCTGCATCACGCTTTCTTGCATGCTTGGTCACCCTCGATTTGGGGACACCACCGGCGAAAACACCGAGTTTGCTTGCAAAAGGCCAAGTGCAGCGACCAAAACAAGCCACTTAGGATCACGCTGATAGTTCGGGTACCAACCCGAATGCCCCTGCTTGTCTCATTTCTTCAAAATAAGAGCCGCGGCTTTGTAAGTCGCTGCTCAAGTTAAAACTACGGCGCCGGTTGAAGCCTGCGCCGCAGCATTTACGGGCACAACGGTCCTGCTTTACTACAACGTCAGTTACACGCCGCTGTGCAGCAGCATGTTACGGATGTGACCAATGGCCTTAGTCGGGTTCAGGCCTTTGGGACATACGTTGACGCAGTTCATGATCCCGCGGCAGCGGAATACGCTGAACGGGTCATCCAGCGAAGCCAGACGCTCGGACGTCTTGGTGTCGCGGCTGTCTGCCAGGAAGCGGTACGCTTGCAGCAGTGCAGCTGGACCCAGGAATTTGTCCGGGTTCCACCAGAAGGACGGGCACGACGTCGAGCAGCAAGCGCACAGAATGCACTCGTACAGACCGTCGAGCTTTTCACGCTCTTCCGGGGATTGCAGACGCTCGATGGCCGGAGCCGGCGTGTCATTCTGCAAGAACGGCTTAACTTTCTCGTATTGCTTGTAGAAGATGCTCATATCGACGACCAGGTCACGGATAACCGGCAAACCTGGCAGAGGACGAACGATCAGCTTGTTGCCTTTGACAACAGCAGACAGCGGCGTGATGCACGCCAGGCCGTTCTTGCCGTTGATGTTCATGCCGTCGGAGCCGCAAACGCCCTCACGGCAAGAGCGACGATAGGAGAAACCTTCGTCCTGCTCTTTGATCAGTGCCAGTACATCCAGCACCATCAGGTCTTTACCACCGGTATCGACCTGGAACTCCTGCATGAACGGCGCGGCGTCCTGATCAGGGTTGTAGCGATAAACACTGACTTTCAACATGGCAGCCACCCTTAGTAAGTCCGAATCTTCGGTTCAAACGTCGGTACCGTCTTCGGCGAGAAGTTCACGGCACGCTTGGTTACGCGCTTGTCACCCGGGAAGTACAGGGTGTGGCACAACCAGTTTTCGTCGTCGCGATCTTCAAAGTCTTCACGAGCGTGAGCACCACGGGATTCTTTACGAACCTCGGCGGCGATCGCCGTCGCTTCAGCCACTTCCAGCAGGTTCTGCAGCTCAAGGGCTTCGATACGAGCGGTGTTGAACGCCTGGCTCTTATCGTTGATCTTGACGTTGGCGATACGCTTGCGCAGATCAGCCAGCTGGGCGATGCCCTTCTGCATGTATTCGCCGGTACGGAACACACCGAAGTAGTTCTGCATGCAATTTTGCAGCTCGCGACGCAGGGTTGCCACGTCTTCGCCATCCGTGCGCTCGTTCAGAGCGTTCAGGCGCGCCAGGGCCGCTTCGATGTTGGCGTCGGTGGCGTCATCGTATTCGATGCCGTCAGTCAGCGCCTTCTCAAGGTGCAGGCCGGCCGCACGGCCGAATACCACCAGGTCGAGCAGCGAGTTGCCGCCCAGGCGGTTGGCACCGTGAACCGATACGCAAGCCACTTCACCTACCGCGAACAGACCATGAATGATCTCGTCTTCGCCGTCGGCGTTCTGGGTGATTGCCTGGCCATGAATGTTGGTCGGCACGCCGCCCATCATATAGTGGCAGGTCGGAACCACCGGAACCGGAGCAACTACCGGGTCAACGTGGGCAAAGGTCTTGGACAGCTCGCAAATACCAGGCAGACGGCTGTGCAGCACTTCTTCACCCAGGTGATCGAGCTTGAGCAGTACGTGATCGCCATTGGGGCCACAGCCGTTACCGGCGATGATCTCTTTAACCATCGAACGGGCCACAACGTCACGACCAGCCAAGTCTTTGGCGTTCGGAGCATAACGCTCCATGAAACGCTCGCCGTGCTTGTTGATCAGGTAACCACCTTCACCACGGCAACCTTCGGTCACCAGTACACCGGCGCCGGCGATGCCGGTCGGGTGGAACTGCCACATTTCGATGTCTTGCACCGGTACGCCAGCACGCAGTGCCATGCCGACGCCGTCACCGGTGTTGATCAGGGCATTGGTGGTCGAGGCGTAGATACGACCTGCACCGCCGGTCGCCAGCACGGTGGCCTTGGCGCGGATGTAGGTGGTTTCACCGGTTTCGATGCAGATGGCGATCACACCGACGAATTCGCCTTGTGCGTTCTTGACCAAGTCTACCGCGTAGTACTCGTTCAGGAACGTGGTACCGGCTTTCAGGTTGCCCTGATAAAGGGTGTGCAGCAGCGCGTGACCGGTACGGTCGGACGCAGCGCAGGTACGGGCAGCCTGCCCGCCTTTACCGTAGTCCTTCGACTGGCCGCCGAATGGACGCTGGTAGATACGGCCTTGCTCGGTACGCGAGAACGGCAGACCCATGTGGTCCAGCTCGAACACCGCGGCCGGGCCTTCCTGACACATGTATTCGATAGCGTCCTGGTCACCGATGTAGTCGGAACCCTTGACGGTATCGTACATGTGCCAGCGCCAGTCATCGTTCGGGTCGGCGGAGGCGATGGCGCAGGTGATGCCACCCTGGGCCGATACGGTGTGCGAGCGCGTCGGGAACACCTTGGTGATCACGGCAGTCTTGTGACCGCCCTGAGCCAGCTGCAGCGCAGCGCGCATACCCGCACCGCCGCCACCAATAATGATGGCGTCGAATGAAATAGTTGGAATGTTAGCCATGAATCAGATACCCCAAAGAATCTGCACACCCCAGACGAAGTAAGCGAACATCGCAACGCCGCATACTGCCTGGAAGAGGAAACGTACTGCAGTCGCGGACTTGCCCAGCGCCATCGGCGTCAGGTAGTCGGTCGCGATGGTCCACATGCCAACCCAGGCGTGTGCGCCCAGGGCTACAAGGGCCAGCAGACTGAAGATTCGCATCGCATTGTGGGAAAACAGGCCGTGCCATTGCTCATAGCCGATGCCCGGATTTGCGACGAGGTATCCGATCAGGAAAATGAAATAAGCCGCGAGAACGACCGCAGACACACGCTGTGCCATCCAGTCATAGAGGCCCGAACGCGACAGATTCGTTACGCTGGTTACCATATCCAAACTCCTGCCAGAACGATCAGCACCACGGAAATGGCGATGATGATTTTCGAGCCCAGGCGGCCGCCTTCCAGCGTCTCACCGATGCCCATGTCCATGATCAAGTGGCGCACACCGGCTACCAGGTGATACAGAAGAGAGGACAGGAGGCCCCATGCTACGAACTTGGCCAGCGGGCTGGTCAAGCATGCCTTCACCTCGGCGTAACCTTCCTCGGAACCCAGGGATTTGCTCAATGCATAAAGCATGATGCCCAAGCCCAGGAACAGGATGATGCCGGAAACACGGTGCAGGAACGACGTAACGCCGGTGATGGGGAGTTTGATGGTCCTTAGGTCTAGGTTTACAGGTCGTTGGCTATTCACGGCTTTTTTTCACACTGAAGAGCCCCTAACAATCAGGGCAAAGTTGTTGGGGAGTGCGACTGGTCAGGTAAGCACCACCCAGGGAGTGCGACCCCCAATGAAAGCAAGCCCAAAAGCCCTTGGCGGTCGGTGGCCGAGTATAGACAGTTAGGTTACTAATGACAACGCGCACACCTCACCCTAATAGCTGATTGCGCTGGCGGGATAAAAGGCGTAAATGGCAGGCAATTTCGACGAAAAAGTACGGTTAAAGCCTTCTGGCGCAAGACTTTAGGCAAATTGACATCTGGATTTATATCAATATAGTGGTGCGGGCCCTGCGTGGGGGGTCTGTCTGATGATTTGAAGCATAAATAGGAGGCCACATGGCTGACAAAAAAGCGCAGTTGATCATCGAGGGCGCAGCCCCCGTCGAGCTGCCCATTTTAACCGGCACCGTTGGTCCCGATGTTATCGACGTACGGGGCCTGACGGCCACGGGCCGTTTTACTTTCGACCCAGGCTTCATGTCGACCGCTTCCTGCGAGTCGAAGATCACCTATATCGATGGTGACAATGGCATTCTGCTTCATCGTGGCTACCCGATCGAGCAACTGGCTGAAAAGTCGGACTACCTGGAAACCTGCTACCTGCTGCTAAATGGCGAATTGCCAACAGCCGAGCAAAAGGCCCAGTTCGTCAGCACCGTGAAGAACCACACCATGGTTCACGAGCAGTTGAAGACCTTCTTCAACGGCTTCCGTCGCGACGCCCACCCGATGGCCGTCATGTGCGGCGTGGTCGGGGCCCTGTCGGCCTTCTATCACGACTCCCTGGACATCAATAACGCCGAGCATCGCGAAATTTCCGCGATCCGCCTGGTTGCAAAGATGCCGACCCTGGCCGCAATGGTTTACAAGTACTCCATGGGCCAGCCCATGATGTACCCGCGCAACGACCTGACGTACGCGGAAAACTTCCTGCACATGATGTTCAACACCCCGTGCGAGATCAAACCGATCAGCCCGGTGCTGGCCAAGGCAATGGACCGGATCTTCATCCTCCACGCCGACCACGAGCAAAACGCCTCCACCTCTACCGTACGCCTGGCCGGTTCTTCGGGTGCCAACCCGTTCGCCTGTATCGCCGCCGGTATCGCCGCACTGTGGGGCCCTGCCCACGGCGGTGCGAACGAAGCCGTGTTGACCATGCTCGATGAAATCGGCGATGTATCCAACATCGACACCTTCATCGCCAAGGCCAAGGACAAGAACGATCCGTTCAAGCTGATGGGCTTCGGTCACCGGGTCTACAAGAACCGCGACCCTCGCGCTACCGTCATGAAGCAGACCTGCGACGAAGTGTTGAAGGAACTGGGCATCAAGAACGATCCGCAACTCGAACTGGCCATGCGCCTTGAAGAGATCGCCCTGACCGACCCGTACTTCATCGAACGCTCGCTGTACCCGAACGTCGACTTCTACTCGGGGATCATCCTCAAGGCGATCGGCATTCCAACCAGCATGTTCACCGTGATCTTCGCCCTGGCGCGGACCGTGGGCTGGATCTCCCACTGGAAAGAAATGCTCTCCAGCCCGTACAAGATTGGCCGCCCGCGCCAGTTGTACACCGGCTACGAGTCGCGTGACATCACCAAGCTGGAAGATCGCAAGTAAGCACTTAGCTGCTTGTTTGTACTGAGAACGGCCTCCCTTAGTGGAGGCCGTTTTTGTTTGGGTGGCCTGATCTACCGCCATCGCAGGCAAGCCAGCTCCCACATCAGACCGCATTCCAACAAAAGAACACGGCCCAGTGTCGGAGCCGGGCTTGCCCGCGATGAGGCCAGCTCAGGCAACACAAAGACCCAGGCAAAAAAATACCCCGGCCTTGCGACCGGGGTATCTCTTATGCAGCTGACGACTTAGTGATTAACCGCCCCGCTCGCCCCCAGGCCAGTCTGCGAACGCACAAACTGTGGGAAGTACAGCGCACGCTCTTTCTCCGCCGCCGCCGACTTGTCGGTGATGGAGAAGAACCAGATGCCGACGAACGCAATGATCATCGAGAACAGCGCCGGGTACTCGTACGGGAAGATCGCCTTTTCATGGTGCAGGATCGACACCCAGATGGTCGGGCCGAGGATCATCAGGCCCACGGCGCTGATCAAGCCCAGCCAGCCGCCGATCATGGCACCACGGGTGGTGAGGTTTTTCCAGTACATGGAAAGCAGCAGCACCGGGAAGTTACAGCTTGCAGCGATAGAGAACGCCAGGCCGACCATGAACGCAATGTTCTGGCTTTCGAACAGGATACCCAGGCCGATGGCCAATACACCCAAGGCTACGGTGGTGATCTTCGACACGCGAATCTCATCTTTCTCGTTGGCCTTGCCTTTCTTGATCACGCTGGCATACAGGTCATGGGACACCGCCGAAGCACCCGCCAGGGTCAAGCCGGCAACCACCGCCAGGATGGTGGCAAACGCTACGGCCGAGATGAAGCCCAGGAAGATACTGCCACCCACCGCGTTGGCCAGGTGCACCGCCGCCATGTTGTTACCACCGAGCAAGGCGCCTGCCGCATCCTTGAACGCCGGGTTGGTGCTGACCAAAAGGATCGCGCCGAAGCCGATGATGAAGGTCAGGATATAGAAGTAGCCGATGAAGCCGGTTGCGTACAGCACGCTCTTACGCGCTTCCTTGGCGTCGCTTACCGTGAAGAAGCGCATCAGGATGTGCGGCAGGCCAGCGGTACCAAACATCAGTGCCAGGCCCAGGGAGAATGCCGAGATCGGGTCTTTCACCAGGCCACCAGGGCTCATGATCGCTTCACCTTTGGGGTGAACCTTGATGGCCTCGGAAAACAGCATGTTGAAGTCGAAATTGACGTGCTTCATCACCATCAGCGCCATGAACGAGGCACCGGAGAGCAGCAGCACTGCCTTGATGATCTGCACCCAGGTGGTCGCCAACATGCCGCCGAACAGCACATACATGCACATCAGGATACCCACCAGGATCACCGCCACATGGTAATCAAGGCCAAACAGCAGCTGGATCAGCTTGCCCGCGCCCACCATCTGCGCGATCAGGTAGAACGCCACCACCACCAGCGAGCCACAGGCCGACAGGCTGCGGATCTGGGTTTGCCCCAGGCGATAGGACGCCACGTCGGCAAAGGTGTACTTGCCCAGGTTGCGCAGGCGCTCGGCGATCAGAAACAGAATGATCGGCCAGCCCACCAGAAAGCCGATCGAGTAGATCAGGCCATCGTAGCCGGAGGTGAACACCAGCGCGGAAATCCCCAGGAAGGACGCGGCCGACATGTAGTCGCCAGCAATCGCCAAGCCGTTCTGGAAACCGGTGATCTTGCCGCCTGCGGCATAGTAGTCAGCCGCCGACTTGTTGCGCTTGGACGCCCAGTACGTGATGCAGAGGGTCGCGCCGACAAACGCGACGAACATCACGATGGCCGAGACGTTCAGCGGTTGTTTGTGCACTTCACCGGTCAATGCGTCCGCCGCCCAAACGGCCGGAGCAAACAGCGAAGCGCCGAATACAGCCAATAGACGCCGGATCATTGCGCAGCCTCCTTGAGAATCGCATTGTTCAGGTCATCAAATTCGCCGTTGGCCCGGCGCACGTAGATGCCGGTAAGAATGAAGGCCGACACAATCAGCCCGACGCCCAGGGGAATGCCCCAGGTAATCGAGGAACCGGGGCTGATCTTGGCCCCCAGTATTTGTGGCCCATAGGCAATTAACAGGATGAAAGCGGAGTAAAGCCCTAGCATGATCGCCGAGAGAATCCAGGCGAACCTTTCCCTTTTTCTGACCAGCTCCTTGAAACGCGGGCTGTTTTGAATCGAGAGGTAAATGCTGTCGTTCATTGTTTTTATCCTCGCAGCACAGCTTTTTATTATTTTGGAACGTATCCACTGTATGCGGCTGCGCAATGGGTTCCAGACGACCTTAGTAGTAGATCGAGCTTAGCGAGGATTTTGGGTGTGCTACGACATTTTGGCGGGGAACGAAACAAATGTGGGAGGGGGCAAACCCCAATGCCAGTGTAGGAGCGAGCTTGCTCGCGAAAAACGTCAACGATAACGCGCGTTTGCTGAATAAACGCGGCGCCTGTGATTTTTTCGCGAGCAAGCTCGCTCCTACACTGGTATTAGAACAAGCCCCCTCCCACAGGGGTGCATCAGTGGCTTTTATTTAGCGGTCCACTCAGCGACGCGCTCAGGGTGCTTGGCGACCCAATCCTTGGCCGCTGCGTCTGGCTTGGCGCCTTCTTGAATCGCCAGCATGACCTCACCGATTTCATCCTTGGAGGCCCACTGGAATTTCTTCAGGAAAGCGGCGACTTCCGGCGCTTTCTTCTCCAGGCCCTTGCTGCCGATGCTGTTGACGGTTTCAGCAGCACCATAAATCCCTTTTGGATCGTCCAGGAAACGCAGTTTCCACTTGGCGAACATCCAGTGCGGCACCCAACCGGTTACCGCAATGGATTCCTGCTTGTCTTCGGCACGGGTCAGTTCGGCGATCATCGCCGCGCCCGAGCTGGCTTGCAGCTTGTAGTCCAGGCCGTATTGCTTGATGGCATCGTCGGTCTTGAGCATCACGCCTGAACCGGCGTCGATGCCGACGATCTTGTTTTTGAAGGTGGTGTCGGTCTTGAGGTCTTCAATGGACTTGGCCTTGACGTACTCCGGCACGATCAAGCCAATTTTTGCATCCTTGAAGTTGGGGCCGTAGTCGACCACCTTGTCCTTGTTCTTGGTCCAGTATTCACCATGGGTTACCGGCAGCCAGGCCGACAGCATGGCATCGAGCTTGCCGGTGGCGACGCCCTGCCACATGATCCCCGTGGCGACCGCTTGCAGTTTCACGTCATAACCGAGCTTTTGCTTGATCACTTCTGCCGCCACATGGGTCGTGGCAACACTGTCGGACCAACCGTCCACGTAACCGATGCTCAGGGTTTTGCTGTCGGCACTGACCAGTGTGGAGCCCATCGCAACTACCAGCGTGGCAGCTGCGCCCAAGAGTCGTCGCATCTTCATATGTACTTCCCCGAAAGTGCTGCGCCCGACGGATGCCGAGCGACATCAACCTGTTGTTATACGGTGCACCGCGCCCCCTTCACGCGCATCGATCCGGTTGCTGAGGCGTCAGTGGAGTACTGACAGTTTTATCATCAACCTGCGTAGGCCTTTGCCCTGCTCTGTGGGCGACCTTGGTTGAGCAAGAAACGACATCACATCGCCAGCAGGACGTTTTGTAGGAGGTATCGTCAGAATCCCGCTCGATGTTTGCATGTCAAAATTATGCAGCCGCACTGGCACGCGCCAAATCCGGGTAAGATGCGCGCCTTTGCTCCCCCAGATAAGCCGACCATGCCCGCGACTGCCCGCTTTCCTGCCCTGCCCTATTTTCTTGCCTTGATCCTTGGTGCGCTTGCCCTCGTCGGCTACTGGTATGGCCTCGGCCGGCCCGTGGTATTGCCGGACGTCGCCAGCGCCAGCCATAAGTTGCAATGTGCGTCCTATACGCCGTTCGACAAGGATCAATCGCCGTACGACCAGCCGTTCAAGCTGCGCCCCGAGCGCATGGATGCCGACCTGGCCTTGCTGGCCACCCGCTTTGAATGCATCCGCACCTACTCCATGACCGGCCTGGAAGCCTTGCCGGACATGGCGCGCAAGCATGGCTTGAAAGTGATGGCCGGCGCCTGGGTCAGCAGTGACCCGGTGGCGACCCAGAAAGAAATCAACGAGCTGATCACGGCCGCCAATGCCAGCCCCGACATCGTCACCTCAGTGATCGTCGGCAACGAGGCGCTGCTGCGCAAGGAAGTCACGGCCAAGCAACTGGTGGCGCTGATCCATCAGGTCAAAAGCCAGATCAAGCAACCGGTCACCTATGCCGATGTGTGGGAGTTCTGGCTGCAACACCCGGAAATCGAGCCAGCGGTGGATTTCCTGACTATTCACCTGCTGCCGTACTGGGAAGATGAGCCGTCCGGCATCGACCAGGCGCTCAAGCATGTGGGCGATGTGCGCCAGACCTTCGGCCACAAGTTCGCACCCAAGGACATCGTGATCGGCGAGACCGGCTGGCCCAGCGAAGGCCGTCAGCGCGAGACTGCCGTACCGAGCCGGGTGAATGAAGCCAGGTTCATGCGCGGCTTTGTCGCCATGGCCGAAGCCAATGGCTGGCGCTACAACCTGATCGAGGCGTTTGACCAGCCGTGGAAACGCGCAAGTGAAGGTGCAGTGGGCGGTTATTGGGGGCTGTTCGATGCAGACCGCCAGGACAAGGGCATCCTCGCAGGGCCGGTGACCAATGTGCCGTACTGGACGTTGTGGCTGGGCGTAGGCGCAGTGATTCTGCTTGGCACCCTGGTGCTCGGTGGCCGCGTGCGCAGCACACGCTCCGCGCTGCTCCTGCCATTGCTCGGTGCCGTTACTGCCTGCTCCATCGGCACCTGGGCCGAACTGACCCGCGTCACTGCGCGTTTCAACGATGAATGGGTCTGGGCAGGCTTGCTGGTGCTGTTGAATCTGCTGGTGCTGGCCCACGCCGCCCTGACCCTCGGCGCCCGTGAAGGGTGGCGTGAACGTGCATTCAACTGGCTGGAGAAACGCGCAGGCTGGTGGGTGGCAATCGCCGGGTTTGCGGGGGCGGTGATGATGCTGGCGCTGGTCTTTGACCCGCGCTATCGCAGCTTCCCGAGCGCGGCGCTGGTACTGCCGGCCCTGGTGTACCTGGTGCGCCCGGTGACCGGCCCGCGTCGGGAGATCGCGCTGCTGGCCTTCATCATCGGTGCCGGCATTGCGCCACAGCTGTACCGTGAAGGGCTGTTGAACCAGCAGGCCTGGGGCTGGGCAGTGGTCAGCGTGCTGATGGTTGCAGCTTTGTGGCGCTGCTTGCGGGTGCGCAAGACGTAACACCGCTATCGCAGGCAAGCCAGCTCCCACATTTGACCGTGCTCACAGATAGAAATGTGTGAACTCAATCAACTGTGGGAGCTGGCTTGCCTGCGATGAGGCCACATCAGGCGCCGCGAGGCTTCCTCACCAACCGCAACCCCGCAATCACCACGGCAAACACCGCAAACGTGGTGTTATACAACGCCAGGGCCGGCAGCCCGAACACCATCCCCAGTACCGCCAAGGCCCACCCCGTACGCCCGGGTACAAAAAACGCCAGCGCCGAGGTGATCAACGCCGCCCAGCCCAGTACCTTAAAGTGAATCATCAACCCCAGGTTCGCCCGCACCTGGCATTCCCAGCGGCCGGCTTGCTCGGCGCAGATGCCGACCCACTGCCCATCCTCCATAAAGCCATAACGTGCGGCATAACTGGCGGCCAACCACAACGGCAGGGCAATAAGCAGCAGGATCAACGGCAAACGAGGGGACATGGAGCACTCCGATAGGCAAAAACGGCGCTCAGCTTAATCCCACTTCGGCCGTTAGCAAGGTGTTCGCGCAGATATCTGTTCAACAATGCGTGGCAAAGTGTATCGTCTGGCTACTATTACCCCGATTCCGACGTTTTTTCCGACTTTTCGTGCCGAGTGCTGGCACTTCGGTGACAAGGCGGTGGTCATAGCCTGCGAACTTCATTCAGCCCGTTCCTCTTAGGGATTAAGTCATGCTCCGTTCCTTGCGCTGTGCTGCCTTGCTGGGCAGCCTATTTTTGAGTGCGTCAGCACTGGCCGTCGATATCGACCAGGCCAGCTATGGCTACCCTTTGACCAACCCGTTCGAAGCGACCATTGCCACCACACCTCCCGATCTGCGGCCAACCCTGCCGACCGATGACGAGATCACCCAGTCCGACTACACCCTGACGATGCGCCCCGAGCGCGAGTTCAGCCTGCCGGACAATTTCTGGGCGGTGAAGAAACTCACCTACCGCATTGCCAAACAGGACCGTGCTGCGCCGTTGATCTTCCTGATCGCCGGCACCGGTGCACGCTTTGACAGCAGCATCAACGAATACCTGAAAAAGCTGTATTACCAGGCCGGCTACCATGTGGTGCAGCTGTCTTCGCCGACCAGCTTCGACTTCATCAGCGCCGCTTCGCGCTTCGCCACCCCGGGCATCACCCAGGAAGACGCCGAAGACATGTACCGCGTGATGCAAGCCGTACGCGCGCAGAACGCCTCGTTGCCCGTGACCGATTTCTACCTCACCGGCTACAGCCTGGGCGCCCTGGATGCGGCGTTTGTCAGCAAGCTGGATGAGACCCGCCGCAGCTTCAACTTCAAGAAAGTGCTGCTGCTCAACCCACCGGTCAACCTCTACACCTCGATCACCAACCTCGACAAGCTGGTACAGACCGAGGTCAAGGGCATCAACAACAGCACCACCTTCTATGAGTTGGTGCTGAGCAAACTGACGCGTTACTTCCAGCAAAAAGGCTACATCGACCTCAACGATGCCCTGCTTTATGACTTCCAGCAGTCCAAGCAGCACCTGACCAACGAACAGATGGCCATGCTGATCGGCACCTCGTTCCGCTTCTCGGCCGCCGATATTGCCTTCACTTCGGACTTGATCAACCGACGTGGCCTGATTATTCCGCCCAAGTACCCGATTACCGAAGGCACCAGCCTCACGCCGTTCCTCAAGCGTGCCCTGCAGTGTGACTTCGACTGCTACCTCACCGAACAAGTGATCCCGATGTGGCGCGCGCGTTCCGATGGCGGCAGCCTGCTGCAACTGATCGACCAGGTCAGCCTCTACGCCCTCAAGGACTACCTGCGCGACAGCCCGAAAATCGCCGTGATGCATAACGCCGACGACGTGATCCTCGGCCCTGGCGACCTGGGCTTCCTGCGTAAAACTTTCGGCGATCGCTTGACCGTCTACCCGCTGGGCGGCCACTGCGGCAACCTTAATTACCGCGTCAACGCCGACGCCATGCTGGAGTTCTTCCGTGGCTAAATATTTTCTGCTGCTCGCCGCACTGATGTGCGCAGGCGTGGCCAATGCCGACAACAGCAAGGCCCAAGAACCCGTCAAGGTCGATGCCGACGGCTTCAAGGAGCCGCTGACCAAGCTCAAGTTCAACCCAGGCTTGGACCAGCGCGAATTCGAGCGTTCCACGCTCACCGCGCTCAACGTCTACGACCCACTGGAGTCGTGGAACCGCCGCGTGTACCACTTCAACTATCGCTTCGACCAGTGGGTGTTCCTGCCGGTGGTGAACGGTTACCGCTATGTCACGCCGAGCTTTCTGCGCACCGGCGTGAGCAACTTCTTCAACAACCTGGGCGATGTGCCCAACCTGATGAACAGCTTGTTGCAGCTCAAGGGCCACCGCTCGCTGGAAACCACCGGGCGCCTGCTGGTCAACACCACCATTGGCATCGCGGGCCTGTGGGACCCGGCCACCGCCATGGGCCTGCCGCGCCAGAGCGAAGACTTCGGCCAGACCCTGGGCTTCTACGGTGTACCGGGTGGCGCCTACCTGATGCTGCCGATTTTCGGGCCGTCGAACCTGCGTGATACCGGCGGCCTGCTGGTGGACTACAGCGCCGAATCGCAGATCAACTTCCTCAACGTGTCTGAAGTCAGCTCCAACCATCCGGAAGTCTGGGCCCTGCGCGCCGTCGACAAGCGCTACCAGACCAGCTTCCGCTACGGCCAGATGAACTCGCCGTTCGAGTATGAGAAGGTGCGGTATATCTACACCGAATCGCGCAAGTTGCAGATCGCCGAGTAAACAGCAGCGATAAAAAAAGGCCATTCGATTGAATGGCCTTTTTTATGCCTGCGGTTTCACCCTCGCAGTGCTTTCCAACCTTTACCTGCCACGCTGACCACTGCCAGGACGACAGCGCCGGCAATGATCCCCGCCACCGCATTGAGCAGCGTTGGCATCAGCCACGCCAACGCGCCGGTGCTCTGGCTCACGGTTTCGATCCAGTGATGCACCACGGGCACGCCATGGGTGAGGATACCGCCACCAACCATGAACATCGCCGCCGTGCCGATCACCGACAAGCTCTTCATCATGTAGGGCGCCGCACTCAGGATGGCGCCGCCAATACTGCGTGCTATCTGACCCGGTTTCTGCGTCAGCCACAGCCCCAGGTCGTCGAGTTTGACGATACCGGCGACCAAGCCGTAAACGCCAATGGTCATGACAATGGCGATACCCGACAGCACGATCACCTGTTGAGTCAGCTGCGCATCGGCAACGATACCAAGGGTGATGGCGATGATTTCCGCTGAAAGGATGAAGTCGGTACGGATCGCGCCCTTGATCTTGTCCTTTTCAAAGGCCACCAGATCGGTTGCCGGGTCGGCCACGGCCTCCGCCAACTGCGCGTGTTGGGCCTGGTCTTCAGCCTTGCTGTGCAGGAATTTGTGGGCGAGTTTTTCGAAGCCCTCGAAACACAGGTAGGCGCCGCCGAGCATCAACAGCGGTATCACCGCCCACGGAGCGAAGGCGCTGATCAACAGGGCCGTCGGCACCAGGATCAATTTGTTGATAAACGAGCCCTTGGCCACCGCCCACACTACGGGAATTTCCCGCTCGGCACGCACGCCGGAGACCTGCTGGGCGTTCAGCGCGAGGTCATCGCCCAGCACGCCCGATGTCTTCTTGGCGGCCATTTTTGTCATCAGCGCGACGTCATCGAGTACCGCCGCGATATCGTCGATCAACACCAACAAGCTGCTTCCTGCCATGAACCGGACTTCCGTTAGAGAGAGATGACGCGAGCATAGCGCGGCGCAAAGCGTTGCGGGCAGATTGTTGAGGCCCGCGGATGGCCGGTGCTACCATGCGCAACCGCCTGTCATGGCAAGGAAACGTCTGGTTTATGAGCAGCATTCGCGAGCGCAACAAAGAAAAGATCCTGCGGGCGGCGAGCGAGGAGTTTGCCGACAAGGGCTTCGCCGCGACCAAAACCAGCGACATCGCCGCCAAGGCCGGGCTGCCCAAGCCCAACGTCTATTACTACTTCAAGTCCAAGGACAACCTTTACCGCGAGGTGCTCGAAAGCATTATCGAGCCAATCCTGGCGGCTTCCACGCCCTTCAACGCCGAGGGTGACCCCAAGGAAGTGTTGAGCAACTACATCCGCTCCAAAATCCGCATCTCCCGCGACCTGCCGTTTGCCTCCAAGGTGTTCGCCAGCGAAATCATGCACGGCGCACCGCACCTGAGCGCCGAGCAGGTTGAACAACTCAATGCTCAGGCCAAGCACAATATCGACTGCATTCAGAGCTGGGTTGACCGCGGCCTGATTGCGAAGATCGAGCCCAATCACCTGATGTTCAGTATCTGGGCGGCGACCCAGACCTATGCTGATTTCGACTGGCAGATCTCGGCGGTGACCGGCAAGGCCAAGCTGGATGAGGCCGATTATGAAGCGGCGGCGCAGACGATTATTCGGTTGGTGCTCAAGGGGTGTGAGCCGGATTGATAGACCGCGGCGAGGCTATCGCAGGCAAGCCAGCTCCCACACGGATTTGCGCCGGACACAAAATGTAAAATGGTCACAATCCCCTGTGGGAGCGGGCTTGCCCGCGATAGCGCCCATCCACACACATCCTGCTAAAAGCCCGCCGATCAGCCTTCGCCCCTCAGTCTAGCCTCTCAGAACACCATCTGAAGAGAGGCCACGGAATGCCTGATTTACCTGCTTCAAAACGCCTGCGCATCGGCCGCTATAACGAGTCCAACCGCATTTACCTGCTCACCACCAACACCCTTGAACGCGAGCCCATCTTCAGCGACTTCAGACTCGGCCGCCTGGTCGTACAACAATTCAGGATCACCCAATATAAAGGGCTCGCAACATCATTGGCCTGGGTGGTAATGCCTGATCATTTCCATTGGCTTGTTTCTCTGGAGAAAGGTTCGCTTGCCGACTTGATGCGACAAGTTAAATCCAAGAGCACCCGAGTGGTGAATGCGGTGGCTGGCCGTCAAGGTCGCCTCTGGCAACCGGGCTTTCATGACCATGCCGTGCGTCGAGAGGAAAGCCTTGAGGGGATTGCACGTTACATCGTAGCCAATCCACTCAGGGCCGGGCTGGTAAAGAAGTTTGGTGACTATCCGCTGTGGGATGCCATTTGGGTTTGACTGTAGACCGAGTCGACTGCATCGCAGGCAAGCCAGCTCCCACACTGATTGCACTCACACAGTTGAATTTGTGAACACCGCCAATGTGGGAGCTGGCTTGCCTGCGATAGCTTACTCACAGTCAGAACGATTCAAGCCGACACCCCCGCATCCGCCATCAACCCCACTCCCTCTATCGCCGTGATCGCACACTGCTCGTCAATATCGGACGTGTCCCCGCTGATCCCGATCGCGCCCAGCACCATGCCGCTCTGATCCCGAATCAACACCCCACCCGGCGCCGGCACGACGCTGCCCTGCCCCAGGCTGTTCAACGCCGCGATAAACGCCGGGCGCTGTTGGGCGTCCAGTGCCAGCAAACGTGAACCCTTGCCCAGAGCAATGGCGCCCCAGGCCTTGCCGATAGCAATTTGCGGGCGTAGCAGGCTGGCGCCGTCTTCGCGTTGCAGGGTGACCAGGTGGCCGCCGCTGTCGAGCACGGCGATGGTCAGTGGCGCAGCCGAAATGGTGCGGCCTGCGGTAAGGGCCTGGGTGGCCAGTTGGGTGGCGAGTTTCAAGGTTAAAGCGCTCATAGGTGCCGTCCTTATCTTGTTATGGGTAAAGCGGTGAGGTCTGTTTGATCAGATGCTCGATCATACAAATAGAACACAATGATATTTGTTTTTGTATACAATATTTTCTAACAAAGGCTCCGCACGTCGAAAAAAGCGCTTCCGACGAACGCAAAGGTCAGTTTACGAAAGGCATTGACCAACGCCGCTCGCCGTGAATACACTTTGTACAGACACCACTTGTATACAATTACAAAACGCAAGAGGCACCAAAACCATGAGCAAAATGAGAGCAATCGAAGCCGCCGTCCTGGTGATGCGCCGTGAAGGTGTGGATACCGCCTTCGGTATCCCGGGCGCCGCGATCAACCCGCTGTATTCGGCCTTGCAGAAGGTGGGTGGCATCGATCACGTCCTTGCTCGCCACGTTGAAGGCGCCTCGCACATGGCCGAGGGCTACACCCGTACCAAGGCCGGCAATATCGGCGTGTGCATCGGCACGTCGGGCCCGGCGGGCACCGACATGGTCACTGGTCTGTACAGCGCCTCGGCCGACTCGATTCCGATCCTGTGCATCACCGGGCAAGCGCCGCGTGCACGGATGCACAAGGAAGACTTCCAGGCCGTTGATATCACCAGCATCGTCAAGCCCGTGACCAAGTGGGCAACCACGGTCCTGGAACCCGGCCAAGTGCCGTACGCGTTCCAGAAGGCCTTCTATGAAATGCGTTCCGGTCGCCCGGGCCCGGTCCTGATCGACCTGCCGTTCGACGTACAAATGGCCGAGATCGAATTCGACATCGATGCCTACCAGCCTCTGCCGCTGGCCAAGCCCTTGGCCACCCGCATCCAGGTCGAAAAAGCCCTGGCAATGCTGGACCAGGCCGAACGCCCCTTGCTGGTGAGCGGTGGTGGCGTGATCAACGCCGATGCCAGCGAGTTGCTGGTGGAGTTCGCCGAGTTGACCGGCATTCCGGTGATTCCAACCCTGATGGGCTGGGGCACCATCCCCGACGATCACCCGCTGATGGTCGGTATGGTTGGCCTGCAGACGTCCCACCGTTATGGCAACGCGACCATGCTCAAGTCGGACGTGGTGCTGGGGATCGGCAACCGTTGGGCCAACCGCCACACCGGCTCAGTGGAGGTGTACACCGAAGGGCGTAGATTCATTCACGTCGACATTGAGCCGACGCAGATTGGCCGCGTGTTCACGCCGGACCTGGGCATCGTATCCGACGCCGGCTCCGCGCTGACAATGTTCATCGAAGTGGCCCGCGAGTGGAAAGCCGCCGGCAAGCTCAAGGACCGCAGCGCCTGGTTGCATGACTGCCAGCAACGCAAAGCCACCCTGCACCGCAAGACCCACTTCGACAACGTACCGGTCAAGCCGCAGCGCGTGTACGAAGAGATGAACCAGGTGTTCGGCAAAGACACCTGCTACGTCAGCACCATCGGCCTGTCACAGATTGCCGGCGCGCAATTTCTGCATGTGTACAAGCCACGTCACTGGATCAACTGCGGCCAGGCCGGCCCATTGGGCTGGACCATTCCCGCGGCGCTGGGCGTGGTCAAGGCCGACCCGAGCCGCAACGTGGTGGCGCTGTCAGGCGACTACGACTTCCAGTTCATGATCGAAGAACTGGCGGTGGGCGCGCAGTTCAAGCTGCCGTACATCCACGTGGTGGTGAACAACTCTTACCTGGGGCTGATCCGCCAGGCCCAGCGCGGCTTTGAAATGGACTACTGCGTGCAGCTGTCTTTCGACAACCTCAACGCCCCGGAACTCAACGGTTATGGCGTCGACCATGTGGCGGTTGCCGAGGGCTTGGGCTGCAAGGCGCTGCGTGTGTTCGAGCCGGGCCAGATCCAACCGGCCCTGCGCAAGGCTCAGGAAATGATCGAAGAATTCAAAGTGCCGGTGATCGTTGAGATTATTCTGGAGCGAGTGACCAATATTTCCATGGGCACCGAGATCAACGCCGTCAACGAATTCGAAGACCTGGCCCTGGTTGGCAACGATGCGCCGACTGCCATTTCCCTGCTCGATTAAGGAGAACCCTATGCCGCGCTTTGCCGCCAACCTGTCCATGCTGTTTACCGAACAGGACTTCCTTGCTCGCTTCAAGGCAGCGTCCGATGCCGGCTTCGAAGGTGTGGAATACCTGTTCCCGTACGAATTCAGTTCTGCCGATATCAAGGCCCAGCTCGATGCCTACGGCCTGACCCAGGTGCTGTTCAACCTGCCGGCCGGTGATTGGGCCAAGGGCGAGCGCGGCCTGGCCTGCCACCCGGACCGGGTCGAGGAATTCCGCGCCGGGGTCAAGCTGGCCATCGCCTATGCCCAGGTATTGGGCAACACCCAGGTCAACTGCCTGGCGGGTATCCGGCCACAAGGCGTCGATGACGAGACCGTGGAAAAAACCTTCGTCGCCAACCTCAAGTACGCCGCCGAGAAGCTGCAAGCGGCGGGTATCAAGCTGGTGATGGAGATGATCAACACCCGCGACATTCCGGGCTTCTACCTCAATAACACGGCGCAGGCTCTGTTGATTCGCGAGCAAGTGGGCAGCGCCAACCTGTTCCTGCAATACGACATCTATCACATGCAAATCATGGAAGGCGACCTGGCGCGGACCATGCAAACGCACCTGGGTGAGATCAACCATATCCAGCTGGCGGACAACCCGGGGCGCAACGAGCCAGGGACCGGTGAGATCAACTACCGCTTCCTGTTCGAGCATCTGGACCGCATTGGTTACACGGGTTGGGTCGGCTGTGAATACAAGCCGTTGACCACGACCGAGGCGGGTTTGGGTTGGCTCAAGACCCATAACGCCATCTGACAACTGACACAACATAAAACAATGTGGGAGCTGGCTTGCCTGCGATGCAAACACCTCGGTGTATCAGTCAGGTCCGGTTGATGCCATCGCAGGCAAGCCAGCTCCCACATTAAAAGAGGATTTTGATCATGGCTAAAATCGGATTTATCGGCACCGGCATCATGGGCCACCCCATGGCCGCCAACTTGCAGAAAGCCGGTCACCAACTGTTTCTCTCCGAGCACCACGGCAAAGCGCCCGCCGAGCTGATTGCTGCCGGCGCCATCGCCTTGGCCAACCCGCAGCAGGTCGCCCAGGAAGCCGAATTCATCATTGTCATGGTGCCCGACACCCCGCAGGTCGAAGACGTGCTGTTGCGCGCCGATGGTGTGGCCGCCGGTCTGTCGCCGAACAAAGTCGTGATCGACATGAGCTCGATCTCCCCCACCGCCACCAAGGCGTTCGCGGCGAAGATCAACGAGACCGGCGCACAGTATTTGGATGCACCGGTGTCCGGTGGTGAAGTCGGCGCCAAGGCCGGCACCTTGAGCATCATGGTTGGTGGCGAACCGCAAACGTTCGAACGCGCATTGCCGCTGTTCCAGGCCATGGGCAAGAACATCACCCTGGTGGGCGGTAACGGCGATGGCCAGACCGCCAAGGTTGCCAACCAGATCATCGTCGCGCTGAACATCCAGGCGGTGGCCGAAGCGTTGCTGTTTGCCTCGAAAAACGGCGCCGACCCGGCCAAGGTGCGTGAAGCGCTGATGGGTGGCTTTGCGTCGTCGAAGATTCTGGAAGTGCACGGCGAACGCATGATCAAGGGCACCTTCGATCCGGGTTTCCGCATCAACCTGCACCAGAAAGACCTGAACCTGGCATTGGCTGGCGCCAAGGAACTGGGGATCAACCTGCCGAACACCGCAGGCACCCAGCAAGTGTTCAGTACCTGCACGGCGATTGGCGGCGGTAACTGGGATCACTCGGCGCTGATCAAGGGCCTGGAGCATATGGCCAATTTCTCGATTCGCGATAAATAACCCAGCTTGAATGCAATCCAGTGTGGGAGCAGGCAAGCCAGCTCCCACCTGTGAATGTGCTGCACCTCTAATAACAAGAATCCCCCGGGAGCCCGCTTATGTCGGTCGATCCGCAACACCTGCTTCGTGAGCTGTTTGCCGCAGCCATCGACGCCGCCCACCCCCGGCAAGTCCTTGAACCCTATCTGCCTGCCGACCGCAGTGGTCGAGTGATCGTGATCGGCGCCGGCAAGGCCGCGGCCGCCATGGCGCTGGTCGTCGAAGACTGCTGGCAGGGCGACGTCTCGGGCCTGGTGGTCACCCGCTACGGCCATGGCGCGCCCTGCAAAAAAATCGAAGTGGTCGAAGCAGCCCATCCGGTACCGGATGCTGCCGGCCTGGCCGTGGCTCAACGCGTACTGGCGCTGATCAGCAACCTGGGCGAAGACGACCGCGTGATCTTCCTGCTGTCAGGCGGCGGTTCCGCACTGCTGGCCCTGCCCGCCGAAGGCATCAGCCTGGCCGACAAGCAAAGCATCAATAAAGCCCTGCTCAAATCCGGCGCCACCATTGGCGAGATGAATTGCGTGCGCAAGCACCTTTCGGCGATCAAGGGCGGGCGACTGGCCAAGGCCGCGTGGCCGGCCACCGTGTACACCTACGCGATTTCCGATGTGCCGGGTGACCAGGCCACGGTGATCGCCTCGGGCCCAACCGTCGGTGACCCGAGCACCTCGCAACAGGCCTTGGCAATCCTCAAGCGCTATGGCATCGACGCGCCCGCCTCGGTGCGCAATTGGTTGCAAAACCCCGCCTCGGAAACCGTCAAGCCTGGCGACCCGATACTTGCCCGCAGCCACTTCCAATTGATCGCCCGCCCTCAGCAATCCCTGGAAGCCGTGGCCGTGAAGGTCCGCCGAGCAGGGTTCAGCCCGCTGATCCTCGGTGACCTGGAAGGTGAGGCGCGGGAGGTGGCCAAGGTACATGCTGGCATCGCCCGGCAGATTGTGCAGCATGGCCAGCCATTGGCAGCGCCGTGCGTGATCCTCTCCGGCGGCGAAACCACCGTCACCGTGCGCGGCAATGGCCGTGGCGGGCGCAATGCCGAATTCCTGCTCAGCCTCACCGACAGCCTCAAGGGCCTGCCCGGCGTGTACGCCCTGGCCGGCGACACCGACGGCATCGACGGCTCGGAAGACAATGCCGGCGCGATCATGACCCCGTGCAGCTACCGCCGTGCCGAAGCCCTCGGCCTGAGCGCCAGCGACGAGTTGGATAACAACAACGGTTACGGCTATTTCGCCGCCCTGGGCGACTTGATCGTCACCGAGCCGACCCGCACCAACGTCAACGACTTCCGCGCCATCCTGATCCTTGAGACTGCCAACCATGACGCCTGACAAGAAGGTCAAAATCCTCGCCACCCTCGGCCCGGCCACCGACGGTATCGATGACATCCGCGAGCTGGTGCAGGCCGGGGTTAATATCTTCCGCCTCAACTTCAGCCACGGCGACCACGCCGACCATGCCCAGCGCTACCAGTGGATTCGCCAGGTCGAGCGCCAGCTCAACTACCCGCTCGGTATCCTCATGGACCTGCAAGGGCCGAAGCTGCGGGTCGGTCGTTTCGCCGAGGGCAAGGTGCAACTGGTGCGTGGCCAGGCGCTGCGCCTGGATCTGGATGACACGCCAGGCGATCAACGCCGGGTCAACCTGCCCCACCCGGAAATCATCGCGGCCCTGGAGCCGGGCATGGACCTGCTGCTGGACGACGGCAAGCTGCGCCTGCGGGTAATCACCAAACACGCCGACGCCATCGACACCACCGTGCTCAATGGCGGCGAACTGTCTGACCGTAAAGGTGTGAACGTCCCACAAGCGCTGTTGGAACTGAGCCCACTCACCGCCAAGGACCGCCGCGACCTGAGCTTCGGCCTGGAGCTGGGTGTGGACTGGGTGGCGCTGTCGTTTGTGCAGCGCCCGGAAGACATCCGCGAAGCCCGCGAGCTGATCGGCGATAAAGCGTTTTTGATGGCCAAGATCGAAAAGCCTTCGGCGGTGCAACGGTTGCGTGAAATCGCCGAACTGAGTGACGCGATCATGGTGGCCCGGGGTGATTTGGGCGTGGAAGTGCCGGCCGAGAGCGTGCCGCAGATCCAGAAAGACATCATCAGCACCTGCCGCCAACTGGGCAAGCCGGTGGTGGTGGCCACGCAGATGCTCGAATCCATGCGTTTCTCTCCGGCACCCACCCGCGCCGAAGTCACCGATGTCGCCAACGCGGTGGCTGAAGGTGCCGACGCTGTGATGCTGTCGGCGGAAACCGCGTCGGGCGAGTACCCGCTGGAAGCCGTGCAGATGATGAGCAAGATCATCCGCCAGGTGGAAAACGGCCCGGATTACCAGACGCAACTGGACGTCAGCCGACCCTGGGCGGATGCCACGGTGTCGGACGCCATCAGCTGCGCGATCCGCCGCATCAGCAGCATCCTGCCGGTGGCGGTGCTGGTGAACTACAGCGAGTCAGGCAGTTCCAGCTTGCGCGCGGCACGGGAACGCCCGGTGGCGCCGATCCTCAACCTCACCCCGAACCTGTCCACAGCGCGACGCTTGAGCGTGGCGTGGGGCGTGCATTCGGTGGTCAATGATCGGCTGCGCCAGGTGGATGAGGTGTGTTCCACCGCGCTGGAAATTGCCCAGGCCCAGGGCATGGCGCAGCGTGGCGATACCCTGGTGATAACCGCAGGGGTGCCGTTCGGGCAGCCGGGGTCCACCAATTCGCTGCGTATAGAGACGCTGATTTAGCGCCTGTCAGGGCCTCATCGCGGGCAAGCCCGGCTCCCACATTTGATCGAGTTTGCATGTCGAACATCAATCAAATGTGGGAGCTGGCTTGCCTGCGATGAGGGCAACTCGGTCTTATTGACTCAACCCAAATGCACAACCCAACCTGCCCCGACTGGGCCGAAGCCCTGCTCAACGGCTTCAGCCAGATCTTCCTGCAGCGCCACCCGCTGTGCGGCCTGCTGTGCCTGCTGGCGATCCTGATCGGCGCCCCGGCCTTGCTGGGCGGCGCTTTGCTGGGCGGTGTCGCCGGTTTGCTCACCGCCCAGCGCCGGGGGTATCCCAAGGCTGAGCGTCAGGCCGGGCTGTACAGCTACAACGGCGTACTGCTGGGCTTGTTGATCAGCCAACAATTTGCCTGGTCGGCGCTGGTGCCGCCGTTGATCCTGGCGGGCGGCGGCTTGAGCGCGATCCTCACCCGCCAATGGTTGAAACACGCGAGCCACCCCCACGACTTGCCTGCCTATACCGCGCCCTTTGTTGGCCTCGGCTGGCTGCTGCTCGGCCATGCCCCCCAAAGTACGCTTGCGCCGATCCAGGCCGACATGTTCGCTCTACTCGCAGCACCTTTTACCGGCCTTGGGCAGATCATGCTGATGGAGCAGCCCCTGGCAGGCCTTTTAATCGCCCTGGGCTTGCTGTTGGCTGACCGCCGTGCGGCCGCATGGGCTTTGTGCGGCGCCAGTCTCGGCGTACTGGCCGCTCTTGGGTTAAACGAAACTTGCGGCGCCCTGCTCGGCCTGCACAGCTATAACCCGGCATTGGCGGCTCTGGCCCTGAGCCCGTTACGGCGCCAGCCGTGGATGCCGCTGCTGGGCATCGGCCTGGCCATCCTGCTTACGCCAGGCTTCGCCGCCCTGCACCTGCCCGCGCTGACTGCACCGTTTATCCTCGCCTGCTGGCTGGTGCGCGCCGGCCACCGGTTGTTGCACAAACCCCGCATGGACAGCCCGTTCGAATCCCCCTAGGCTTGCTCGATATTCGCTTCAGGCAGGACTTATGGACAGCAACAACGACTGGCGCCAGCGGCTCTACATCATGGTATTTCAAAGCGATACCGTCGCCGGGCGGCGCTTTGACGGCATCCTTCTGTTGATCATCCTGGCAAGCCTGGTGATCGTGATGCTCGACAGCATCGACCAGATCCACCAGAACTACGCGGATGTGCTGGCCTATATCGAGTGGGGCTTCACGCTGATCTTCGCCATCGAGTACGGCCTGCGCCTGTATTGCTCACCCAAGCCGTTGCGCTATGCCTTCAGCTTTTATGGCCTGGTGGACTTGCTGGCCATCGTCCCCGGCATCCTTGCCCTGTACTACAGCGATGCGCAGTACCTGCTGATCATCCGTATTATCCGGATGCTGCGGATCTTCCGCGTGCTCAAGCTCAGCCCGTACCTCAAGCAAGCCAATTATTTGATGGCGGCGCTGCGCGGCAGCAAGCAGAAGATCGTGGTGTTTCTGGTCAGTGTGTGCACGCTGGTGACGGTGTTCGGTACCTTGATGTACGTGATCGAAGGCCCGGAACATGGCTTCACCAGCATTCCCAAGGGCATCTATTGGGCCATCGTGACCCTGACTACCGTGGGCTTCGGCGATATCGTGCCCAAGACGCCCCTGGGCCAGGTGATTTCGTCGCTGGTGATGATCACCGGTTACTCGATCATCGCCGTGCCGACGGGTATTTTTACCGCCGAACTGGCCAGTGCCATGCGCGGTGAGCAGCTGCATACCGATTGCCCGGCGTGCAAGAAAGACAGCCACGAACCCAACGCCGCGTTTTGCTCACGCTGTGGCAGCAATCTTTTCCATAAACTGGAATAAGCAAAGTTCTTTTTAATCTTTAAAGCTCTATGCAGGCCCGGCTATAGTCGCTGGCAAATTGCCTCCCCTCTTCTCGAACAACAAGGAATGAGCAGTGAAAAAAATCCTCAGCGCCTCTCTTCTGGCCGCCGGCCTGGCCTTGGCGGGCTCCGCCCAGGCAGCGACCACCCTGCTCAACGTCTCGTACGACGTGATGCGCGACTTCTACAAGGACTACAACGCCGCCTTTCAGAAACACTGGGAAGCCGAGCACCCCGACGACAAGCTGACGCTGCAGATGTCCTTTGGCGGCTCCAGCAAACAGGCGCGCTCGGTAATCGACGGCCTGCCCGCTGACGTGATCACCATGAACATGGCCACCGACATCAATGCCCTGGCCGACAACGGCAAGCTGGTGCCGGACAACTGGGTCACGCGTCTGCCGAACAACAGCGCGCCGTTCACCTCCGCGACCGTATTCATCGTGCGCAAAGGCAACCCCAAAGCCCTTAAAGATTGGCCGGACCTGCTCAAGGATGGCGTGCAGGTGATCGTGCCCAACCCGAAAACCTCGGGCAATGGCCGCTACACCTACCTGTCGGCCTGGGGTTATGTGCTCAAGAACGGCGGCGACGAAGAAAAAGCCAAGACCTTCGTCGGCAAGCTGTTCAAACAGGCACCGGTACTGGACACCGGCGGGCGTGCCGCGACCACTACGTTCATGACCAACCAGATCGGCGATGTGCTGGTAACCTTTGAGAACGAAGCGGAAATGATCGCCCGTGAGTTTGGCCGCGATCAGTTCGAAGTCATCTATCCAAGCGTTTCCGCCGAAGCCGAGCCGCCTGTGTCGGTGGTCGATAAAGTGGTCGAGAAGAAAGGCACCCGTGCTGCCGCCGAAGACTACCTCAAGTACCTGTGGTCGCCAGAGGGTCAGGAAATTGCGGCCAACAACTACCTGCGCCCACGAGACCCGAAGGTGCTGGCCAAGTACACCGACCGTTTTCCGAAGGTGGACTTCCTGTCGGTAGAAAAAACCTTTGGTGACTGGCGCACGGTGCAGAAGACTCACTTCAACGATGGTGGGGTGTTTGACCAGATCTACTCTGGCCAGTAAGTGGTCATGACTGAATAAACTCGGTCAAAACTGTGGGAGGGGGCTTGCCCCCGATGGCGGTGTGCCAGTTAGCCTATGTCTTGGCTGATGCACTGCTATCGGGAGCAAGCCCCCTCCCACATTGGGTTTTGTATTGAGTCATTATTTCGCGGCATGACAGGTATCACCACAAGCAGCCTACTCACTAACGGCCCTTACCTTTACTCTCTCACCCCATCGTCCTTCGCCTTACGAGCACACCATGAACGCAACTTCTCACGCTACAGGCACCATGACCCGGGGCATGGTCATGCTGTTTGCGTTTTGCTGCGGCGCCATCGTCGCCAACATCTACTACGCGCAGCCCATCATCGAACTGATTGCCCCGGACATTGGCCTGACGCCGGCGATGGCCAGCCTGATCGTGTCGCTGACGCAAATCGGTTATGCCCTGGGCTTGTTCTTCCTGGTGCCGCTGGGTGATCTGCTGGAAAACCGCAGACTGATGATCTTCACCACCGTGGTGGCTATCGCGAGCCTGTTGGGCGCAGCGCTCACTGAACAGCCCAACCTGTTCCTGCTGGTGTCGCTGCTGATCGGTTTCAGTTCGGTATCGGTGCAGATCCTGATCCCGCTCGCCGCACACCTGGCGCCTGCCGAATCCCGTGGTCGTGTGGTCGGCAGCATCATGGGCGGCTTGCTGCTGGGTATTCTGCTGGCGCGGCCAGTGTCCAGCGTAGTGGCTGACCACTTCGGCTGGCGTGCGATGTTTATGGCCGCCGCCGCCTTGATGGCGTTTATCAGCGTGGTGCTGATGCTGACCATTCCCAAGCGCCAACCCGATCACAGCGCCAGCTACGCCCAATTGCTGCGCTCCCTGGGCACCTTGCTGCGTGAGCAGCCGGTATTGCGCCAGCGTGCGTTTTACCAGGCGTGCATGTTTGCCGCCTTCAGCCTGTTCTGGACCGCTGCTCCGCTGGAGCTGGCGCGCAACCATGGCCTGAGCCAAAGTGAAATTGCGCTGTTCGCCCTGGTGGGGGCGCTGGGCGCCATCGCCGCGCCCATCGCTGGTCGCCTCGCCGATGCCGGCCACACGCACCGCGCCTCGCTGCTGGCGATGCTGTTTGGGGCGCTGAGTTTCCTGCCGGCGTTCGTGCATCCGTTGTACAGCGTGATCGGCCTGGCAGTGACCGGCGTGGTCCTGGACTTCTGCGTGCAGATGAACATGGTGCTCGGCCAGCGCGCTGTCTACGCCCTCGATGCCCACAGCCGCAGCCGCCTCAACGCGCTGTACATGACCAGCATTTTCATCGGCGGCGCGTTCGGCTCGGCCATTGCCAGCAGCGTGTATGAACACGGCGGCTGGCTGAGTGTGATGCTGGTGGGCAGTGCTTTCCCACTGGTGGCGTTGCTAAGGTTCCTCGGTACTTCCCGTAAAGTCGCTGTGACTACCGCCTGAGCGCTCTCATCAAGACTTTTTATCACGCACAAAAGGGCAGGACTGGATCAACTACTGATCAGTCCTGCCCAGCTTTACCTCATGCAATGACGATTCTGGAAAACCGTCATTAACCCATCAGAGATAACCGTCATCCTTGATGTTCAGCCCGATGACATCTTCCGGGCTGATCATTCGCGTGCTTTTAATCAGGAAATCGGTCTTGCCATCGCCATCCAGGTCTATCGCCAGCAGATAGCGGCCCGATTGCGGATTGAACTTGATAATAGTGTCGCCCGCTTTACCGCTGTAGCTATCAACGAAGTTAAACGCGACCTTGCCGTCGATGGCCATTTGCGACAAATCTATCTTGTCCTGACCCGTGTTGAAGTCCACCAGTAGATCGGCATTGGTGCGGCTGGAGTCCGTGAAGGCATTGAACTTGAACGTATTCCAGCCACCTCCGCCGACCAGCGTGTCGCTCCCTCCCCCACCGATCAGTACGTTGTCCGCACTGTTGCCAATGATCCGATCGTTACCCTGACCACCGATCGCGTTTTCGATCACCGTCTTCTCGGCGATCCTGACGTTCTCTTTCATCCCACCTACGCTTGAGCGCGAACCACCTCGCAAGTCAATCGACTGATCCTGCTTGAAACCGGAGAAGTCGAACGTATCGTTGCCTCGGTCATCCCAAACGGTAAAGTCTGGTTTGTCGGAAGCGGATGTGAGGGTCATCTCTGGCTTTCCGGTGTTGGAGTTGAAACCGTAGACAGTGTCATCCGAGTTGGAGTTGCGGCCTGGTTTGGTCTCGTCTTTTGGCGCTTTATCGGCGACAACCTTGGGCTCGGCCTTTGGCGCTTTATCGACGACAACCTTGGGCTCGGCCTTTGGCGTTTTATCGACGACAACCTTGGGCTCGGCCTTTGGCGCTTTATCGGCGACAACCTTGGGCTCGGCCTTTGGCGCTTTATCGGCGACAACCTTGGGCTCGGCCTTTGGCGCTTTATCGGCGACAACCTTGGGCTCGGCCTTTGGTGCTTTATCGACGCCAGCGTTGGGCTCGTCCTTGGGCGTTTTAGCGACGCCAGCGTTGGGTTCGTCCTTGGGCGTTTTAGCGACGCCAGCGTTGGGTTCGTCCTTTGGCGCTTTGTCGACGCCAACCTTGGGCTCGGACTTTGGCGTTTTATCGACGCCAGCGTTGGGCTGGTCCTTTGGCGTTTTATCGACGCCAGCGTTGGGCTCGTCCTTGGGCGTTTTATCGACGTTGGCCTTGGGCTCGTCCTTGGGTGTTTTATCGACGTTGGCCTTGGGATGATCCCCTTGAGGCTTGGTTTCACACTTAAGTACATGAGTGCCAAACCCAGAGACGAACGAAAAAGACAAAGTGGAAGTGGCGACCTCGCCAAGTTGCAGCAGCCTGGGGGACGCACCGAGATGGGCGCTCGATCCGAAGAAACGAGGCTGGGTGGTGAGCTCGCCTGGTACCTGCTCAGATACATTCAGCAGTATGGAATGTTTTGAGGGGGTCAACCCGATAGTTGAGTGCTCATGATTATGCGCGCTACTGGCTTCATTGTTGCCAGGCAGTGCCGCAGGTAACGACTGCTGAGCGACATGGTTAGCTACCTGAAGATTTAAAACGGGCGCATTCAAATTAATCATAACGTTACCTTCTCGATGAGTGATATAAAAACAACAACCAACACTTCGCAAACACTATCATTTACGAATCCTTGCTACTTCGTTTTGCCCAACGTACAAACACAGCAAAAGAGCGAATCTTTTACACACTGAAAACCTTACGTGCAGCGACACTTGTCAAACAGCGCGCAACATAATGCAGCCGATATAAATACGGACAAAACACAACACCAGGACAAACACACTAGTTACCGCACTTTATTTTAACGCTCTTATCGTATTCGCACGTTTGAACTGTTCGACCCGCCACGCCTGCTCGGTAAATACAAACTGCTCAAGGGCTGGCAGCAGTATCGAGCGAAGCTTTCCACTTGGTGCATAGCATGACACCGGCTTGGGGTCTTCAGGCTCAGGGCATGGCTCCAACGTGGGGGCCGTGGGTTCAGTACGCGGCTTGGAATCCGTTGGTTTGGAATGCGGCTGCGGACTACCGTCGTGCCCCATCACATCGCCGGTTTTAATCCGGCCAATGCTTTTTATCAGCAAATCGGCTTTACCATTGCCCGTCACATCCAGGGCCAGGCTACCCTCGCCACTGCCCTCGTCGTACTTGAGCACGACTTGGCCTGGATGGCCGCTTAAATGATCGACAACCTTTGGCGCACTAATGCCTGACGCTTTCAGGATACCCGAGAGATCAATCTTGTCTGCGCCGCTCTCAAAATCCAGAATGACGTCGGGATTGTCCGGGGTTGATTCACTTGCCCGGTCATAAACGAAAGTGTCCCCTCCACCGCCCCCGCGTAATCTGTCCGCTCCACCGCCGCCTTTGAGGCGATTAGCGACCTCATTACCTTCCAGGGCGTCATTGCCGTAACCCCCCACTGCGTTTTCAAGTACAACGCCCTTGGCGATAGAGACATTCCCCTTCAACGCTCCAACATCTGAAAATGACTCCGCATTGAGATTGATCTTCTGGTCCTGTGCAAACCCGGAGAAATCCAATGTGTCGTTCCCACCGCCATCCCACACGCAGAAGATAGGACTGTCGTTCGCCCCCTTCAGACTCAATGCTTCGCGGTTGGTATTGGAGTTGAACCCATAGGTCGTATCGGTATTACGGGTTTTGGTATTTGCCCCGTATACCTGCTGGATGGCGGCAATATCATCCATCAACGGTACAGAAGGTAGCTTTGAGTTGAAATCGTGTCCGGGCTGATTTTTCTCCGAGAAATAACTCAGCACCGAGCGCGCCTTGGTATCTCCCGCATACACTGCGTCACGCCCATAGTCGGCAGAACCATCATAATCACCAGGATGAGTCAGGCCGAGAGTGTGCCCTATTTCATGGACAAGCATTGTGCGGAAAAAACTCCCGATTTTGGGATTCTCCTCTGTATTCGCCGTTCCAATATTTGCAAGCACATGACTTACATACTTGTTGGGCAAAGAGGCCTCACCCTTCGACGTTCCAGGCATATCATTGATATCTATGTGGCCGTCAGCGTATTGTGGATTTTCAGCGAGGGTCACATTGGCGACATCCGCCCAAGACTGCATGGCCTGCCTGGCATGATCCGCCTGCTGCGCAGTGAAGCCCTTGGAAATACGATACGACAAATCGATTTTTTTATCGTTGTTGCGATCACTAAAACGTTGACCATGTCGAGCGATTTGTTTACCGGCCTGCTCCGTCGTTAACTCCCTCTTCTTACTGTGTAAAGTATACCCCTCGCCAGGCCCATCAACGGCCCTGGCAAAACTAACATGACGACTGGGATCAAGTTTTTCATAAACACCGACTTGAGCAGCTGGCGCTATTAACGAGCTCATAAGCCAAATCCCTCATACAACCAAATTCAAAGTAACAATCGCCACACCCGAAAGACTAAATACCGCGAACAGAAACGGTGTCAGTCGTCGGTACATCGCTAAGTTCTCACATCACTCTCATTCACACCACGCGCAAATTAATTCACGCCGACACACTCTAAAGCCTGAACACACTTTGAACGTACAACTGAAAAAAATGGAAATCATACAAGCACATGATGTCTTTTAGACCTCATCGCAACCTGCTGATCTTATTGAAAATAAAAAACCAAAAACAAAACAGACGTTGAAATGTTGTCAGACTATTACTCACAATTAGATAACACCCCCCACCCTCAAGTCGATTACTCAGCCACTTCTACTCTATCGTTCGGTGTACAGCGAAAACGCCTCAGCACGCAGCGTTAACGAAATTCCCACACTTATGATCTTTAAGTATTATTTCTGCCTAATAACCATAACGTTATGTACATCCGTGAGTGAACGATCTTACAACCCAATATCCGGTCGCTTGTAGAACGTCAGGCAGTGAGGAGAACCCTATAGATGGCGAAGACGCTGCCAAGCGAGCGGAGAGAATGCATCAGGCTCTGATGGCCTGACGAGCGCATGAGCATATGCCTTGATACTGCAAGGCAAAAAAAACAGACTTGAACGCGACGTCACCCGCGTTTCAAGCCTGTAGATAAAAGTGAAAAATGATTGTCTACCGCATAGAACCCTAGCAACGCGGGTATGGGTTCACATCGTTCACGCCTGAATAGGCATGTTATGCCATCCCATTACGTCTCGCGGGCCGAAAGGCCGAGTGCTCTTTATCAGAAAGTCACTTCTTTGATCACCCGAGAGGTCAACCGCAAGGTAATAGCGTCCGCTCTGCTGGTTGAATTTAATAATGGTATCGCCAGGTCGGCCCGTGAACCTGGTCACGAGGTTCAACTCGACGCCGGCCGTCGCAGCCATACCCCTTAAATCGATCTTGTCCCAACCGGCCTTGAAATCCGTCAGCAGGTCAGCCTTCGCGAAGGTAGAATCCGACGCCGTATTATATTTGAAGGTATTGCTCCCACCACCGCCGCTTAATATATCCGCGCCCTCACCACCGGTCAGTACATTGTTGGATGCATTGCCCAGGATCCGATCATCGCCTGAACCGCCGATAGCATTTTCAATGACCGATCCAATGCTGACCTGAACATTATTAACCAGCCCACCCACGCTGGAACAGGTACCAGCCCCCAGGTTTATGACTTGATGCTGCCTGAACCCGGAGAAGTCCAATGTATCGTTACCCTGTATATCCTCAACCCTGAACCACGGTGTGTCATAGGTCGAGGTGAACGACATATCGGGATTTCGGGTATTTGAATTGAAGCCATACACGGTATCCCCCGGAAAATACTGCGTAGACACTTCATTCAGCACGGGCTTTACATAGGCCGTTGCCTCTGGTGTCGGGCGTGCCTGAACCAATGGTCTCGCATTTGGCCGTGGCTCTAATTGCCCAAGTGGGTAAGGTTCGACGCATTCGTCGCGACCCTTGAAAACCTGCCTAGGTTTTCCGTAATAATCTGTGAACTTGCTAACGGTGTTCCTGGAGGCTTCGCTCATCCAGGAATGATGGGTGAATTCCCGAGTTTGTTCGTTTCTGAAGAACGGCAGGGGCGGCACTCCGTTATTGCCTGGCGCTCGGCTCTCGACCTCCTTGAATTCCGAGAAGCGCCCAGCAGAGGATGAATAACCGCGATAGTGTACGGTGCGCTCGCCGGAATATCTGGACATCGTCGCTTCGCCAGCCGCACCCTGCGGCGGGAAGCTGGGGAATGCTGAAGTGTTATACATCTGCGAACCCACACCAGAACCATATACATTCATAATTCAATACTCTCCAAATTATATATCAGCTCAAATAATTACCATCCATCGCATGACTGGAATACACGTACAAAACATACGCTCACACGATTAAGGCGCGGCTAAATTCGCACAAACAAAAAAACCTCACAACAGCCTATTTATTTCAAACTAAAACGTACGCACCACAGAGAATAGAACCTAAGAAAACATCATCCAACCGACACATCAACATACAACCAAATAATCCAGACCTATGTATTTCAAACAGTGACCTCTCACAACCCTACCGAGCCACGGGTTATTCATTAACAGTATTGTTCTACCTGAAGATCGAGAACACTCCGTTCAGCATACGTTTGAAAACCGAAGCCACTTTCTTGATAACCCCCATTCCAGGCCAGATTGACGGCTCGGACCCAGGCCCCGGATCCGTGTCTGTAGGCGTGTCTGTAGGCGTGTTTGGATCCGTATCTGAGTCGGGAGGCAGAACGGTAGCCACGGGCGGGTCGGAAACAGGAGTAAGGGTGGTATCAGAAGGCGCAATCACCGCTGGCGACTGATTGTTCCAAATCACATCCGTCTGTTTTATCGGGTGTTGGCTGACCACCAACAGGTCCGCCGTACCATTGCCTGTCGTATCCACCGCCAGGGTGTAACGGCCAGTTTTGGGATCGCGGCCAAGCACGGCCGCACCTGCACTACCGCTGAATTGATCGGCAAAGCTCAACGACTTGAGCCCCACCGCCCCAAGCACTCCGGTCAGGTCAATCTTGTCGATCCCGCTTTGGAAATCCTGGATGATATCGGGATTGTGCGGCGTCGAATCGCTGACGCGCTGATAGACAAACGTGTCCGCCCCGGCCCCGCCGTGCAGCCTATCCGCGCCCCGGCCGCCCGTGAGGCGATTATTCCCTTCGTTGCCCATCAAGGTATCGTCGCCCAAGCCACCAATGGCATTTTCCACGCTCACCCCCTTGGCAATCGACACATTCCCCCGCAAGCCACCTACATCCGAAAATGTCTCGGCCTTGAGGTTGATGGTTTGGTTCTGGGTGAACCCGGAGAAGTCGAGCGTGTCGGTACCACCGCCGTCCCAAACGGTGAAAATCGGCTTGTCACTTCCGTGCTTGAGGCTATAAAAGTCCCGGCCGGTGTTGGAGTTGAAGCCGTAGGTGGTATCGGTATTGCGGGTGTTTGTATTCGCGCCGTAAAGCTGCTGGGCAGCGGCAATATCATCCATCATTGGCGCCACCGGGCTTTGCCCGGCAAAGTTATGCCCTGGCTGATAAGTCTCCGACCAATAACTCATGACACTGCGTGCCTTGGTGTCCTGTGCATATTCGGCAGAGCGGGAGTAGGTGCCCGAGCCATTGTATCCGCCCGGATGACTCAACCCCAGGGTGTGGCCCAACTCATGGATCAACAACCCGAGGAAATGGCTGTTCATTGTCGGGTTGTGTGCACCACTGGTGCCGATCCTGGCCTCCACTTTGTTGTAATGCTGGTTAGGTAGCCCCGCCACGCCTGACGTTCCCCCTATACCCCTGATGCTGATCGTGCCGTCGGTGTTCGATCCGCCTTCTACAAATTTGATATTGGCTACATCCTCCCAGTATTTCAGGGCTTGTCTGGCGCACGCTTTCTGAGCAGCGTTGAAGCCGCCTGCAAAGTTGAAACTCACTACAACTTTTCCATCTCTATTAAGGTCATGAAACTTGTGCCCCTTGCGCGTAATATGTTTGGCCGCCTGATCCGTGGTAAAGCTTCTTTTATTATTCGCCCAGCTCAGAATATTGCGCTCGGCGCTGGATAAATTGAAATGCGACGTCGCTGGGGACTGCTCGGGGGCAGAATGCCTGGAAGGGATATGCATCGTGTATTGATACTCTCAACAGTGAAGAGTTACCCGTCCATGTATGAATTACCGACACTGACTGATCCGTTGCCAGCCCGATAAAAGTCCCATATTTAAAACACCTTCACTACTGCTATTTAATTACAATAACACGCGATAAACACGCCAGCAAAAAAATCGTACAAGTTTTCATTAGCGCGACACACTCGTACATATCAATAAGCACGGAACCCTGATAATCAAAAAAGAAAAATATTGAAACTAATTAAATTAAATGGGTCAACAGTTGAGCCTCAAACATCAAGAAACCCACTCAAACATCCCAAAGAAAAAAAGCTGAACGCCTGTGTTCTGATCCGATAGTTGAGCATGGCCACGCCTTACATAAATGGGATGCCCTGCCCTACCGCGACATGCCGCGCACTACCCGCGAGGCTCACGAGCATTCGTGATCCAGGCAACACAGCAGGCGCTCGACGGTGTGTTCCAGAGGGCCTGAGTTATCCAGCACGAACAAGCCCGCGCCGTTTCCGGCAATCAACTCGGCGGTAAATCGCGCGTTGCGCGCCAAGCGCTCTTCGATGTCCGCCAACGACTCACGTCCGCGTGCGAGCAGACGTTGACGCAACACGGCTTGATCGACCGTCAGTAGCAATACCAGCGACGTGGGGTAACGCTCACGGGCCTGCGCCAGGTGAGCGCGAGAGCCGTTGACCAGCACATCGTCCCCCGCAGCCAGCCAGTCGTCGATTTCCCTGGGGATGCCATACGACAAGCCGTTGGCCTGCCAGCTCAAGGCAAACGCGCCCTCGGCGTCCATCCGCGCAAACGCCTGCGGGCTCACCCCTTGCGCCGCTTCGCCCACCGACTCCGCCGAGCGTGTGATCACCCGGCGCACCATGCGACAACCACGCGCCTGCAAGCGCAAGCGTGCAGCCTCCAGCAGGCTGTCCTTGCCTGAACCCGATGGCCCGATGAGATAGATCAACCTGCCCGTCATCAAAAATCCTCTTGGCTTGTTCCAGACTTGTTGCGCCCCGGTAACTCTTCGCAGCGACTGGCCTGCGCCAGATAAGGGTCACAGGAAAGTATATCCAGCAATTTTTTGCCAGCCAGGCCGGCGGCCGCCACATTACCGGATGTGGACCCTGCCGCGCACCCTCCCGCATTGCCCTCTCGGGTTTGGAAGAATACCTGTGATCCGCACAGGAACTTTCCTACGATCTCTATGGCTTGCAGTCGCTATAACACACCGTTAGCCTCTCGCAATCGCTGCTCATCAGCGGTCAGGCTTGGTCGCCTGGGTTAGAATGGCGCACAGTGCCGCGCAAGCGGCATTATTGTGTTCGCGTTATGGCGAGCCGTGCGCGGGAGGGCTTAGGGCCCTGCCGGGTTTCCATTCCCTGGTCGACCAACCTGCGTACAGCTCGCCACCCTTCTGCTTGGTCGCAGACGCGGTGAGCTCCAACTGAATGGAGATTTACTGCATGAAAAAAGCTACTCCAAATCCCCCGCCATCCACCTCGAATGCTGCACCACAAACTCCACCCAACCTTATCTTCACCGTCCGACCCGGTCTCAACACCGAAGCGGCTTTGAGCAATGCCAGCGAAATGCTTGAGTCGGCGACTGTGTGCGCGTACGACTGTGCCGAGCATCTGGAAGGTTCAGGCCGCAAGCAGGTGCTGGCCGTGGTCCAAATGATTGAGATTGCGCAGTTGTTGGTGGATGAGGCGCTGAATCGAGAGTGTCCAGTGACTTGATGACGCACAGATCTACTGTGTGAGGCGGCTTGCTCCCGATGGCGCAATAACATTCAGCAGATCATTGATCTGACCCAATGCTATCGGGAGCAAGCACCCTCCCACATTGCCCTCTCGGGTTTGGAAGAATGCATTTCACAGGTATGAAAAAGGCGACCTCAGGTCGCCTTTTGTCATTGCGCGTATTGCTTGCTCAACCCCGGCGGCACGCCTTGCACATTGGTTTCTTCCCAGGGCCCGTTGGGGCTGATGGAGCGGCTCCAGCCGTTGCTCCAGCGGTAGTAGGTGCGCTGGCGGTAGAAGGTGTCGGGCTGGTCGTCCAGTACATACACCTGCATCTTGCCGTCCCAGTGGCTGGCAGCACCCGGTGGTGGAGCGAAGGTAGGGGACTTGCTTGGCAGTGGCTTGGGCGGCGGGGTCACCGGGCCGGAAGGCTTGGTGCTTGGCTGGGTCGACGGGCCCGATGGCGGGATGGTTGGGCCGGTGGGCGCCGGAGGTGGCCGATGGACCGCACAAGCACTCAGGCCGAGTACCAGGCTGAGCAGGGTGATGCGTGCAAATGCGGTCATGGGCGTTTCCTCAGAATGACTTGTCCGGAGTGTCGATGGTCAATTGCTGCAGCGCAGTGGTGCTGCTGGCCAGCGGTTGGCTGCGGCCGATCCATTCGCCAGTGGTCGGCTGACCGGCCCGGGATATGCGCGCAACCAGTTGGACTTCGGGGAAGTTGGACAGTTTCAACTGCGGCATCATCGCGTCGGCATCACCCAGTTCTACAGTGACCGGTAACGCACCGACCGTCACGCGCTTGGCCGCCAGTGGCGCCGGCGGGCCGTTTACGGCACGGGCAAAGATGAACACGCTGTCGGTGGGCAGGGCTTTGGCCTTGACCTGGGCGGAGACATCCACCCGCACTTTGAGCAGTGCCTTGGGCGCCTGCACGACGCTGCCACCGCTCTCCTTGAGCTTCTCCGCTGCGCGATCAATCCCGCCTTGCAGCGCGATACGGGAATTGTCCTGGGGCGGCAGTTGCGCCAACAGACGGTTCCAGTAGTCGATGGCTTGCTGATAACGCTGGCCTTCAAAGGCGGCGATACCGAGCAGACCAAGGCTGGTGACTTCCTTGGGATCGAGCTTCAAGGCTTCGTCGGTCAGAGCCTGGACCTTGGGTGACCATTGTTTGTTGTCGGCAAAATACTGCGCCTGAGCCCACTGGCCGAGCAGTTCCGGCTGGCGCCCGGCCAGGGCCACGGTACGCTCGAAGACTTTGGCGGCATCGGCTGGGCGGTCCTGAGCCATGTAGGCGCGACCGAGGAAGTACAGGCCTTCGGCCGAATCCGGCTGGGCCGCCGCGGCGCGCTCCAGGCGCTGGGTCATGTCGGCCATGGACACGGGCGGCTGGGAGAATTCACGGGTCAGTTCGACCTTGTCGCTCGCGCCATAGTGCAGGTACAGCGCAACGCCAAGCACGGGCACCAGAAACGCCGCCAGAAACGGCAGCGGTTTGCCCAGGCGCGATTCACGGGGCTTTTCCACGCCCTCGGTATCGGCCAGCAACTCACGGGCCGCTTCAGCGCGGCCCGTATCCAGTTGCACGGCGTTCAATACACCTTCGTCCTGCTGCACTTGCAGCTCGGCGACGCGTTCTTGATACAGCGCCACGTTCAGCGCAGTGCGATCCTCTTCACGCTGGGCGCGACGACCACGCAGTACAGGGATCAACAGGAAACTCAGGGCAATCAGAAGCAGCAAGCCGGCTGCGAGCCAGAAATCAATCATCAGTCTTGGTGTCCAGCAATTGGTCGAGGCGTTTACGCTCTTCAGGGGACAGCGCGTCGGAGCCATCAGTCGGCGCGGCGCGGCGACGGCGCACGATCACGGCCATGACCACAACGCCGGCTAGCAGCAGCCCTGCGGGGCCGAACCAGAGCAGCGCGGTCTTGCCGGTAAGGGCCGGTTTGTAGCGCACGAAATCACCGTAGCGATCGACCATAAAGTCGATGATCTGCTGGTTGTCCTTGCCCTCCCCCAACATGCGGAAAATCTCTTTGCGCAGGTCGGCGGCGATGGGTGCGTTGGAGTCGGCGATGTCCTGGTTCTGGCACTTGGGGCAGCGCAGCTCCTTGGTCAGGTCGCGAAAGCGCTCACGCTCGGCGTCGTTGGCAAATTCATAGGTGTCGATGGCGGCATGGGCCACACCGGCCAGACCCAGGGCTAAAACCGCAGCGGTCAACCAACGCTTCATGGCTTGGCCTCATCGACCAGAGCCTGGTACTTGGCGGCCAGTTGCTCACGCCATACCACCTCGTCGATCACACCGACGAACTTGTCGCGGATCACACCCTTGGCATCGATGAAGAAGGTTTCCGGCGCGCCGTAGACACCCAGGTTCAACCCCAGGTTGCCGTCCTCATCACGGATATCCAACTGGTAAGGGTTATGAAACTCGGCCAGCCATTTCAAGGCCGCCGCGTTGTCGTCCTTGTAGTTGATGCCGTAGATCACCACGCCCTTCTCGGCCAGTTTGTTCAGCACCGGGTGTTCGACGCGGCAAGAGATGCACCAGGTGGCCCATACGTTGACCAGCGCCGGTTTACCCTGCAGGTCGGCCTGGGTCAGGGTCTTGTCACCCTGTACCGTCGGCAGATTGAACGCGGGAAACGGCTTGCCGATCATCGCCGAGGGTAACTCGGCCGGGTCCAGGTACAGCCCGCGATACAGGAACACCGCCATCAGCAGGAACAACGCCAGCGGCACCACCATCAACCAACGCTTCATACCGCAGCTCCCGAAAGGCCCAGTGCTTCACGCACCCGGCTCTTGACCTTGACCCGATAACGACGGTCCAGCGCGGCGAGCAAACCGCCAAAGCCTGTGAGCAACCCGCCGAACCAGATCCAGCGCACGAAGGGTTTGACATGCACCCGCACCGCCCAGGCGCCGTCGCCCAACGGTTCACCCAGCGCCACATACAGGTCACGGGTGAAACCGGCGTCGATACCGGCTTCGGTCATCATTGAACTTTGCACGGTGTACAGGCGCTTTTCAGGGTGCAATACGGCGATTTCCTTGCCATTGCGCACTACGCGCACGGTGCCTTTGTCGGAGGTGAAGTTCGGCCCTTCAAAGTGCTTGGCACCTTCGAAGATGAAGTGGTAACCGGCCAGGTCCATGGACTCACCCGGCGCCAGGCGCAGGTCGCGCTCGGCGCTGTTCTGGCTGGAGAGCACTACGCCCAAAGCGCACACGGCGATGCCAATGTGAGCGATCTGCATGCCCCAGTAACTGCGGGTCAGGGTGGGCAAGCCTTTGATCAGGCCTTTGTGGCGCGTCTTGTCGACGATGTCCCGCACGCCGGCCAGCAACACCCAGGCCGCCAGCAGGAACGTGGCGAGTACCGCCCAATTGAAGTCGCCGTAGGCGAACCCGGCGATCACTGCCAGGGCCACGCTGCCCAGCAGCACCGGCATCAACATGCCGGCCAGCCATTTCACCGGGGTGTCTTTCCAGCGCACCAGCACGCCGATCGCCATCACCACCATCAACAGGCCCATCAACGGGATGAACAACGCGTTGAAGTATGGCGGGCCCACGGACAGCTTGGCGCCGCTCAAGGCATCCAGCACCAGCGGGTAGAGGGTGCCGAGCAGGATCATTGATGCAGCCACCACCAGTACCAGGTTATTGCCCAGCAACAGGGTCTCTCGCGACCACAGATTGAAACCGACCTGGCTCTTGACCACCGGAGCACGCAGGGCGAACAGGGTCAGGGAACCGCCGACCACAAACAGCAGGAAGATCAATATGAACACACCGCGTTCAGGATCCGACGCAAAGGCATGCACCGATGTCAGCACGCCCGAACGCACCAGGAACGTGCCAAGCAGGCTGAGGGAAAACGCGGCGATGGCGAGCAGTACCGTCCAGCTTTTAAAGACGCCACGCTTTTCAGTCACTGCCAGGGAGTGAATCAGCGCCGTGCCCACCAACCAGGGCATGAAGGACGCGTTTTCCACCGGGTCCCAGAACCACCAGCCACCCCAGCCGAGTTCGTAGTAGGCCCACCACGAGCCCAGGGTGATACCGATACCAAGGAAGGCCCAGGCAACGATGGTCCAAGGCCGCGACCAGCGTGCCCACGCCGCATCCAGGCGGCCGCCGAGCAAGGCAGCGATGGCAAACGCAAAGGCCACCGAAAAGCCCACGTACCCCATGTAGAGCATCGGCGGGTGCACGATCAGGCCGATATCCTGCAACAGCGGGTTGAGGTCATGCCCGTCTGCCGGGATCTGCGGCAGGATGCGGCTGAACGGGTTGGAGGTCATGATCAGAAACAGCAGGAAGCCGATGCTGATCATGCCCATCACCGCCAGTACGCGCGCGAGCATCACTTGCGGCAATTGGCGCGAGAACACCGACACGGCAAAGGTCCAGCCGCCGAGGATCAGCGCCCACAACAGCAACGAACCTTCGTGGGCGCCCCACACCGCACTGAACTTGTAGTACCAGGGCAACGCGCTGTTGGAGTTGTTCGCGACGTAGGCGACGGAAAAGTCGTCGGTCATGAAGGCGTAGGTCAGGCAACCGAAGGCAAACAGCAGGAAGGCAAACTGGCCCCAGGCGGCCGGCTGCGCCAGGCTCATCCACAAACGGTCGCCGCGCCAGGCGCCGAGCAACGGAACAATGGCCTGGACCACGGCAAAGCACAGGGCGAGGATCATCGCCAGTTGGCCCAACTCAGGAATAAACAATGCGGACGTCATCACTTAGCCCTCCTTGGCTGGAGTTGCCGGCGCGGATTGGCCGCTGTCTTTCAAGGCCTTGGTGACCTCGGGCGGCATGTATTTTTCATCGTGCTTGGCCAGCACTTCGTCCGCCACTACCACACCGTCAGCGTTGAGTTTGCCCAGGGCGACGATGCCCTGGCCTTCGCGGAACAGGTCCGGGAGGATGCCGCGGTAGGTAATGGTCACGGCCTTGTTGAAGTCGGTGACCACGAAGGTCACGTCCAGAGAATCGCCGGAACGTTTCAACGAGCCCTGCTCTACCATGCCGCCGGCGCGGATGCGCGTATCCAGCGGGGCTTCGCCGTTGGCGATCTGGGTTGGGGTGTAGAACAGATTGATGTTCTGCTGCAGAGCGCTCAAGGCCAGGCCCACGGCAATGCCGACGCCGACCAGGATGGCAAGGATGATCAACAGACGCTTTCTACGCAGCGGATTCACTTTTCGGTCTCCCGGCGCAGACGTCGCGCCTCTTGTTGCAGGTAACGCTTGCGGGCCAGGATCGGCGCGGCGACGTTGAGGGCCAGCACCGCCAGGCAGATGCCATAGGCCGTCCAGACATACAGGCCGTGGTGGCCCATGGCGAGAAAATCACTGAAAGAAGCAAAACTCATCCACGTGCTCCCAGGCAGTCTTGCACTTCGGCTTTCACCCAACTGGTACGGGCTTCACGCTTGAGCACCTCAAGACGCATACGCAGCAGCAGTACGGCGCCGAAGAAACAGTAGAAGCCCAGCACCATCAGTAGCAACGGCGCCCACATTTCAACGGGCATCGCCGGTTTCTCGGTGAGGGTGAAGGTGGCGCCCTGGTGCAGGGTGTTCCACCACTCCACCGAGTACTTGATGATCGGGATGTTGATCACGCCGACAATCGCCAGCACCGCGCAGGCCTTGGCGGCGCTGTCACGGTTGCTGATGGCGTTGCCCAGGGCAATCAGGCCGAAATACAGGAACAGCAGGATCAGCATCGAGGTCAGGCGTGCATCCCACACCCACCATGAGCCCCAGGTCGGCTTGCCCCAGATCGCCCCGGTGACCAGCGCCACGGCGGTCATCCACGCACCGATGGGCGCCGCGCATTGCAGGGCCACGTCGGCCAGTTTCATCTTCCACACCAGGCCGACGATGCCGCACACCGCCAGCATCACGTAGCAGGACTGGGCCAGCATCGCAGCAGGGACGTGGATATAAATGATGCGAAAGCTGTTGCCTTGCTGGTAGTCCGGCGGCGCGAAGGCCAGGCCCCAGACCAGGCCGATGCCGATCAGCAACACGGCGGCGATGCTCAACCATGGCAGCAGCTTGCCACTGATGCCATAAAACCATTTGGGCGAGCCGAGCTTGTGAAACCAGGTCCAGTTCATTGCAGTTTCCATCACGGGTGCTTTTCGTCGTGGCGAAAAGCTTAGGGTCTTTACTGACTCAACGTCATTAACGCCGAGTCAGACCTCATTATTCACCGACGCTGATTTTCAGGCCGGCGGCTATAGCAAAGGGTGTCAGGGTTACCGCCAGGGCGGTCAGGCTACCAAGCCACAAGAGGTAACCGGTCGCCGGCATCCCCATAAGCGCGGCTTGCAAAGCGCCGCTGCCCAGGATCAACACCGGGATATACAAAGGCAGAATCAACAGGGCCAGCAACAGGCCACCCCGTTTCAAGCCGACGGTCAACGCTGCGCCCACCGCCCCCAACAGGCTGAGCACCGGCGTACCGAGTAACAAGGACACCAGCAACACGGGCAGGCATTGAACAGGCAAACCCAGCATCATCGCCAGCAGCGGCGAGAGCAAGACTAGCGCCAAGCCGGAAAAAGCCCAGTGTGCCAGTACCTTGGCCAGTACCAGAAGTGGCAGGGGGTGCGACGAAAGGACCCACTGTTCCAGGGAACCGTCTTCGAAATCACTGCGAAACAGCCCGTCCAGCGAGAGCAGCACCGATAAAAGCGCCGCTACCCACACCAGCCCTGGGGACAAGGTTTGCAACAGTTTAGTCTCCGGGCCGACCGCCAACGGGAACAGCGCGATCACGATCGCAAAGAACACCAGCGGGTTGGCCAGTTCAGCCGGGCGACGGCACAACAGCCGCGCTTCACGGGCCACCAACAAGGCAAACACACTCATGCCGACCACCGCCCCAGATCCAGCTCCCGGTAACCACCAGGCTTGCGCGCCAGGGTGTGATGGGTAGTGAGCACCACCAGGCCGCCCTGCTCGCAGTGCCGGGCCAGGTGTTCTTCGAGTTGGGCTACGCCTTGTTTGTCGAGCGCGGTGAAGGGTTCGTCGAGAATCCACAGCGGCGGGCCGGGCAGGTACAAACGCGCCAGGGCCACGCGGCGCTGCTGGCCGGCGGACAACGTGTGGCAGGGCACATCTTCAAAACCCTTGAGGCCAACGGCGGCCAGGGCCTGCCAGATGGCCTCGCGGGTAGCAGGGTGATGCAGGGCGCTGAGCCAGCTGAGGTTTTCTTCAGCGGTGAGAACATCCTTGATACCGGCGGCGTGGCCGATCCAGATCAGGTTGCGCGCCAGCTCGGTACGCTGTTCGTGCAAGGGTTTGCCGTTGAGCCGAACAACACCCGCCGTGGGCTGCATCAAACCGGCCAGCAGGCGCAGCAGACTGGTCTTGCCGCTGCCATTGGGGCCGCTGATTTGCACCATGTCGCCACCCGCCAGCCGCAAGTCGAGTTGCTCGAACAACAGGCGCAGGTCGCGTTCACAGGCAAGCGCTACGGCTTCAAGAAGAGGGCTGGTCAAGAGATCGCGGGCCTTTACGGTTCAAGTCGGCGGTGCAGCGGCCGTTATAGAGAGATGCACAATAACGACTTTGGCGACCGATTTTAGAGAGCTGGATCAAATAGTTGTGAGGTTTTTACCGCTCTCTTTGCAGACGGGCGGCATTATACATGCGATGCCCTACTCTAAAGAGGGCAATTTCCCCAGAGACGATGCGCACGATGACCGGTGAGATCAATCTTCCCCCACTGCCACCCACCTCCGCGCCCGGGCCTGCTCCACTGTCCGGGGCCGGCGCGTTGCTCAAACTGCTGGAGCCGCAGGCCGGGTTGATCGACCCCGGGAAAACTGTAAACGCCGAGGTCATCGCACTTAAACAAGGCGGCGAAGCCTTTCAGTTATTGCTCAAGCTGACCCTCGCAGGCGGCCGCCAGACCCTGGTACAGGCCAGCAGTGCCCAGCCCCTGCCGCTGGGCAGCAATGTGGCAGTGAGCCAAACGCCTGCGGGCAACCTGGCCATCAGCTTGCAGCAAGCGATGAGTGCCAACGTGGCCGCCCTCACCCGCCTGGACACCACCCAAATGCCGGTGGGCACGCTGCTGCAAGCCAAGGTGCTGACCACTCAGATGCTGCCTCAAGGCACCGCGCAACCAGCGATCTATCGCTCACTGGTGAGTGTGCTCAATAACGCCCTGGCCGGTACCACGCTGACGTTGGAAAGCCCTCAACCCCTGCGGGTCGGCAGCTTGCTCAGTGCCGTGGTGCAGAACGCGCAAACCCTGAACTTTGTGCCGCTGAGCGGGTTGAAAGACCAACTGGCCGTGACGCAGCAACTGGCCACCCAGCAAAGCCGCCAAGGCTCGCTGGATGCGGTGTTCTCCGCTCTGCAGAACCTGCCCCGTGGCGACAGTACCTCGGCCGAACTGCGGGGCGCTGCCGAGCGTTTATTGGCGGCCTTGCCCGATCTGGCGCAAGTCAGCAATCCCAAGGTACTGGCGCAAGTGGTGCAAAACAGTGGCGCCTTCCTGGAAGCCAAATTACTCGCCGGGCAGAACCCGCAAATACCACCGCTGGACATGAAAGGCGCACTGTTGCGCCTGGTCGCGGACCTGCTGCCCGCCCTGCCCGCCAACACCAACCTGAACGCGATCCTCGCCGCCAATACTCTGGCTCAGGTGCTGCCGCACTTTGTGCGCAGCCCGTTGAACACCCTCGGCCAGGTCGGCGCTCGGCAGATACCCGCCGGTTTCCCGCTGCCGGAGCGGCTGATGGCGAAACTGGAAGGCGAAGGCGATCTGGAAAACCTGCTGCGCCTGGCCGCCGGGGCGATCTCGCGCTTGCAGAGCCATCAACTGTCGAGCCTGGAACAGACCGGCACCACCGCCGATGGCCGCCTGCAAACCACCTGGCAGTTGGAAATCCCCATGCGCACTCTGCAGGACATCGTGCCGTTGCAGGTCAAGTTTCAGCGCGAGGAACCGGCGCCCGATAAGGACCAGCCCGAGCGCAAGGATAAAAAGGACCCGAAACAGATGCTTTGGCGCGTCGAACTGGCCTTCGACATGGAGCCGCTGGGGCCGTTGCAAGTTCAGGCGCAACTGTCCCAGGGCAAACTGTCCAGCCAGTTGTGGGCCAGTCGCCCTTTCACCGCCAGCCTGATCGAAAGCCACTTGGGCAGCCTGCGCGAGCGCCTGGTGTCATCCGGGCTTAACGTCGGCGACCTGGATTGCCACCTGGGCACCCCGCCACGCGGGCCAAAAACCGGATTGGAACAACGCTGGGTGGATGAAACTGCATGAAGAACGCCGCCCCACCTCGCCAGGCCATCGCCCTCAAGTACGACGGCCAACAGGCCCCCACCCTGACCGCCAAGGGCGATGACGCCCTGGCCGAAGCCATCCTCAAACTGGCACGGGAAAACGAAGTGCCGATCTATGAAAACGCCGAGCTGGTGAAGCTGCTGGCGCGCATGGAACTGGGGGACAGTATTCCTGAAGAGTTGTACCGCACGATCGCCGAGATCATCGCGTTTGCATGGACGTTGAAAGGCAAGTTCCCGGTGGGCTACGACCCGGATGCGGGGCCGGTGGAGCGGGATGTCACTGAGCGTGGCGACGATTACTGAATAGCCCTCTGTAGGAGCGAGCTTGCTCGCGAAAAACCTCAACGATGACGCGTGTTTTCTGAATAACCGCGGCGCCCAGGTTTTTTTCGCGAGCAAGCTCGCTCCTACAGGGGTTAGTGCTGGCCCCTGCCCCTTTGGAGCCAGCCACATTTTTGATCTGTGTTCAGTTCAAGACTTCGCTCAGGGGAATGAAATTGACCCGGTCGCCAACGGCCAATGTGGTCCCTTCCATCACCTCCACAAACCCTTCGGCCCACGCCGCACTGCGCAGCACCCCGGAGCTCTGGTTGCGATAGATAATCGCCTTGCCCTGCTCGATACGCCCGCGCAGGTATTCGCGGCGATTGCCAGGCTTGGGCCAGTCGAAGCCTGCCGACACCTCGAAACGCAGCGGTTCCACCTGCGCAACGCCTTGGCGGCGCAGCAGGTACGGGCGCGCCAACAGTGCAAAGGTCACCAGCGTCGAGGCCGGGTTACCCGGCAGGCCGATCACCGGCACGCCACGAAAATGCCCGAAGGTCAGCGGTTTGCCCGGCTTGATCGCCAGCTTCCACAGCGCCAGTTCGCCCTCTTCACGCAGGGCAATGCCAAGGAAGTCCGCTTCGCCCACCGACACACCGCCGGTAGACAGAATCAGGTCAACGCTGCCCAGACCCGCCAGACACGTGCGAGTCTGTTCCAGATCATCCGGCAGAATCCCGGCATCGATCACTTCACAGCCCATGCGCGCCAGCCAGCTGCACAGCACGCGACGGTTGCTGTTGTAGATCTGCCCCGGGCCCAGCGGCAACCCTGGCTCGATCAGTTCATCGCCGGTAGACAGCACGGCCACGCGCGGGGGGCGTACCACGTCGAGCCGATCCCGCCCCAGGGACGCCGCCAGGCCCAACTCGATAGGCCCCAGGCGAGTTCCGGCGCTGAGTACGCACTCACCCACCGTGGTTTCCTGGCCCTGTGGTCGGATGTTGTCGCCCTCCCGGAGCGGCTCGGTGAAACTCACGCGCTGGTCGGCGTGCACCACGGCGTTTTCCTGCATTTGCACGCAGTCTGCGCCTTCGGGCACCGGCGCGCCGGTAAAGATCCGTGCGCAGGTGCCGTCCGCCAACGGCTCAGGCGCCGTGCCGGCGAAAATGCGCTGGCTCACCACCAGCGGTTCGCCGGTCCAGTCCGCCACACGCACGGCGTAGCCGTCCATGGCACTGTTGGGCCACGGCGGCAGATCGAGCGTCGAGATCAGGTCCTGGGCCAGTACCCGGCCATCGCACTGCGCCAGGGGCAGCGTTTGCTGCCCCTGGATCGGCGCCGATTGCGCCATGACGAGCAGCCGCTGCAAGGCCTCTTCCACCGGCATCAGTGCGCCGGTTTTGCCCGGCTTATCCACGGGATTCACACGGCTCGGCCTGCTTCAAATGCGGGACGAAGTTGCACGGGCGGTGGCGATTATCCAGTTGCTCGGCGAGGATGCCGTCCCAACCGGTGCGCACGGCATTGGTGGAGCCAGGCAGGCAGCACACCAGAGTGCCATTGGCCAGGCCGGCCAGGGCGCGCGATTGCACGGTGGAGGTGCCGATATCAGCCACGGAGATCTGACGGAACAGTTCGCCGAAGCCATCGACCTGCTTGTCGAGCAGGCAACTCACCGCTTCAGGGGTGCTGTCACGGCCGGTAAAACCGGTGCCGCCAGTGATCAGCACCACTTGCACCACGTCTTCGGCGATCCAGTGGGCCACCTGGGCGCGAATCTTGTAGAGGTCGTCCTTGAGCAGCACGCGCTCGGCCAGGTTGTGGCCGGCGGCAGTCAGGCGATCGACGAACACCTGGCCGGAGGTGTCGGTGTCCAGGGTGCGGGTGTCGCTGACGGTCAAAACAGCAATATTCAGGGGTACAAAGGGCGCATCGGCCTTGGCTTTCATGGCACGGTCCGGTTGTCGAAGGAACAGCCCGATGTTATATCACAGGCCCCTGTTTACCTGCCGCAGCGCAACCATCATGACGCCTGAATTTTCATCCCTGCCGTGTTCGATCCTGTTGTTGGCCGGTGGTCGCGGCCAACGCATGGGCGGCCAGGACAAAGGCTTGCTGGAGTGGCAAGGCCAGCCCTTGATCGCCCACCTGCAACGGCTGGTCCGCCCGCTCACGGATGACCTGATCATCTCGTGCAATCGCAACCTGGAACGCTACGCTCCCTATGCCGACCAACTGGTGAGCGATGACAGCCCGGACTTTCCCGGCCCGCTTGCCGGCATCCGCGCGGGACTGCTCGCCGCACGGCACGAGCATCTGCTGATCTTGCCGTGCGATGTGCCGCAGATCGATGCGCGACTGCTGGCCGACTTGCGTCAGATTGCCCAACGCAACCTGCGGGTTCCGGTCATGGTGCGTCATGGCGAGTTCTGGGAACCGTTGCTGTGCATTATCCCAACGGGCCTGAAAGATCAGGTGGAACGGGCCTGGCAAGCGGGTGAACGCAGCCCGCGCAAGGTCCTGCTGCAACTGGGTGGCGTCGGCCTGGAATGCCCGGCCGATGACCCGCGCCTGGCCAATCTTAATACGCCCGAACTGTTGCACCCACGGGCTGGCGTGTCAGAATGAGCCTTTCACAAGGAACTTTGCCGACGTCCCATACGTCACAAGGTCAGCAATTTAAAAGTATTTTCTCGGAGACAAACTCATGACTCAACGGACCATCGCCGCTCTCATGCTTGCACTGGGCCTCGCCACCCTCGCCGGTTGCGCTTCGCCAACAGTGATCACCCTGAATGACGGTCGCGAAATCCAGGCCGTCGACACCCCCAAGTTTGACGAAGATTCGGGTTTCTACGAATTCCAACAGCTTGACGGCAAGCGCACCCGTATCAACAAAGATCAGGTTCGCACCGTTAAAGACCTGTAAGTCTTAACGCTTGCCAACAAGGCCCGCCTCGCGCGGGCCTTGTTGTTTGCGGCGTTTACCAGTCGAGGGTGATGGCGCTGCGAAAACTGCGCTCTTGGGCAGTTACCGGGTCAATAAACCGCACGCCCTGGGCCAGCAATTTGAGGGGGTGGGCGTAGTCGTCCTTTGCATCCTTGATCACCTCGGGATAGAACGGGTCATTGCAGATGCTCGCCCCGAGGGCTGTCATGTGTACACGCAACTGGTGTTTCTTGCCGGTCACGGGGAACAGGCCGTAGCGCCATAAATCGCCGTTTTTCTCGCGGACTTCAACGGCCGTCTCGGTGTTGCTGGCGCCCGGCCCTTCCTGCATGCGAAAGAACGGTTCGCCATCGACCAGGCGGCTTTTATGTACCAGGGGAAAGCTCAAGTTCGGCAAGGCCGGGGCGATGGCCTCGTAGAATTTGTCGATACGCCGCGTGGGAAACAGTTGCTGGTACGCCGAGCGGCTTTGCGGGTTGGCCGAGAACAGCACCAGCCCCGCCGTGTGCCGGTCGATGCGATGCAGCGGCACCAGGGCGGGGTTGTCCAGGCGCCGGATCAGGCGACGCAGCAGTGTTTGCTCAACGTACTCGCCGGCGGGAGTCACCGGCAGGAAATGCGGCTTGTCCGCCACCACCAGGTGTTCATCGGCGTACAGGATGGTTTCCTGTACCGGAATCACTTTTTCGTTGGGTACTTCGCGAAAGTAATAGATGCACAAGCCTTCCTTGTAGGCCAGGCCCAGGCTGATCGGGCTGCCGTTGATATCCAGCACTCGCCCCCGGGCAATGCGGTCCAGCCACTGCTCACGGCCAATGGCCGGGAATTGATCGCACAGGCAGTCGATCACCGTTGCCCACGGGCCCGGGGGCAGATACAACGTGCTGGCTTGGTGCTGGGCGGCGGAAAAACCGGAAGTGGACATACAGATGCTCGAAGCCTGGAAAACAGGCGGGCATTATCCCGTATGGAGCACGATTGCCTAGAGCCTATCTCAGGCCTTGGCCAATTGTGCCCGCAGGACCGGAGAAGCACTGGCCGCCTCGGTGAACTCCTTGAGCCAGCGCAGTACATCCACCGCTTCCCAACGGCCCGGATCATAAAGCGCGTAGAGCAAGCCCTGATAACCCACCACATCCAGCTGCTTGTGATAACCGGCACGCTGGAACAGCGCTTCGATTTCCGCAAAGCAGGTGTTGAAATGCACTTTGTTGAAGGGCGTCTTGCCTTCCGTGACCAGCCCATCGAGGCGCAGCTCGTTGACCGCGTCGCGCACCACGTCGGCGGACATGCGATTGACGCTGCTTTTCAATTGTTCAACATTCACCACGGGCGTTCCCTCTATTCAATCGCTGTACGAATATACAGTAACGTAATATTGGGAAACCCGCCATCGCATAAACGTCAGCGCAGGAAGGCGACAACCTGATCGGTGTCAAACGGCCAGTCCAGTTCCGCCCCGGTGTCCATACGGCGAAGCACCGGAATCCGCAGGCCGTAGTCGTCTGTCAGGTCATCGGGGTCGGTGATATCCACCAACTCCACCAGCAACCCGTGTTCGACGAGCGGCATGATTTCGGCTTCGGCAATCTCACATAGATGGCAACCCAGGGTGCCGAACAGCTGGCATTCAGGAAGCATGATGAAAGGACTCGATCAAAAAACAGGCCTCCATTCTAAGCCCAACAAGCCCCTTGTAGGAGCGAGCTTGCTCGCGAAAAACTCCCGCGCGCCGCGTTCATTCAGGAACCCCGCGTTATCGTTGACGCTTTTCGCGAGCAAGCTCGCTCCTACAGTGCAAAAAATCTGACCCAGGTCACCATGGCCTATAACTGATTCAGCGATTCTCGCGGCTTTTTGCCCGCCACCCTGCAACGGAGATGCCTGTGTTTGCCAACTTGCTGATTATTCTGGCCTCATCCCTGGTGGTGATTGCGCTGTTTCGCCGGCTGCAACTGCCGCCGGTATTGGGTTATCTGTGCGTGGGTCTGGCGGTGGGGCCGACCGCGCTGGACTGGGTAAACGACAACGAGGACCTGCCGGACCTGGCCGAGATGGGGGTGGTATTCCTGCTGTTTTCCCTGGGCCTGGAGTTTTCCCTGACGAAAATGCTCGCCCTGCGCCGCGTGGTCTTCGGCCTGGGCAGCCTGCAAGTGTTGGGCTGTGGTGTGCTGCTGGGTGGCTTATTGATGGGCTTTGGCCTGTCGCCGGGCATCGCGCTGTTGCTGGGCGCAGGGTTGGCGTTGTCTTCCACGGCCATCGTCAGCAAGGAGTTGACCAGCCTGGGGGAGATCTTCAGCAGCCACGGCCAGAATGCGATAGGCGTGCTGCTGTTCCAGGACGTGGTAGCGGTCTTGCTGCTGACTCTGGTGCCGGTGTTTGCCGGCACCGGTGACCAAGCCTGGTACTGGGCATTGCCGCTGACCCTGGGCAAAACCGTGGTGTTGTTCGTCGGCCTGTTGTTCGCCAGCCGCTGGTTGCTGCCGCGGTTGTTCCATGAGGTCGCCGCGTCCCATTCGGCGGAGTTGTTTGTACTGCTGGCGCTGGTGATTGTGTTGCTCACCGCCTGGCTCACCCACCTGCTCGGCCTGTCCCCTGCCCTCGGCGCGTTTCTGGCCGGTATGTTGCTGGGCGAAAGTCATTATCGGCATCAGATCGAGGCGGATATTCGACCGTTTCGCGACATTCTGCTGGGGCTTTTTTTCGTCAGCATCGGCATGTTGATCGATCTGCAGTTGTTCATCAGCCACAGCCTGTTGATCCTCGGCCTGACCCTTGCGCTGATGCTGGTCAAAGGTTGCGTGGTGGCTGTACTGGTCAAGCTGCGTGGCAGCGACACTGAAACCGCCTGGCGCAGCGGCCTGGCCCTGGCCCAGGGTGGCGAGTTCTGTTTCGCGCTGATGGCGCAGATGCAGCAGAGCCGGTTGATTCCGGAGGAGTTCAACGGCCTGCTATTGGCCGCCACGTTCTGCTCGATGCTGTTGACGCCGCTGCTGTTGCGCGCAGCGCCGACCATTGCCCTGCGCCTGCATCGAAAACCCAACCAGCAAGTGCAACTGGAGCACATCACCGCGCTCAACGCTCAGTTGCACGGGCACGCGGTGATTTGCGGTTATGGTCGGGTGGGACAGTCGATCGGGCGGTTTTTACGTCGTGAACACCAGGCATTTATTGCCCTGGATGACGACCCCGAGCGGGTGCAGGAAGCCGCCACCGAGGAGAGCAGCGTGCATTACGGCGACTGCCGCCGGGGTGCCTTGCTCAGTGCCGTTGGCCTGGAGCGAGCACGATTGGTAGTGATTGCCGTCGACAACAGCGATGTCGCCCTGGTGGTGCTCAAGGAAGCGCGACGGATCAACCCCCAGGTGCCGATCCTGGTGCGCACCCGCGATGACAGCCAGTTGGCTGAACTCAAGGCCGCGGGTGCCAGTGAAGTGGTGCCCGAGTTGCTTGAGTCAAGCCTGATGCTCGCTTCCCACGCCCTGATCCTGCTGGGCCTGCCGGACCAACAGGTACAGGCGCGGGTGGATGAAGTGCGGCAGAACCGCTATCGCCTGTTGCACGGGTTTTATCCGCCGCCACATCCTGATGAACAAGCGCCGATCAATCCTGACTGACTGCACCGATCTTGTGGATCGACAAATCCGCGCCGTAATACTCCTCTTCCTGACTCAAGCGCAGCCCTTGCACGCGCTTGATCACGCCGTACACCAGCAAGCCGCCGCCAAACGCCACCGCCACTCCCAGACCGGTGCCGATCAACTGGCTGATCAAGCTGACGCCGCCCAGCCCGCCCAGGGCGGCCTGCCCGAAGATCCCACAGGCGATACCGCCCCACACGCCACACAAGCCATGCAACGGCCATACACCCAGCACATCGTCGATTCTCCAGCGCGCCTGGGCGGCGATAAAGCACCACACAAATAAGCCGCCTGCGACCACACCGGTGACCAGCGCGCCCACCGGATGCATCAGGTCGGAGCCTGCGCAGATCGCCACCAGCCCGGCCAGGGGACCGTTGTGCAGAAACCCAGGGTCATTACGGCCAATCACCAACGCGGCAACGGTGCCGCCCACCATGGCCATCAACGAGTTGACGGCCACCAAACCGCTGACCCCGTTGAGGGTTTGCGCGCTCATCACGTTAAAGCCGAACCAGCCTACGATCAGGATCCACGACCCCAGCGCCAGGAACGGGATGCTCGACGGTGCAAACGCTACCAGGCGCCCTTCGCGATAACGTCCGTTGCGCGGGCCCAACAGCAACACCGCTGCCAGCGCCAGCCAGCCGCCCATGGCGTGCACCACCACAGAGCCGGCAAAATCGTGAAAGCTGGCGCCAAAGCGTGCAAGCAGCCAGGCTTGCAGACCGAAATTGCCGTTCCACACCATGCCTTCGAAGAACGGATAGATAAACGCCACGATCAGCGCGGTGGCGCACAACTGCGGCGCAAACTTCGCACGTTCGGCGATGCCACCGGAAATGATCGCCGGGATCGCCGCGGCGAAGGTCAGCAGGAAGAAAAACTTCACCAGGCCGTAGCCATGATCGGCGCTGATGACGGCCGCCGGTTGCATGAAGCTCACACCGTATGAGATCCAATAGCCTATAAAGAAATAGGCCAGGGTGGAGATGGCGAAATCGCTGAGGATTTTCGACAAGGCGTTGACCTGATTCTTCTGGCGCACCGTGCCGACTTCAAGGAAGGCAAAGCCTGCGTGCATGGCCAGGACCATGACCGCACCAATCAGGATAAACAGGGTGTTGGAGCTGTGGATCAGTGTATCCACCGCACTTTGCAGATTTTCCATGGAGGTTGGCAGGCCTGCATCAAGGCAAAAAGCACCAAAACGGTTCAAGCCGAAGGTTGGCGCACTAAATGGGTACCACCGGCTTCGCCCCTCTTGTGAGGGCGTGAACCGCTTTAGCGCAGCGATCAACACAACCGGCCGTTGCCGACAGGGTTTTTCCGCGGGTTTAAGTTATTTAGGGTAAGGTTTTTCAAGGCTTGCGCCACGACCGCCCATATTCAGCGCGGGCCATACAGCCTGCGCACCAAGGCAAAGCAAAAGCTGTACCACACAATTGCAGTGAACCTTCAGCGAACGCCGCGACTCGAAACCACACGTACAGATCAGCCACACACGGAGACAACCATGGCCGGTAAAACAGCAAAGACTGCTCAAGAGATACTGATGGCGGATTTTCAAACCCTGGTCAGTGATACCGAAAGGTTGCTGGACGACACCGCAGTGCTGGCCGGCGATCAGGCCGACGAGTTGCGCACCAAGATCCACGAGAGCCTGCTCAAGGCCCGCGAGACCTTGCAACTGACCGAAGACTCCCTGCGCGAGCGCGGTCAGGCGGCGATTACCGCCACCGAAGACTACGTGCAAGCCAACCCATGGCAGTCCGTCGGCATCGCTGCCGGCGTAGGCTTTTTGATCGGCCTGCTGGCTACAAGGCGCTAATCATGTCTATCGGCGAATCCAGCTCATCCACGAGCGCGCACTCTTCAGGAAGCAGTTCCACCTCCCGACGCCTGGGCGCCGCTGTGCTGGGCTTGCTGCACAGCCATGTCGAGTTGTTTGGCATCGAGTTGCAGGAGCAAAAAGCCCGCACTGTCAGCCTGTTGTTGTTCGCCGGGCTGGCGTTGGTGTTTGCCCTACTGTTGCTGGTGGGGCTGTCGACGCTGGTAATGATCCTGGTGTGGGATACCGGCTACCGCTTGACGGGGATCATCTGCCTTTGCGTGTTCTATAGCCTGGCCGCAGCTTTCTGCGGTGTGCGCTTGAAAGCGGCAGTGTTCGATGAATCCACGCCCTTCCACGCCACGCTCGAAGAGCTGGCCAACGACCGGGAGCGCCTGTTGCCATGAGCATGACCGAGATCCCGAAAAACACCTCCCGCCGGGAAATGCGCAAAACGCTGATCCGTCTTCGCATGGAAATGCATCGCCAGGAAATCCGCCATGAGTCCCAGCAACTCATGGCCCCCCTGCAGAAAATGCGCAACATGCGCCACAACTGGCAGGACAGCCTGGGCATCAAGCACGCGCCACTGTGGGGCGTGGCCGCGGTAACGCTGATGGGCTTTTTCACCGGCAAAGGCGCCAAGGGCGGCAGCATCAGCAGCGTGACGCGCCTGGTGCGGCTGGGTGCCGGGTTGATCCCGTTGATCAAACTGGCCATGCAAGGCTCGCGCAAAGGTTAAACCTTGCCGGCTCTTAGCTTGCCGATACCAGTGGCCCGGCCCTCGTCAACGAGTGCCGGGCCTTTTTTCGCCCGCGCCACCGACCTGTAGATTTTTGCTTGCTCCGCCACGCCGGAAACGGGAAGCTGGCGGATGTCATTCACCGACCGGAGAGTAGTTGCCTTGGATTGGCCCACCCTGCTGAATCGCGAACGTCTGGGAAAACCCCTGCACAGCCCTGAAGAACTGGGTCGCAGCCCCTTTCACAAAGACCACGACCGCATTATTTTCTCCGGCGCGTTCCGGCGCCTGGGCCGCAAGACCCAAGTGCATCCGGTATCGAGCAACGACCATATCCACACGCGCCTGACCCACTCGCTGGAAGTCAGCTGCGTCGGCCGCTCCCTGGGGATGCGCGTGGGCGAAACCCTGCGCGATGCCCTGCCCGACTGGTGCGACCCGAGCGACCTGGGCATGGTGGTGCAGTCCGCTTGCCTGGCCCACGACATCGGCAACCCGCCATTTGGACACTCCGGAGAAGACGCGATTCGCCACTGGTTCCAACAGGCCGCCGGGCGCGGCTGGCTGGATGACATGAGCGGTGCCGAACGCAATGACTTTCTCAACTTCGAAGGCAATGCCCAGGGCTTTCGGGTGCTGACCCAACTTGAATACCATCAGTTCGACGGCGGCACGCGGCTGACCTACGCCACCTTGGGAACGTACCTCAAATACCCCTGGACCGCCCGCCACGCCGACTCGCTGGGCTACAAGAAGCACAAGTTCGGCTGTTACCAGAGCGAGCTGCCGATTCTGGAGCAGATCGCCCATAAGCTCGGCCTGCCCCAGCTTGAAGAGCAACGCTGGGCCCGTCACCCGCTCGTGTATCTGATGGAGGCGGCCGACGACATCTGCTATGCGTTGATCGACCTGGAAGACGGCCTGGAAATGGAGCTGCTGGAGTACGCCGAAGTCGAGTCGTTGTTGCTTGACCTGGTGGGCGATGACCTGCCGCAGACGTACCGCCAATTGGGCCCGCAGGACTCCCGTCGCCGCAAGTTGGCGATCCTGCGCGGCAAAGCGATCGAGCACCTGACCAATGCGGCGGCGCAGGCCTTTGTCGAACAACAGGACGCCCTGCTCGCCGGCACACTGCCGGGCGATCTGGTCGAGCATATGCACGGCCCGGCAAAGCGCTGCGTGCTGGATGCCAAGGACATGGCGCGCAAGAAGATCTTCCAGGACAAGCGCAAGACGCTGCATGAAATCGGCGCCTACACCACCCTGGAAATCCTGCTGAATGCGTTCTGCGGCGCGGCGCTGGAACAACATGGCGGGCGTACGCCGTCATTCAAGAATCGGCGCATACTGGATTTGCTCGGCAATAGCGCGCCGGATCCGGCCTGGCCGCTGCACGCCTCGTTCCTGCGGATGATCGACTTCATCGCCGGTATGACCGACAGCTACGCCACTGAAATGGCACGGGAGATGACCGGGCGATCCAGCCCTCAATAACGACTCGATCACGCGGCCTGTTCCCTGAAGCGAATCGCCCTACGATGGGAACAGAGCGGCCTGATCGAATTCGTACAGGCGCCCGAAGAATAATCACGCACGCTCCTAACGGACCAACCGCGCAATTCCTACCGCCCCCATCGACGCTTGCATCACTGTGTGCACCTTTATGCCCAGACACTCTCTTCGTATTCTTTTGGTGGAGGATCACCCTTTTCAATTGCTGGCCACCCAGTGCCTGCTCAAAAGCTTCGGTTTCGAGCAACTGACACCCGTGGAAAATGCCGAGCAGGCCATACACACGATGAGCCGGTCCGAACACCCCTTCGACCTGATGCTATGTGACCAATGCCTGCCTGACCTGCCGGGGCTTGAACTGATCGAAATCGCCCACCGCCAGCGCTTTATCACCGGCGCCATTCTGTTAAGCAGCTTACCCATGCAGGAATTGATCAACCTGAGCAGACAAGCCGTGCAACGACATCTTCCACTCCTGGGCTACTTATCCAAGCCCCTGAACAAAGATGAGCTGGAGAGGTTACTCGGTTAACCTTAACCCCCTCATGTAGGAACTTAAACATTATCTTCAACGAAAAGCGCTATAAGGACCGTCGCAAAATCCAAGGCCCTGTTTGTGGGTGCCGCCACCTTTAAATTATTGATATGCCCTGTAACGCCCCCCTAATAACTTGTAGGCTTTTGCCTTATTAAATGTAGGATCTTTCCTGTTTTGCATTTACTCCGTGTGAGCTTCATGCTGCGCCCGCATCTTCTGAGCTAATGTGCCCGCTTTATTTGCACCAGCATGGAATGTGATTATGAACTCAGTTTTTATTATCGATGACCACCCTGTAATCCGGCTTGCCATTCGAATGTTGCTGGAGCATGAGGGCTACAAGGTCGTCGGCGAAACAGACAATGGGTGCGATGCGATACAGATGGTCCGCGAATGCCTTCCCGACCTGGTGATTCTCGACATCAGCATTCCGAAACTCGACGGCCTTGAGGTGCTGTGCCGATTCAACGCCATGAACACCTCGATGAAAACCCTGGTGCTCACGGCCCAATGCCCCACGCTGTTTGCCACGCGATGCATGCGCTCGGGTGCCGAGGGCTATGTATGCAAGGAAGGTGACTTGAGCGAGTTGCTGAGCGCCATCCGCGCAGTCCTGTCCGGCTACAACTACTTCCCCAGCCAGGCCTTGAACGGTCCCGGAACGGAAGGCATGGATGTACAAGAGCTGGAGCTGTTCAAGACAGTCAACGATCGGGAACTGATGGTCTTGCAACTTTTTGCACAAGGGCGCACTAACAAGGAAATAGCCAAAGGCATGTTTTTGAGCAACAAGACTGTCAGCACTTATAAAAAGAGGTTAATGCAAAAACTCAAAGCCAAATCCTTGGTAGAACTCATCGAGATGGCAAAACGAAACGCGCTAGTGTGAGAAAGCGGATGCCCAGGCGTATAAAGGACTATCTGATTATATTGAGTGCCGGTCTGTACTTCAGCACTGCCGTGCTCGCAGAGCACCAAACAAACCCGGAACGCTTCACCTTATTGAGTCGTGCGGGAGCCGTTCAACTCGGCACTCATTTTGACAAGGCTCAGCGCCAGTGGCTGCAGAACAAACGCGAACTGGTGCTGGGCACCTCCGCGCCCGATTACCCGCCATTCGACCTGACATCCAGTGGCTACGATTATGAAGGGCTGACCGCCGATTACGCAGGTTTGTTGGCCAAGGCACTCTCCCTGCCGGTCAACGTAATGCGCTACCCGTCCCGAGATGCAGCCATTCGAGCCCTGGAAGCCGGCGAAATCGACTTGTTGGGCTCATCCAACGGTTTTGAGGCGGCGACACCGAACCTTATCCTCTCTGAACCCTACGCCGTGGACCAGCCGGTACTGGTCACCCGCGAGGGAGAAACCCGCAGCCTCAATGAGGGCCTGGACGGGCTGCGCTTGAGCCTTGTGTATCATTACCTGCCGCTCAATGAGGTAGAAAAGCTATACCCCAAGGCCGTCATTCGCGCCTATCCCTCTTATCAGAACGCCTTGAATGCAGTGGCCTTCGACCAGGCGGATGTGTTTCTGGGTGACACCATTTCCACCCACTACATGATCAACAAGGGCTATCTCAAAAATATCCGCATGGCCAATTTCGGCAAGCATGAGGCCTATGGTTTCAGCTTCGCCATGCGTGAAGATAACCGCGTGCTGTTGAGCATTGTCGACGCGGTGCTGGCAGCGGTCCCCATCAGCGAGCGAGACAGCATCGCCAAACGCTGGAGCGCCGGCAGCGATATCCTGCTCACCGACAAGAAACTGCAACTGACCCAACGCGAAGAGCGTTGGCTTAAAGAGCATCCGGTGGTCAAGGTGATCGTCAATGAAACCTTCGCACCACTCACGTTCTTCGACGCCGACGGTAACTTTCGCGGCATTACCGCCGACCTTCTGGAGTTGATTCGCCTGCGCACCGGCCTACGCTTTTCAGTTGAACGCGGGCGTGACGTCAAGGCGATGATTGATCAGGTCACCAGCCAGAACGTCGATATGATCGGGGCCATTGTGCCGAGCAACGCAAGGGACTCGCAGCTCAATTTCAGCCGCCCCTACCTGGAAAATTCCTACGTATTGTTGACCCGCAAGGAGCCAGGGGCGTCCGCGAACATCGCGCAAATGGCAGGAAAGCGCCTGGCGATCACCCAGGGCAACCCCTTGGTCGAGACCTTGACCAACGACTTTCCCCAGGTCCACCTGGTCGAAACCAGTGATACTTTCAGGGCATCGGAGCTACTCGCACAGGGCCAAGTGGACGGCGCGGTGAGCACACTGGTGATCGCCAACTACCTTTTGTCTTCCAAGGCGTTTCAGGACAAGTTGCAGATCAGCGCCAGCATCGGCACTACGCCGGCAACTTACACCCTGGCGACATCGCGCCACGCCACGGAACTGAGCTCAATCCTCGACAAGGCGCTGCTCAGCATCGCCCCGGATGAAATGGGCGTGATCAACAGTCGCTGGCGGGGCTACACCGCTGCGTCCGACAGCTACTGGCGCAACTACCATCAATTGATCTCTCGAATCATCATCGGCACCGGGCTGTTGCTCCTGATTTCACTGACCTGGAACGCCTACATGCGGCGCCAGATACAACACCGCAAAATGGCCGAACGGGCCCTGAACGACCAATTCGAATTCATGCGCGCGCTGGTCAATGAAACGCCCCATCCAATCTACGTGCGTGACCGCAACGGCCTGCTGCAAACCTGCAACGACAGCTACCTGCAGGTATTCGACGTCAAACGCGAAGACGTGATCGGCAAAAGCGTCACCCAGATCAGCATGGCCCTGGAGTCGGAGGCGGCGCAGTACCATGCCGACTATCTGCGCGTTGTGGCTGAGGGTATGCCGCTGATCCTGGATCGCACATTGCACATCCACGAGCGCAAACTGACGATCTATCACTGGATCCTGCCGTACCGTGACTCCACAGGCGAAGTCCAGGGCATCATCGGCGGCTGGATCGACATCAGCGACCGACGCCAGTTGTTTGATGAGCTACGCGCCGCCAAAGAGCGCGCCGATGAGGCCAATCGCGCCAAGAGCACGTTCCTTGCCACCATGAGCCACGAGATCCGCACGCCCATGAACGCCGTGATCGGGATGCTCGAACTGACGCTCAAGCGCGCCGATCAAGGGCATCTCGACCGCCCGGCCATTGAAGTGGCGTACAACTCGGCCCGGGATCTGCTGGAGTTGATCGGCGACATTCTGGACATCGCGCGTATCGAGTCCGGCCGTCTCAGCCTGGCGCCTGAGCGCGTCAACCTGCGTGAGGTGATTGAATCGGTGGTGCGTGTCTTCGACGGTCTGGCCCGCCAGAAAACCCTCAGCCTGCTGCTGGAGTTCAAGCCCGACCTGAACGATATCGAAGTGCTGATAGACCCTCTTCGCTTCAAGCAAGTGCTGTCGAACCTGGTGAGCAACGCGATCAAGTTCACCGAGCAAGGGCAGGTGAAGATCAAAGTGGAAGTACAGCCGACCCAGGCACCGGAGCAGATCGAGCTCAAGCTGGTGGTGGAGGACACCGGCATCGGCATCAGCAGAGAGGATCAACTGCGTTTGTTCGAACCCTTTGCCCAAGCGGACAACTCCGGTCAACTGGCCAGGAGCGGCGCGGGGCTGGGGCTGGTGATCTGCCGCAGCCTGTGCGCCATGATGGGCGGCCAGTTGAGCCTGAGCAGCGTGCCCATGGTAGGCACCCAGGTGCACGTCAACCTGAGCGTACCCCGCCTGCAAACGATCACGGCGGTGGGTGAGCAACAGCCCGAAACGCCGGCCGCCACTCGGGTGCTGAATGTATTGGTGGTAGACGACCACCCGGCAAACCGCCTGTTGATGTGCCAGCAACTGGGTTACCTGGGTCATCAATTCACTGCCGCCGAGCATGGTGCGGCAGGGTTCCAGGCCTGGCGCAAGGAGCATTTCGACCTGGTGATCGCCGATTGCAACATGCCCATCATGAATGGCTATGAGCTGAGCCGTTCAATCCGTGAGTATGAACAACGCGAGCAGTTGGTACCCTGCGTGGTGCTGGGCTTTACCGCCAACGCCCAGCCAGAGGAAAGACAACGTTGCGTGCAGGCCGGCATGGATGACTGCCTGTTCAAGCCCATCAGCCTGACCGTACTGGAACGGCAACTGGCGCAAATCGCCCCCAGACCTTCGAGCCAGCGCCTGGACCTCGAGTGCCTGCAAGCGCTGACCGGCGGCGACCCGCAATTGAGCCAACGCCTGCTGGAGGAGCTGCTGAGCAGCAGCCGTGACGACCGTCAGGCGCTTATCAAGCTGTTGAACCGACAGGCCCCACCTCAGGAAATCATCGAGCAAGCCCACAAGATCAAGGGCGCGGCCCGTATAGTTCAGGCCCATTCATTGGCTGGGCAATGCGAAGCGCTGGAACAAACCTGCGCGCGCAATGAAGAGTGGGCAACCATTGAAACCGGCATCAAGGCGCTGGAGCACCTCATGCTGGAACTGGAGCGGATGCTGCAGGTTCAGCTTGCCGAGCTGCAAGACCAATAATCACCCACACCCGAAGCCGCAGGAGCGAGTCACTCGCTCCTGCACATCCATACCCTGGCCTCTGTTCAGCAGTCGGTCAGCCGCAGGAAAATCGCCGCCAACCGTTCAATCCCTGCCTGGTCCTGAGGTGTAAAACGGGCCAGCGAGGGGCTGTCGAGGTCAAGCACGCCAATCAACTGACCATCTTTGACCAATGGCACCACCAACTCACTGTTCGAGGCGCTGTCACAGGCGATATGGCCTGGGAACGCATGCACATCCTCCACCCGCTGGGTTTGTCGTGAAGCCGCAGCGGCGCCACATACGCCACGACCGAACGGGATGCGCACGCAGGCTATCTGACCCTGGAACGGCCCAAGCACCAGCTCTTCATTGCGATTAAGGTAAAAGCCTGCCCAGTTCAGGTCATCAAGCTGGTTAAACAGAAACGCAGAAAACTGTGCACTGTTGGCAATAAAGTCACGTTCATCCGCCAGCAATGACTCCAGTTGCGCACACAGCATGGCGTAGCCATCGAGACCGCTGCCGGCCTGTTGTAAATCGATCATGGTTGACGTTCCAGCAATTTAAGACCTACCCAATAACGGGCAAATTGATAGGCACAACGGCCATTGCGGTTGCCGCGCCCTGTGGCCCAGCGCACCGCGAGTACATCAAGCTGCTCATCGCGCTGCCACTGCAAGCCGGCCTTGCCGGCCAACTCGCCGATCCAGTGTTCTACCACATCCAGGAAATGCTCCTGGGAAAATGGATAGAACGACAGCCACAAGCCGAAGCGGTCCGACAAGGCAATCTTGTCCTCTACCGCTTCGCTCGGATGCAACTCGCCATCCACCCGTTTCCAGTTGTCGTTGTCGCTCTGGTTCTCCGGCACCAGATGGCGGCGGTTGGACGTGGCATACAGCAGCACGTTTTCCGGCGCCTGCTCCAGGGAGCCGTCCAGCACGCTTTTGAGCACGCGATAATCGCCTTCGCCGGCTTCGAACGAGAGGTCATCGCAAAACAAAATGAAACGCTGCGGCAGTTTTATCAACTGCTCGACCACACGGGGCAGGTCAGCCAGGTGGTCACGTTCGATTTCGATCAAGCGCAGGCCCGCCGTGGCGTGCTGAGCCAGCAAGGCGCGTACCATAGAAGACTTGCCAGTACCGCGAGAACCCCACAGCAGCGCATGGTTGGCAGGCAGGCCATCGAGGAACTGCTGGGTGTTACGCGCCAATTGTTCCCGTTGCTTGTCGACGCCAATCAAGTCCGACAAGCGCATATCCAGACTGACTTCCAACGGTAACAGAAAGCCACTGCGGCCTTCGCGCTGCCAACGAGCAGCCAGGCATTGGCTCCAGTCGATGGCTTGGCGCGGGGCCGGCAATAAGGGTTCCAGGCGAGCAAGTACGGCGTCGGCCCGCTCAAGGAAGGCACTCAATCGAGAATCCATGATTATTCCTCTGGCAAGTTCTTGTAAAAGATGGCGTATTGGCAACCCTGCGGCAGACCGCGTGAGGCTGCGTCAAAAAACGATTCGTGCCCGGTAAGCTGAAGCTTGGGGATGTTCAGCTATGCTTGCCGAGCGAAAGGAAACGTGAAGTGGTTCAACACTCGATGGATATCAAGTTCGCCCACCGCTTGTCTTATAAACAAGCCAGATTGACTGTGCTGGTCGGTTTCGTGTTGGGAACCTTGCTCAGTCTGATCCAAATCGGCATTGATTATGCCAGTGAAGACGCATCCATCAACCGTGAAATACGCTCACTGATTGAAATCAGCCATAACCCCGCGTCGCGTATCGCCTATAACATCGATGCCGAACTCGCCCAGGAATTGACCCTGGGCCTGCTGCACTCCCCTGCCATCACCCGTGCGCAGCTGATCGACAACAATGGCGCGGTGCTGGCCGACGTCAACCGTCCGCGCAAGGACAGTAACTATCGCCCGCTCAGCGATTTTCTGTTTGGCGCCAATCGTCAGTTCGAGGACCGACTGTTTCTCGGCCATATGCCCAACGAATCCCTCGGTGTATTGCGCCTGGATGTCGATACCTATGCCTTTGGCAGCCGTTTCCTGCATCGCGCCGAGATCACCCTGCTCAATGGTTTTGCCCGCAGCCTGCTGCTGACCGGGATCTTGCTGGGCTTATTCTACGTAATGCTCACTCAACCGCTGGTACGTATTATCCGAGAATTGAGTAGCCGCAAACAGGCACGCCTGGATTGCCCACCTGGGCATGAGCACGACGAAATCGGTGTATTGGTCGACGTGGCCAACCAGCAATTTGAAAACATGCAAACCGAGATCCATCAGCGGCGTCACGCCGAGGACCGCCTCACCGAATACCTGGGCCAGCTGGAAAATATCGTTTCGGCGCGCACCCTTGAACTCAAGGCCAGCAACCAACGCCTGAGCCAATCCAACGATGAACTGGAAGCAGCCAGGATGACCGCGCTGGGTATGGCGCAGGCGCGGGCCGCGTTCCTGGCCAATATGAGCCATGAAATCCGTACGCCGCTCAATGGTTTGCTGGGGATGATTGCACTGTCGCTCGACAGCCCACTGAATGCCGAGCAGCGCCAGCAACTGTCGATCGCCCATGACTCGGGCAAAGTGCTGGTTGAATTACTCAACGATATTCTTGACCTGTCCAAGTTCGATGCCGGCCAGTTGGAACTGGAACATATCCCCTTCGACCTGGGCTCACTGGTGGAAGACACCGCCAACCTGCTGTCGCAGAACGCGGCGCCAAGTGTCGAACTGACGTGCCTGATTGATCCACAGTTTCCCGCCCAGGTTATAGGCGACCCGACCCGCGTGCGTCAAATCGTCAGTAATCTGCTTTCCAATGCGTTGAAGTTCACCCGCTTCGGCCGAGTCGATGTGCGCCTGCGTGCCCTGGAAGGCCGGGTCAATATTGAAGTCTGTGATACCGGCATCGGTATCGCCCAGGAAGCCCAGGCGAGGATCTTCCAGCCCTTCACCCAGGCCGGCGCGGGCATCACCCGTCAATTTGGCGGTACGGGTTTGGGACTGGCCTTGACCCGCAACCTGTGTGAAGCCATGCAAGGCCGCTTGAGTATCAGCTCGGAGGTGGGCTTTGGCAGCCAGTTCAGCGCCGACCTCCCGCTACCCACCCATTTGCCTGCCACGCGCTATGCCCCCCTCGCAGGTGATGTTATCGCCATCACCTATGCCGGTGGCGGGTTGACGGAACTGCTCACCACCCTGCTGCCCTCTTGGGGGCTGACGCCAAGGTGTTATTCCCAGGACGATGACTTGAGCGCTCTGGCCCCAGACCTGTTGATTACCGACTGCCCTGAATGCCTGTTCCGCTTGCGCCCGGCAATCAGCGCGCCAATTCTGCTGGTCACCGCCTATGGCAACTTCATGCCCAGCGAAGAAGTCGCGGCCCTGGCGCCACTGCAGCAACAGGCACGCCCGTTGAGCCGTAACGCGCTGTACCAGATCCTGCAACGCAACCTGCGCAGCAGCACGCAACCGATCCTCGACCCGATCCAGATGGAAGCCGCGCCGCTGGCTCACCGTGCACGCATCCTGCTGGTGGAGGACAACGCGGTCAATCAGCTGGTGGCCAAAGGGATGCTCAGCAAGCTGGGGTGTGAGGTGATTGTGGCCGCCCATGGTGGGGAGGCGCTCAAGCTGCTTGAGGACCAGCGCTTCGATATGGTGTTGATGGACTGCAACATGCCGGTGATGGACGGCTACGAGGCCAGCCGGCAAATTCGCCGCAGCGGGCGCTGGCCGGACCTGCCCATTGTCGCCTTGACCGCCAACGCCCTGTCCGAAGAGCGCGAGCGTTGCCGGGCGGCAGGCATGAACGATTACCTGGCCAAGCCGTTTCGCCGCGAAGAACTCCATGCGCTGCTGGAGTTGTGGGTGCCGACAACGACCAGCCTCTGAGGCTACGCGTTCACTTGAGCAGGGCTTCGATCTCCTGGCTCAGGTCCAGGGGCTTGGTCGTTGGCGCAAAACGCTTGACCTGCTTGCCGTCGGGGCCGATGAGGAACTTGGTGAAGTTCCATTTGATGTTCCTGGAGCCCAACAGCCCCGGAGCCTGCTTTTTCAACTGTACGAACAGCGGGTGGGCATCGCTGCCATTGACGTCAACCTTCTTGAACAGCGGAAAACTGACGCCGAAGTTCAGCTCGCAGAACTCGACTATCGCGCCTTCATTACCCGGCTCCTGCTTGCCGAACTGATTGCAGGGAAACCCCAGCACCACCAGGCCCTGGTCCTTGTAGCGCTGCCAAAGCTGCTCCAGGCCCTTGTACTGGGGGGTGAAGCCACATTTGCTGGCGGTGTTGACCACTAAAATGGCTTTGCCGGCGAAATCGGCCAGGGTCTTTTGCTCACCCTTGATGGTGGTGCAAGGGATGCTCAGCAGGGAGTCGCTCATGGCAATGCCTCAAGTCAGGGAAAGAAGAGTCTTATTCGTAGGAGCGAGCTTGCTCGCGAAAAACTATCAGGCGCCGCGTTCATTCAGGAAACCCGCGTTATCGTTGACGTTTTTCGCGAGCAAGCTCGCTCCTGCAGGGACCATGCAAGCCTAGCGCGGCACCAGGTCCAGGCACACCGAGTTGATGCAGTAGCGCAGGCCCGTCGGCGGCGGGCCGTCGGGGAACACATGCCCCAGGTGTGCGTCGCACTTGGCGCAGGTGACTTCGATACGAATCATGCCGTGGCTGACGTCACGGATCTCGATCATCGCGCTGTCGGCAATCGGCTCATAGAAGCTTGGCCAGCCGCAGCCGGAGTCAAACTTGGCAGTGGAATCGAACAGCGGCTCGTTGCAGCAAATGCAGTGGTACACGCCGTCGGTCTTGGTGCCGTTGTACTTGCCGCTGAAAGGCCGTTCGGTGCCCTTGAGACGGCACACGTTGTACTGCTCAGGGTCGAGCATGGCCTTCCACTCATCAACGGTTTTCTGCAACTTTTCCATCGGTACACCTCGGCAACTGAAAAACCCTGATCTGTGTCTTTTCCGTGGATCAGGCGGCACGTATGATTGCGCCTCTTCAAAACGCCAGTCTGGCACCCGCGCCATCGGCATTCAAACGTATTTATGGGGGCGAACCGCGCAGAGTTCACCCTACGGTAGTGCCTACGCCGTCTGAATCGTTCATTTTCAGGATCACATCGCCATGCAGGTCAGCAAATCGAACAAGCTCGCCAACGTCTGCTACGACATTCGCGGCCCAGTGCTCAAGCACGCCAAGCGCCTGGAAGAGGAAGGCCATCGCATCCTCAAGTTGAACATTGGCAACCCGGCGCCGTTTGGTTTCGAAGCGCCGGACGAAATCCTCCAGGATGTAATCCGCAATCTGCCGACCGCCCAAGGCTACAGCGACTCCAAGGGCCTGTTCAGTGCGCGCAAGGCGGTGATGCAGTACTACCAGCAGAAGCAGGTCGAAGGTGTCGGTATCGAAGACATCTACCTGGGCAACGGCGTTTCCGAGCTGATCGTGATGTCGATGCAGGCGCTGCTCAATAATGGCGACGAAGTGCTGGTGCCGGCACCTGACTATCCGCTCTGGACCGCTGCCGTGACCCTGGCTGGCGGCCATCCGGTGCATTACCTGTGCGATGAAGGCGCCGACTGGTTTCCGGACCTGGCTGACATCAAGGCCAAAATCACCCCCAACACCAAGGCCCTGGTGATCATCAACCCGAACAACCCCACTGGCGCCGTGTACTCCAAAGAAGTGCTACTGGGCATGCTTGAACTGGCACGCCAGCACAACCTGGTGGTGTTCTCCGACGAGATCTACGACAAGATCCTCTACGATGACGCCGTTCACATATGCACCGCCTCCCTGGCCCCGGACCTGCTGTGCCTGACCTTCAACGGCCTGTCCAAGTCCTACCGCGTGGCGGGCTTTCGCTCCGGCTGGATCGCCATCTCCGGGCCCAAGCATAATGCCCAGAGCTACATCGAAGGCATCGACATGCTGGCCAACATGCGCCTGTGCGCCAACGTGCCGAGCCAGCACGCCATCCAGACCGCCCTCGGCGGCTACCAGAGCATCAATGATCTGATCCTGCCCCAGGGTCGCCTGCTGGAGCAGCGCAACCGCACCTGGGAGTTGCTCAACGCGATCCCGGGCGTGAGCTGTGTGAAGCCCATGGGCGCGTTGTATGCGTTCCCGCGGATCGACCCGAAAGTCTGCCCGATTCTCAACGATGAAAAGTTCGTGCTCGACCTGCTGCTGTCGGAAAAGCTACTGGTGGTTCAGGGTACTGCGTTCAACTGGCCATGGCCGGATCACTTCCGCGTGGTGACGTTGCCACGTGTGGATGACCTGGAAATGGCCATCGGTCGCATCGGCAACTTCCTGAAATCCTATCGCCAGTAAGGAATTGACGCTGTACGACTCACATTGGGTCGTACAGCGATTATCTGGCAACACTTCTTTCTCGCTTACGTGCGGTGGTCATTCACTTAACCCCTGCCAGAGGCCTGCCCCCTATAATCACGGGGCGCCAAGGTAAAATCACGCCGGTCATGGCCGACAATACAGGTCGGAAAATCCCTTCAGGGCCTTACGTTCAAGCTGTAGGACACAGTTTGAAATAGTCGCTCGGTTGAATCACCCCATGCGGCACCTTATATACCCCGCAGTACGCGACATATTAAGCATGAGGAGAACCTTACAACCATGATGCGCATCCTGCTGTTCTTGGCCACTAACCTGGCGGTCGTGCTGATTGCCAGCATCACCCTGAGCCTCTTCGGCTTCAACGGGTTCATGGCGGCCAACGGGGTTGACCTGAACCTCAATCAGCTGTTGGTTTTCTGTGCGGTCTTTGGTTTTGCCGGCTCGCTGTTCTCGCTGTTCATCTCCAAGTGGATGGCGAAAATGAGCACCAGCACCCAGGTCATCACTCAACCCCGCACTCGCCATGAACAATGGCTGATGCAAACCGTGGAGCAGCTATCTCAAGAAGCAGGCATCAAAATGCCCGAAGTGGGGATTTTCCCTGCTTATGAGGCCAACGCCTTCGCTACCGGCTGGAACAAGAACGACGCGCTGGTGGCCGTAAGCCAGGGCCTGCTGGAGCGTTTTTCGCCCGCTGAAGTCAAGGCGGTGCTGGCCCACGAGATCGGTCACGTGGCCAACGGCGACATGGTTACCCTCGCACTGGTACAGGGCGTAGTGAACACCTTCGTGATGTTCTTTGCGAGGATCATCGGCAACTTCGTCGACAAGGTTATTTTCAAGAACGAAGAAGGTCGCGGCATCGCCTACTTCGTGGCGACCATCTTCGCCGAGTTGGTGCTGGGCTTCCTGGCCAGCGCGATCACCATGTGGTTCTCGCGCAGACGCGAGTTCCGCGCAGATGAAGCCGGCGCACGCCTGGCGGGCACCAGCGCAATGATCGGCGCGCTGCAACGCTTGCGCTCCGAACAGGGCCTGCCGGTGCATATGCCGGACAGCCTGACCGCCTTTGGCATCAACGGTGGCATCAAACAGGGCATGGCACGCCTGTTCATGAGCCACCCGCCGCTGGAAGAGCGGATCGACGCGCTGCGTCGTCGGGGCTGATACACCGGCCATACAAAAAAGGGGCGATTGAATCGCCCCTTTTTCGTGGCCGCGATTTACCGCTTGGTCAGCCGGTAAACACGCTCATCAAGGCGGGTAACGCCGTCTGCCTTGAACTTGCTGCTTTCACTCAGAATGTCCCGCTCTTGTAGCGTGACCACATTCCAACGCGGGCCCAGCAGCGACTGCACTTCCTTATCCGGGACAGCGAAAGGCGGGCCAGCCCTTTGCGCCTGGTCGTAGTCGACCGCGATCAGCAGCCCCTCACAGCCCGGAGCCAGCAGGGTATCGAGATGCTCGGTGTATCCCGGGCGCATCTGCTCCGGCAAGGCGATCAGTGCCGCGCGGTCATACAGCCCCGTGCAATCGGCCACGGCACGGGCGTCAAGAGCGAAGAAGTCACCGCACCACACTTCGATCAGGCCCGCTTGATACACCTTGAACAGGCCTTTTTGATCGATCCTGGGTGTGAGCCCCTGCTCGCTGAAGAACGCCTCAACGGCTTTATCCGAGACCTCCACGCCCATCACGCGGTGCCCGCAATCGGCCAGCCACTTCATGTCCAGACTCTTGCCACACAAAGGCACAAAGACCTTGGCGCCCTCGTCGAGGGCCAACGTTGACCAGTGCCGTTGCAAGTAGGGATTAACTTGAAACTGATGAAAACCGATCTGATTGGTTGCCCAGCGGTCCTGCCAAATTTTTGCTTCCATGCATCACCCTGAAAAAATCGATCAAAAGACACTAAATCTTATATTAGATCTCGATGAATGATCTGAATGAAGATAGCTGCATATTAATCTTCAGGACCCTCTTATGCTCCCCAGCCTGTTTATCTCCCATGGCTCCCCGATGCTGGCCCTGCAACCCGGCGCCAGCGGCCCGGCGTTACAGGCCCTGGCAGCCGCGTTGCCACGGCCCAAGGCCATCGTGGTGGTATCGGCGCATTGGGAAAGCCACGAGTTGCTGGTCAGCGGCAGCGCCGCGCCCGAAACCTGGCACGACTTCGGCGGCTTCCCTCGCGAGCTGTTTGCTGTGCAATACCCTGCGCCGGGTGACCCGAAGCTGGCGAATGAAATCGTCGAGTTATTGCAGGCTGACGGTCTGAATGCACGCGCCGATAACCAACGGCCCTTCGACCATGGCGCCTGGGTGCCGCTGTCGTTGATGTACCCGGCGGCGGATATTCCGGTGGTGCAAGTCTCCCTGCCAAGCCGCATGGGCCCGGCGTTTCAAACCCGGGTTGGACATGCCCTCTCCAGCCTGCGCGAGCAAGGTGTGCTACTGATCGGCTCCGGCAGCATCACCCATAATCTCGGCGAACTGGACTGGCGCGCCGGGCCGGAAACTATCACGCCGTGGGCGCAAGCCTTTCGCGATTGGGTGGTCGACAAACTTGCTGCCGACGACGAAACAGCCTTGCATGACTATCGCCTCCAGGCTCCCCATGCAGTGCGCAGCCACCCCAGCGACGAGCATTTGTTGCCGCTGTACTTCGCGAGAGGTGCCGGCGGTGATTTCAGCGTGGCGCATCAGGGCTTCACCCTGGGAGCCTTGGGCATGGACATTTACCGCTTTGGCTGACGCAGGTGCACAGCCTGAAATTGCAGGCAAAAAAAATCCCCGAACCAGTCGGGGATTTTTTATGTGCGATCAATCAGCCCAGAGGCGGATCAATCTTCGCGGTAGCGACGCAGTTTGAGCTGCTTACCGGCAACGCGAGTGTCTTTGAGCTTGGCCAGCAGTTTTTCCAGGCCGTCTTCCGGCAGCTCCACCAGGGAGAAGCTGTCACGTACCTGGATGCGACCGATGGCTTCACGCGCCAGGCCACCCTCATTGAGGATAGCGCCCAGCAGGTTCTTGGCAGCGATACCGTCACGCGCACCCAGCGCGGTACGGCAACGAGCACGACCTTCAGCCAATGGAACCGGAGCACGACGCTCACGATCGCCACGGTCTGGACGGTCGCCGGAACGCTCTGGACGATCACCGCGCGGTGCGTTGTTCGGCACCAGTGGGCGCTCTTTCTCGATGGCAGCCAGGGTCAGGGCTTGACCGTTGGTCGCTTTGCGCAGCAGCGCGGCAGCCAGGGCACGCGGGGTGCAACCGATATCGGCGGTCAGGCGGTCCAGCAGGTCGCCGTGGGTCGATTCAGCGTCAGCCACCAAAGGCGCCAGGCTGTTGGTCAATTTCTTGATGCGAGCATCGAGAACGGCCTGGGCATCCGGCAGACGCACTTCGGCAACTTTCTGACCGGTTACGCGCTCGATCACTTGCAGCATACGGCGCTCACGCGGAGTCACCAGCAGCAGAGCACGACCTTCGCGACCCGCACGGCCGGTACGGCCGATACGGTGAACGTAGGACTCCGGATCGTACGGCATGTCAACGTTGAACACGTGGGTGATACGTGGAACGTCGAGGCCACGGGCGGCAACGTCGGTCGCCACAACGATGTCCAGTCGGCCATCCTTGAGGGAGTCGATCACGCGCTCACGTTGGTTCTGGGCGATGTCACCGTTCAGCGCAGCGGCTTTATAGCCTTTGGCTTCCAGGGCACTGGCCAGGTCCAGGGTCGCTTGCTTGGTGCGCACGAACATGATCAGGGCGTCGAAGTCTTCGACTTCCAGCAGGCTCAATACAGCCGAGGTCTTCTGGTCAGCGTGAACCAACAGGTGAGCCTGTTCGATCGCGGTAACGGTCTGAGTCTTGGTCTGGATCTTCACGTGTTGCGGATCGCGCAAGTGGCGTTCGGCAATGGCACGGATCGACTGCGGCAGGGTAGCCGAGAACAATACGGTCTGACGGGTGGGTGGCAGAGCCTTGAAGATGACTTCCAGGTCATCCATGAAGCCCAGCTTCAACATTTCGTCGGCTTCGTCCAGAACCAGGTGGTTCACGGTCGACAGGACTTTCTCGTCACGACGCAGGTGGTCGCACAGACGGCCCGGGGTGGCGACAACAATCTGCGCGCCGTTACGGATAGCCTTGAGTTGTGGGCCCATCGGCGCACCGCCGTAAACGGCCACAACGGTTACGCCTGGCATTTGCTTGGCGTAAGTTTCAAAAGCGGTTGCTACTTGCAGCGCCAACTCTCGGGTTGGCGCCAGGATCAGGGCTTGCGGCTCGCGCTTGGCAGGATCGATGCAATGCAGAATAGGCAGAGCGAACGCGGCGGTTTTACCGGTACCGGTTTGCGCCTGGCCAATCATGTCCTGGCCGGCCATGATGATCGGGATCGATTGCTGCTGAATAGCCGAAGGTTCTTCGTAGCCAGTCGCGATGACGGCGGCGAGAATGTTCGGGTTAAGATTAAAAGCGGCGAAGCCGCCGGTTTCCTGGGTCATGGGTCTGCCTCTAAGTGCATCCGCAAAGACCCATGCTCCAAAGCTGCGCATGCCGTGTTGAGACTCAAGAGTCGCCCTGGCTGCTTTGTCGGCGGGGATTTGCGAAAACGAATGAATGAAAAAGATTCGTCAAGGGAGAGTCCGCTGTGCGGACGTGCAGCCGAAGCTGACTTCGGGGAATTGCGCTACCTAAACGCGGCCCGGTTAAAGGCCGGCGCGCACTATACCGGAAATAGCTGAAAAAGGGAGCTTTTTTTATCGCGGCGCACTGATAAACCGCGCTGCGTCGCTGGCTTTGCAGATCTGTGCGCCAAGGTCTATTTTTCAAAGGCCCGGCCCTGCTGGTCATTATGCTTAAACGGTTCACCCACTCATTCAGGCCCTTTGGTCTGAAACCCTACCCGCGCCCGAGGGCACACCCGATGAAACAAGCCAGCAGCAGCCGCGTCAGCCGTGCACTTGAGGGCCATGTTCTGTTGTTGGGCCTGGACCGCGTGGCCAAGCGCAACGCCTTCGACCTGGATTTACTCAATGAGCTGAGCCTGGCCTATGGCGAATTTGATCGAAACGATGACGCCCGGGTGGCCGTGGTATTTGCCCATGGCGATCACTTTACGGCGGGGCTGGACCTGGCCAATGTCAGCGGCGTAATGGCGGGTGGGTGGCAACCGCCGCTGGGCGGATGCGATCCGTGGGGCGTATTCGCAGGCCCCAGGGTCAGCAAACCGGTGATCGTCGCAGCCCAGGGCTACTGCTTGACCATTGGTATCGAGTTGATGCTGGCGGCGGATATCAACCTGTGCGCCAGCAATACACGCTTTGCACAGATGGAAGTGCAACGTGGGATCTTTCCGTTTGGCGGCGCGACATTGCGCTTTCATCAGATTGCCGGCTGGGGCAATGCGATGCGCTGGTTGCTGACCGGAGACGAGTTCGACGCCCATGAAGCCCTGCGTCTGGGCCTGGTACAGGAAGTGATGGCCAGTGAAGACCTGTTGCCCCGGGCCATCGAACTGGCCAATCGCATTGCCCGTCAGGCGCCGCTTGGCGTACAGGCGACGTTGATGTCGGCACGCCTGGCGCGTATGGAGGGTGAGGCTGTCGCAGCTGCCGCGCTGCCGCCCATGGTGGATAAATTACTTAACAGCGAGGATGCCAAGGAGGGGGTTCGGGCGATGGTCGAGAAGCGGCCTGGGGTGTTCAAGGGAATTTGAACGAACTGAATTAGCCGTCGGCGGTGAGGGCCTCTTCGCGGGCAAGCCCGCTCCCACAGGCGATTGCATTTGAACAGAGCATGCAATTCAACTGTGGGAGCGGGCTTGCCCGCGAAAGCATCCGAACCGGCAACTAAGTTGCTGGCCGAATCGCCTTGATCAACGGCTGCAACGAGTACCCCAATCGCGGCGCCAGGGCTTCGGCGCGAGCCGAAAGTGAGTTCAGATCCATCTCCTGATCCAGCTCCGAAGGCACCAACAAAATCACATTGCCCTCCTTCACCGGCAGTTCCCAGTAGTGCCGGTGATACAACCCACGCAGCAATGCCGCGCCCAGCGGTTTACCGTCATCGGTGGCCCACTGGTTGATCACCAGCCAGCCGCCGGGGTTGAGCTTCTTCTGGCAGTTTTCCAGGAAGGTCCAGGCCAGATGCCCCACACCGGGGCCGACATCGGTGTAGAGGTCGACGAAAATCAGGTCAGCCGATTCGGCGGTATCGAGCAATTGCAGCGCGTCACCCACGCGAATATACAAGCGCGGGTCGTCGTCCAGCCCCAGGTACTCGATGGCCAAGCGCGGTACATCAGGGCGCAGCTCAATGGCCTCGACGTCTTCCAGCGGCAGAAACCTGAGGCACGCCTGGGTCAACGTGCCAGCGCCCAAACCCAGGAACAACGCGCTCTCCGGCTGCTGATGGCACAACGCACCGATCAACATGGCACGGGTGTAGTCATACTCCAGCCAGCTCGGGTCGGCGGTGAACACGCAGCTTTGCTCGATGGCGTCGCCGAATTCGAGAAAGCGGTAATCGGCTACTTCGAGCACACGGATCATGCCGAAATCATCATGGACTTCGGCCAGCAGGCGCTCGACACGCTCCTCGGTCATCATTACTCCTAAGGGGTTTACCGCTTGGCAAAGGCGCGATTGTCGGCCAAGCAGCAGCAACAGGTCACGCACTAATTGCTGATAACATTAGCGCCCCCCGTCAATCACCCAATCGAGTTCATGATGAGCCAACCCTGGAGCCCCGACAGCTGGCGCGCCCTGCCGATCCAGCAACAACCCCAGTACCCGGACGCTGCACACCTGTTACAGGTGGAGCAGAACCTGGCCAGCTATCCGCCACTGGTGTTTGCCGGGGAAGCCCGTGAGTTGCGTCGCCAGTTTGCCGAAGTGACCCAGGGCCGCGCCTTCCTCCTGCAAGGTGGCGATTGCGCCGAGAGCTTTGCCGAGTTCTCCGCGGCAAAGATCCGCGACACCTTCAAGGTGCTGCTGCAGATGGCGATCGTCATGACCTTCGCCGCCGGCTGCCCAGTGGTGAAAGTCGGGCGCATGGCCGGTCAGTTCGCCAAGCCGCGCTCGTCCAACGATGAGACCATCGACGGCGTCACCCTGCCCGCCTACCGTGGCGACATCGTTAACGGCATCGGCTTCGATGAAAAAAGCCGTGTGCCGGACCCGGACCGGCTGTTGCAGTCCTACCACCAGTCCACTGCTACCCTCAACCTGCTGCGCGCGTTCGCCCAAGGGGGGTTCGCCGACCTGCACCAGGTGCACAAGTGGAACCTGGACTTTATCGCCAACTCCGCACTGGCCGAAAAGTACAGCCAACTGGCCGACCGCATCGACGAGACCCTGGCGTTCATGCGCGCCTGTGGCATGGACAGCTCGCCGCAACTGCGCGAAACCAGCTTCTTCACCGCCCACGAAGCATTGCTGCTCAACTATGAACAAGCCTTCGTGCGCCGCGACAGCCTGACTAACGACTACTACGACTGCTCGGCCCATATGCTGTGGATCGGCGACCGTACACGCCAGCTGGACGGCGCCCACGTCGAATTCCTGCGTGGAGTGAACAACCCGATCGGCGTGAAAGTCGGGCCGAGCATGAACCCGGACGATCTGATCCGCCTGATCGATATTCTGAACCCGGACAACGACCCTGGTCGCCTCAACCTGATTGCCCGCATGGGCGCAGGCAAGGTCGGCGACCACTTGCCCAACCTGATCCGCGCCGTACAGCGCGAGGGCAAGCAGGTGCTGTGGAGCTCCGACCCGATGCACGGCAACACCATCAAGGCCAGCAGCGGCTACAAGACCCGCGACTTTGCGCAAATCCTCGGTGAAGTGAAGGAGTTCTTCCAGGTGCACCAGGCTGAAGGCAGCTACGCCGGCGGCATTCATATCGAGATGACCGGGCAGAACGTCACCGAATGCATCGGCGGCGCACGGCCGATTACCGAAGACGGGCTGTCGGACCGCTATCACACCCATTGCGACCCACGGATGAATGCCGATCAGTCGCTGGAACTGGCGTTTTTGATTGCCGAGACCTTGAAACAGGTCAAGAGGTAGGAACGAGCTTGCTCGTGCAGGTCGTTAACGATGACGCGAAACATCAGGATTAACCAGGCGCCCTTGAGTTTTTCGCGAGCACGCTCCCTCCTACGCCAGCGCCGCCCTTAATCGGGCGGCACTGGGCCGCTGGCAATTGAGCTGGATTTGTTCCAGCCCCAGCCAGTCGGCCATTTCGCGCAGGTTCAAGGCCAGCGCCGCCATGCCTTCCTCATCCAGCCCCGGCTCCTCCTCGTGCACCGCATGGACCGCCAGCCGTCCATGGGCACGCTCGGCCCGCAGGTCGATGCGCGCAGCGATCCGTTCATGGTGCAAAAACGGCAGCACGTAATAGCCATACACCCGCTTGTCTTGCGGGGTGTAGATCTCCAGCCGATAGCGGAAATCGAACAAGCGCTCGGTGCGACTGCGCTCCCATATCAATGAATCGAACGGTGACAGCAAGGCGCTCGCCGGCACTTTGCGTGGCACTTTTGGCTCCGGCAGACAGTACGCCGGTTGCTTCCACCCCTGCACCTGGCACATCAGCAACTGCCCGTCCTCGACCAGTTCAGCCAAACGCGGGCGGCTGTCTGCGGGGTCGAGGCGGAAGTAATCACGCAGATCCTTTTCGGTGCCAATGCCCAGCGCGGTCGCGCTATGTAACAGCAAACCACGCTGGGCTTGCGCCTCGCCCATGGACACTTGAAGCATGTCGCCAGGGATCACGCGCTCCGGCAAATCATAGAGCCGTTCAAATCCGCGGCGCCCCGCAACCGTGACCAACCCGGCGGCGAACAGCCATTCCAACGCGTGTTTCTCATCGCTCCAATCCCACCAGGGCCCGGCACGCTCCTCGCGGGTCGACAAGCTGCCCGCACCCAAGGCGCCTTGTTGTTCGACGATGCCCAACACACGCTGGATAGTTGCCTGCTGCTCACGGCCAAAACGCGCCATCTGTGCATAGATGCCCTGCCCTTGCCTGGCCCGCTCCATGCGCCAACGCATCAGCGGGTACATCGCCATCGGCAACAGCGATGCCTCATGCCCCCAATACTCGAACAACGAACGCCGCCGCCCCTGACTCCAGGCTGCTTGCTCAAGAAGTAACGGGCTGTACTGGCCCAGTCGTGAGAACAACGGCAGGTAGTGGGAGCGCACCAATGCGTTGACCGAGTCGATCTGTATGACGCCCAGGCGTTCGATCAACCGGTTGAGGTGCGCAGCCTTTATCTGGGCAGGCGCCTGGCGCCCCGAGAACCCCTGGGCCGTCAGCGCCATGCGTCGAGCTTGCTTGAGAGAAAAAGACAGGTCGGCGGGCATGGCACTCTCCATAAAGGCTCGCCCCCTACCCTACTGCATCCTGGCTTATTTGCGCAGCGGGTCTTCCCAGAAATGCCGATGGCTTTCCTGCTCGATGTCGGCGCGGTTGAGCCCAATGTCCTTGAGTGCGTCATCGCTCAAGGTCGCCAGCAAGTTGCGCTCCTGATGCAATAACTGCCAACGCGCAAGCCTATGGAACAGCCCGGCAAACGCCCCTTTATTCAGCAATACAGAACCTTTCTGGCCTTTCATCTTCTCGCCCTCCAGTGGGGATGACGAAAGTGTGGGCCTGGCGCTATGATCAATCCAACGAATGTTTCTTATGCGATACATCTCTGAGATTGATCAATTGTCCGGCTACCCGAGTATCGACACTGACGTGCTGCGCACCTTCGTCGCCATTGCCGACCAGGGCGGTTTTACCCGCGCCGGTGAGTTGGTCAACCGCACGCAATCGGCGGTGAGCATGCAGATGAAACGCCTGGAGGAGGATGTGTTGCAGCGCAAGCTGTTCGAGCGTGATGGCCGACAGGTGCGGCTCACACCCGAGGGTCAGGTGCTGCTGGGGTATGCGCGGCGCATCCTGAAACTGCACAGCGAAGTGTTCAACACCCTGCGCGAGCCGCATATGGTGGGGCTGGTACGCATCGGCACGCCGGATGACTACGTCATGCGTTTTTTGCCGGGGATCCTGAAGCAGTTTTCCAAGGCGTACCCACTGATTCAGCTTGAGATGCACTGCGAGGCGTCGTCCGTATTAATGCAACGTCGTGACCTGGCGCTGACCGTTATCAGCCGCGAGCCCGGCAATGATATCGGTGAGTTGTTACGCACTGAACGCATGGTGTGGGCTGCGTCACCGTGTTTCTGCGTGGATGAGCACGATGCCCTGCCACTGGCGATTTCCGGCGACGACTGCCTGTACACCCATTGGGCACGCGCCGCTCTGGATGCGGCCGGAAGGGATTATCGCCTGGCCTATCACAGCTCCAACGGTGCGGCGATCCAGGCGGTGGTCAGTGCCGGCCTGGCGGCGATGGTTAGCATGGAAAGCCTGATCACCGACGACCTGCGGGTGCTGGGCAGCGATGAAGGCTTTCCACCGCTGCCGTCGATGAATCTGCGCTTGCTGCGCAACCCGCAGATGACGTCGCCGATCACCGAATGCCTGGCGGAGTACATCGTTGAGGGCTTCAAACTTTAAAGGTCAGCATCACCGCGCACACCACCAAAAAACCACAAAACAGACCACGCAACAGGCGCTCCGGCATGGCATGTGCGACTTTCACTCCCCAACTGATACTGAGCAGGCCACCTATCGCCAGCGGCAAGCCGATCATCCAGTCCACCTCGTGGTGCCAGGCATAAGTAACCAGGGTCACGCCGGTGCTGGGCAGGGCCAAGGCCAGCGACAAACCCTGGGCAACCACTTGGGTGGTGCCGAACACACTGGTGAGTACCGGCGTGGCGACCACCGCGCCTCCGACCCCGAACAATCCGCCCATGGAACCGGACGCCGCACCCAATACCCCAAGCCACGGCCACGAGTAGCGCATCTGCGCCGTGGGCGGCGCGTTGCGGGTGAACATGCGCAGCAGGTTGTAGGCCGACAGCGCCACCAGAAACGCAATAAAGCCGATACGCATCGCACCCGCATCCAGCCCCACCGCCCAGATGGACCCCAGCCAGGCAAAGCAGAATCCCATCACGCCCAACGGCAAGGCGTGACGCAACTCGATGCGGTTACGCTGGTGATAGCGCCACAGAGCAAGCATCACATTGGGCACCACCATGACCAAAGCGGTGCCCTGGGCGATTTGCTGATCCAGGCCGAACAGTACGCCCAGCACCGGGATAGCAATCAGCCCGCCGCCGATGCCAAACAGTCCACCTACCGTGCCCAGGGCCGCGCCTAATATCAGGTACATCACTAAATCCAACACCGCACTACTCCTTCATCCCAAGCCATGCATGCTACGCAGTCGGCTCTAGCGCGGAAACGCACAGCAACGCACAATGGCTGTGCCAATCTCGCACAAGCGCTTGCCGATGAATCCCAATACCCTCACCGAACAACTGGGCCTGTTTCTGGATGTATTGGAAACCGGCAGCTTTTCCGCCACCGCAAGGCGCCATCCGCTGACACCCTCGGCGGTGGCCAGGCGCATCGACAGCCTGGAAAGCTCAGTGGGCAGCCAGCTGTTCCAGCGCAGCACCCATGCGGTGGTGCCCACACCGGCGGGTTTGGCCTTTGCCGAACGGGCCAGGCGGATCGTCAATGAGTTGCAGCTGGCGCGGGCCGAAGCAGTGTCCCTGAGCCACGCGCCGGAAGGCTTGATCCGAGTGGATGCGCCTGCAGCATTTGGTCGACGGCACCTGGCGCCAGTGATTGCAGACTTTTTGAATGTATACCCGGGCCTCGACGTACATCTGCATCTGATCGACAGCTTTGTGGATATGCAGGGTGCACATTTGGGCAAGGTTGATTTGGTGCTGCGCGCCGGGCACATCGTAGACACGCGGTTAATCGCTACCCCGCTGGCAAGCATCGTGAGGATCGCCTGCGCCAGCCCGGCCTATTTGAAGAGCCGCGGCACACCGACCCATCCTCGGGAGCTGAGCGAGCATGACGGGCTTGACTGGGATGGCCTGGCACCGATGTTTGCCTGGCGCTTTGAGCACGATGAACGCCGTACCACTTACCGTCCGCGGCGCATCCGCATGAGCGCCAACAATGCCGAAGCCCTGCTCAGCGGTGCGCTGGCGGGGCTGGGCATTGCGCATTTGCCGACCTGGCTTGCCAGTGAATACCTGGTACGGGGTGAACTGCTGCCGCTGTTTTGTGAAAACGGCCTACCCAGCCCGGAGACTGCCGGCATTTATGCGCTGCGCCTGGAACAACAGCCCAACGCACGGAGCCGCTTGCTCCTTGAATACCTCAAGTCGCGCTTCAGCCCGGTGCCGCCCTGGGATCTGGCCTTGCAAAGCGGCCTGATCTGACCCTTTGGCAGAATTACCTGGCGCATTAAAGGTTTGCCCGCTAGATTCCAGCCCAGACACGCTTTTACGAGGCACCCCATGAGTAAAAATCCTGATCCCTGCGAATCGCTGCTGCTGGACAATCAGCTGTGTTTCGCCTTGCATTCCACCTCGTTGCTGATGACAAAGGTGTACAAACCCTTGCTTCAGGCGCTCGGCCTCACCTACCCACAGTACCTGGCCATGATGGTGCTGTGGGAAGAGGATGGTTTGACCGTCAGCGAAATCAGCAACCGCCTGTTGACCGACCCCGGATCCCTCACGCCTCTGCTCAAACGCCTGGAAGCCGAGGGCCTGCTTAGCCGCACCCGTAGCCGCGAAGATGAGCGCGTGGTGGTGGTGGAGTTGACCGACGCCGGGCGCGCCTTGCAGAGCAAGGCCAAGGATGTTCCCCAATGCATTCTGGGCGCGAGCGGGATGGCGCTGGAACAAATACGCAAGCTGCAGGCGGACTTGATCGCGCTGCGCGGCAACCTGCAGAACACAATCTAAAAGCTGCAAATCAAGCCGACATTACCCTCTGCCGGAGCGAGCTTGCTCGCGAAAAAACGTCAACGATAACGCGTGCTTGCTCAATAAGCGCGGCGCCTGTGAGTTTTTCGCGAGCAAGCTCGCTCCTACAGAGCATTGATTGGCTGGCATTAGGGCTTTCCCTCTCACATTAAAATTCAGCAAGCAAGATATTTAGCTTGCGCGCAAAACATTAGCGCTATACATTGGCCTCACCAACTACTTAGCGCACAAACATTTAGCGCTAACAAACAAAGAGGAACGCCCATGCAAACGCTCTATACCGCAGTAGCCACCGCCACTGGCGGCCGTGATGGTCGCGCTGTTTCCAGCGATAACATCCTCGACGTCAAACTCTCCACCCCCAAGGAATTGGGCGGTGCCGGTGGCCAGGCCACCAACCCGGAGCAGTTGTTCGCCGCGGGCTACTCCGCTTGCTTTATCGGCGCACTGAAATTCGTCGCCAGCCAGACCAAACGCAAAATCCCGGATGACGCCTCCATCACCGCCCATGTGGGTATCGGTCAGATCCCCGGCGGTTTCGGCCTGGATATCGACCTGCACGTCAGCCTGCCAGGCCTGGCCCAGGAGGATGCGCAAAGTCTGGTCGACGCCGCCCACCAGGTGTGCCCGTATTCCAACGCCACCCGCGGCAATGTGGATGTGCGCTTGCATGTAACGGTCTGATAAACAGACGCCCACAAAAAAGCCCGACGTAAGGTCGGGCTTTTTGCGTACCGGCGGGGCCAGAATTACTTCTTGGCGCGACCTTTGTACGAACCACCTTCGCGAGTGTCGATCTCGATCAGGTCGTCGATTTCGATGAAATCGGCCACTTGCAGTTCGGTACCGTTGCTCAGCTTGGCAGGCTTCATCACCTTGCCCGAAGTGTCGCCGCGAGCGGAACCTTCGGTGTAGGCAACTTTACGCACGATGGTGGTCGGCAGCTCTACGGAAACCAGGCGCTCTTCGAAGAAGATCGCTTCGCAAACGTCTTCCATGCCTTCTTCGATGAACGGCAGAACGGCTTCGATATCTTCAGCGTTCAGCTCGTACATGGTGTAGTCAGTGGTGTCCATGAACGTGTAGGTGTCGCCGCTGATGAAGGACAGGGTCGCTTCCTTGCGGTCGAGGATCACGTCGTCCAGTTTGTCGTCGGCGCTGTAGACGATCTCGGTCTTGTAACCGGTCAGCAGGTTCTTCAGCTTGGTCTTCATGATTGCGCTGTTACGACCAGACTTGGTGAACTCAGCTTTCTGAACCAGCCAAGGGTCGTTTTCGAGACGGATCACTGTACCGGGTTTCAGTTCTTTACCAGTTTTCATTGCATATATCCGAAATTTGGATGGGATTTACAAAAATCAAGGTGGCGTATCATATCCAACTTTCATAAAACTGTACCAGCGCCGTCGCAAGATCGGCCTGCAAGCCCTGTTCCAGACACCAGTTCTGCGCGTGCTCGCTCACCTCGGGCCAGTGTTCCAGCAGCATTTTCCACGACTGTGCCATATCGCCATCAGCGTTCCAGGCTTGCCAAAGCGCAACCACAGCCGCTTTGGCGGCTGGCGAAAGTGCAGCGGTGTACAGCTCAAGGAAGGCATCGAGCTTATCCAGGTGGATGTCTTCATCCTGGCGATAGATATGCCACAGCAGCGGCCTCCCCGCCCACTGGGCGCGGACGAAGGAGTCCTCACCGCGCACGGCGTTGAACTCGCAACACCACAGCAAATGGTCATATTGCTCCTGACGCATGAACGCAATGACCTGCACCGTCAGCGCCCCGCGCACCTGGATGTCGCCCGCCGACAAGCGAGTCACGCCCAACCAGCGTTGCACATCTCCCAAAATGCGCCCTTCGGGCACCAGCAAGTGAGTCGCGCGCCCCTCCATGGCGAGCACGTCCAGCCAACCGGCCAGCCCGGGATTCTCATAGGCAAACAACGAGATCAAGCGTGCCCCGCTTGCAGGAGACACGCCCAGGCTCTGCAGGAAGTGTCGTTGTGCAACGTCATCCTGCTGAAAAGCCTGGCGACGTTCCACCAACCCGGCTTCACGCAGCAAGCCGCCGGTGCCGGGACGAAAGCCAGGAAAGAAAAAGTACTTCTGCACACCCTTGAACTTCACCGAAGGCAGGCGATGACAGCCCACCACCCAGTCTTCCGCGCTGAGGTAATCCAGGTTCATCCACAACGGCGGGCGCTCACGCTCGGCCATGCACTCCATATAGGGCGGCGGCAGCTGGCAGGCGAATGCGGCAATCACCACATCGGCCGACTGCGCGCCCGGCCACTCGGCCGGCCAGTACCGCACCTCAACGCCTTCCTGCCATTGTTGGTCCACCTGCACATCAATTTGCGGGCACATGCGCTCGAACGCCCGCAGGTCATCGACCCACAAGCGCACCTCACAGCCATGCTCCGCCACCAACTGCCGGGCCAGGCGCCAGGTCACGCCGATGTCGCCGTAGTTGTCGACGACGCTGCAAAAAATATCCCAGCGGGCTTTCATTCCGGGCTCCATCGTCCAAAGGCTCGATTGTCCGCATAAATGCGCTGATGCAGAAGGCTTGATCGCGATTATTCTGCAAGGTGGCTGTGCGACAATCGCCACCCCGCCATCAATGCCTGCCAGGAGGCCATCATGTCTGTCCGTCAGCTGTCACTGTTCAAGCTGTGCATCGCGATTGCCGCAGGCGTGTGGCTGGGGTTTATCGCCATTGCGCTGACCGCCTGGCTGGCGTCGCGTTATCTGTTTCCCCAAAGCCTGGAACCCGTGGCCCAGGCGGTTCAGCAGCTGGGCGAGCCGGCCACTGTGGTGCCGCAGCCACCGAACCGCATGTTCGAGCAGTATCAACAAAACCTGCAAAAGCAGGAACAACAACAGGCTCTGGACCAGGCCCGCAGTAACGCGCGCAACCTGTCCAACCCCAAATGCCAGTTCTGGCTGCAACAGGACCAGAACGCCCCCAGTGAAAAGACTCGGGCCAATGTCCTGCAATTTTGCGATTAAAGACCATGAATAAACACGCCGTCCTCCAGTTGATTCTGGAAAAACTCACCGCCGACCTCGATATTGCCCAACGCGCCGCGCAGACCGCCTACGAAACCGCGACCCACAAAGAAAACATCGCCGAAAACAAATACGACACCCTTGGGCTGGAAGCTTCATACCTGGCGGCCGGACAGGCCAAGCGGGTCGAGGAGATCAAGCAATCGCTGACGCTGTGCCAGAACCTTCATTTGCGCGGGTACGATGAACAACGCGGGATAGAAGTCGGTGCGCTGCTGGGCCTGGAAGACGAGAACGGTCGTCAGCAGTGGCTATTTTTGGCGCCGGATGCGGCAGGGTTGAAAGTCGATGTGGTCGGGCAACCGGTGACCGTCATCACCCCGCGCTCGCCGCTGGGCAAAAGCCTGCTGGGCAAGTTTGAAGGCGATGAGGTAGAGATTCTGGTGGCAGGCGCTCGGCAATACTTCACGGTTACCGAGGCAAAATAACCTGCAGCTTCCCTGTAGGAGCGAGCTTGCTCGCGAAGGAACGCAAGGGCGCCGCATACAACCTGGCACCCCGCGTTAACGTTGGCGATCTTCGCGAGCAAGCTCGCTCCTGCAGGACAATCGCGATCAGTGGACGGGTAATTCAACGCCGTCGAACAAATCTTCCAGCTCTTGCTTGTTGTGGCACTGGATCGCCTTGGCCATGACTTCGCGGGTCAGGTGCGGTGCGAACTTCTCGATGAAATCGCACATGAACCCCCGCAGGAAGGTGCCGCGACGGAAACCGATCTTGGTCACGCTCGACTCGAACAATTCGCTGGCATCCAGCACAACCAAGTCTTTGTCGAGGTTGGTGTCGACCGCCATCTTGGCAACGATGCCGACGCCCAGGCCCAGGCGAACATAGGTTTTGATCACGTCGGCATCCGCCGCGGTAAACACCACTTTTGGCGTCAGGCCACGATGGCTGAACGCTTCGTCGAGCTTCGAGCGGCCGGTAAACCCGAATACATACGTCACGATCGGGTATTCGGCCAGGGCTTCCAGGGTCAGCTTCGGCAGCTTGGCCAAAGGGTGGCCCTGAGGCACGACCACGCAGCGGTTCCAGCGATAGCACGGCATCATCACCAGGTCGCCGAACAACTCCAGGGCCTCGGTGGCGATGGCGAAATCGACGGTGCCATCAGCGGCCATCTCGGCGATCTGCATCGGCGAGCCCTGGTGCATATGCAGGGCCACGTCCGGGTATTGTTTGATGAAATCGCGAATCACCGGCGGCAATGCATATCGCGCCTGAGTGTGAGTGGTAGCGATCGACAGGGTGCCCTTCTTCTCGTTGGAGAATTCCTGAGCAATCTGTTTGATGCTCTCGACTTTACGCAGGATCTCGCCAGCGGTGGTGATGATGCGCTCGCCAGCCGGGGTGACGCGGGTCAGGTGCTTGCCACTGCGAGCGAACACTTCGACGCCCAACTCGTCTTCGAGCAGGCGGATCTGCTTGCTGATACCGGGTTGCGAGGTGTAAAGGCTTTGAGCGGTAGCGGAAACGTTGAGGTCGTGGTGCGCCACTTCCCAGATGTAGCGCAGTTGTTGAAGCTTCATATCAATCCCTCAAAGCAGATAGACGCCACGGGTATCAGCGACGGTATATAACTATATTAAAGGTTAGACGGATAAATCTAGAACTTTTTATCGTTTTTACCGATCAGCAATCCTCACTGCGTCGACGCTGCAACGATGGCACCAGGTAAACCGGCACCGGAGACAGCTGCAATACGCGTGCAGCGGTGCGCCCCAGGGGCACGGCCACGCCGGTTGCCTGGCTATGACTTCCTACGATCAGCAAGTCGACGGAAAGTTTTCGCAGCTGGTCGAGAATCACCTCGCACGGATCCCCCTGGATCACTCTGACCGAACGAATCAATTGCAGGTCCTGCTCCCCTTCCCCCAACTCCTCGCGAAAGCCGTCCAATACGCGCTGTTCGATGGTTGCCATGACCGTGCTCAACCCCTGGCTCTGCCATTCGCTCAGGGCCTTCTCATCAAGGTAGCTCTGTAACACCGATTCGGCGAACAACCCAATGGGCTCGACCACATGGATCACATACAGGTCAGCCTTGAACGTTCGCGCCAGCGCCAGCGCATGTTGCATCACATACGGCGCATACAGACCCAGGTCCGTGGCATACAGCATCGAACGAATCATAGAACCTCCTGGGCTGCCAGGATGGCGGGGATTGAATGAGCTTAGCAGCTAGCTCTCGGTCTGGATTCTCAACTCGTTACTGATGCCATGGGGCACATGCCCGGTGGCTACCACCTCCCTGGCTTTCTCACAATGACCGGCCTGATCATCGAAAAACACATCGGCGGCAAAGGCCTCCAGGAAGGCGGATTTTTCCAGACCACCGAGAAACAGCGACTCGTCCAGGCGGATATCCCACTCACGCAGCGTACGAATCACACGCTCATGGGACGGGGCCGAACGTGCGGTGACCAGCGCCGTGCGGATCGGGCAGGCGTCATCGGCAAACTCGCGCTGCAACAGGTTGAGCGCCGCCAGAAAACCTTTGAACGGGCCGCCATGCAACGGCTGGCGCGCCGACTCGCGCTCGCTGGCCTGGAAGGCTGCCAACCCGCCGGCCTGGTAGACACGCTCGGACTCGTCGGAAAACAACACGGCGTCGCCGTCGAATGCGATGCGCAGTTCTTCGCTCGAAGCCCGGCGCGCACCGCCCGACAAGATCGTCGCCGCGGCAAAACCGGCGTCCAGGGCGCTGCGCACATCTTCAGCATGGGTCGAGAGAAACAGATGACAACCGAAGGCGGCCAAATAGGGATAGGGACTACGCCCGCCGACAAAAGCGGCGCGGGAAATATCCAGGCCGTAATGCTGGATCGAGTTGAACACCCGCAGCCCGGTATCGGCACTGTTGCGCGACACCAGCACCACCTCGACCCGCGCACGGCCCAAGCTGGCATTAAGGCTCAGCAGTTTCTTGACCAACGGGAAGGCGTCGCCGGGCTCAAGGGTTTCTTCCTCGTGTTCGATCTGGTATTTGCGGTAAGCCTCAACACCTTCAGCCAGGTAAACCTTGTGACTGTCACTGAGGTCGAACAGCGCCCGTGACGAAATCGCCAGCACCAGCTTGTCACCCAACGCCTTTGCCATGGTGTCTCCCTTCAGTCAGCCATTGTGCCGATCAATAAAACTCAAGGCCTGGTACAGCGCCTGCATTCGCGGCAGCTCACAACCGGCCGCCCTGGCGGCGGCCAGAGGCCGGGCGTAGATCGCCGCCAATTCCAACGGGCGCTTGTGCACGTGATCGTGATACATGCTGGGCAGGTAGTCGTCCATGGTTTCGGTCATGGTGAACATCTGTCCGGCGTAGCTGGCAGGAATGTCATGGCCACACGCATGAGCGCCTTGCACCACTTCGGCCATCAAGGCCTGGATCAATTCGCGGCTGGACTCATCGGCCATCATGGCCTTGGTACCCGTGCCCAGCAACACAGACAGGCCGTTATACGGCACGTTCCACACCAGCTTATGCCAGCGCGCCTGATGGACGTTGGCCATGGCCTGGGACTCGATGCCGGCGCGGTGAAACAACCCGGCGCCCTCTTCAACAATTGCCTTCTGCTGCGCCTCGTCGTTGGCGGCCGTACCGCTGTGATACCCCAGGTTGACCCGGCCCAGGGCCTGATGTTCGACCACACCCGGTGCGGATCGGTGCACGCCGATGTAGCACAGCCCGCCCAGCAGGTGCAGCGACGCGGGCAGATGTTCACGCAGACTGTCCTCCACATCGAGGCCGTTTTGCAGCAGCACCACCTTGGCGTTCGGCGCCGCGACCTGGGCGATGGTGGGCGCCAGGTCCACGTTGCCGGTGGACTTGGTGCCCACCAACAGCCAATCGCACGGCGGCATGTCGGCGGCGCAGGCATAGGCCTGAACCGGATGCAGGTGCAACTGGCCATGCACTGTGCTGTTGACGTGCAGGCCATGCTGACTGACCGCTGCATACTCGCTGCGCAGCAGGAAATGCACATCGAAGCCGGCGCGCGCCAACATCAAGCCGTAGTAACCGCCAATGGCACCGGTACCAATAATGCCAATGCGTGGCGACCGGGATGAAAGGGCTGTCATGGCAAATCCTCTGGTGTGCGGGTGAGCGCCTGATTTACAGATTCGGCGAGGTCGGCTGCCGTAAGCCGTGTCTGTAATTGCCCAAGGAACTGACCCTCGCACACCAGGAACAACGCCGGCAAATGAAAGATCTGGTAGCGTTCGACCGCACCGCCATTGTGCCCGGCATCGACCCAGCACACGCGGTCCACCGGCAACTGCCAGCTCGGCAGTTGCTGGCGCGCCCAACGGCAACTGGAGCAGCCGACACTGGTGAACACTACCAGCGAAATACCTGGCAATCCCAGCAATTGCTGGTCAATATCCAGGTCGGTCAATTCCAGTTCCTTCACTATACTGCTGCCACTGCCGTCAACCGGACGGCGCTCGGAGTCCGTGTACATGGGTCGTTTTTTACCTCACCCTGATGATGTCGCTGTCGAGTTGATCCAACGTCCCTCTCCTGCCCTGCCCCGCCAGCGCCTGCATACTATCGGCCGCGGCGGCGTCGCCTGCAATTGGCCGCGAGCCTGGCGCCCAGGCACGGCGGTCGACCTGCATATCCCCTCCCTGGGGCCAAGCGCCCGATATCCCGGCTATGTAGCCTGGTGCCGCAGAAGCGAAGACGCTTATCGCGTCGGCATATGCTTTACCGATGAGCACGCCTTGTTCGGTGCGCGTATGGGCGAGCAAGTGTGCCAGATTGAACGTTACTGCCGCCTGCACGAAAACGCCGAGCCAACACCTGCGCAACTGGAAGCCATGGCCCGTGATTGGGTGTCGCGCCACGCCGCCGAGTTCTCCCATGAGGCGGTTGTGCAGCCTGCGCTGGATTAAACCGGGCTTTGCCCATTGTCGCGGGCCCGTGTTACGCGCTAAGGTTCCTCCCCCCTGTATTCAAATCATGCTGTGCCCGCCGCACGGGGATAGCTGGCGGCCGGCACCCGTGACCCTGGCGAGTAACACGATGGCTGATTTACCGATCAATGACCTTAACGTCGAATCCAACGAGACCCTGATCACACCCGATCAGCTCAAGCGCGAAATCCCCCTGAGCGACGCTGCCCTGCAGACCGTCACCAAGGGTCGCGAAGTCATCCGTGACATTCTCGACGGCACCGACCACCGCCTCTTCGTGGTGATCGGGCCTTGCTCGATCCACGACCTCAAGGCTGCCCACGAATACGCCGAGCGTCTCAAGGTGCTGGCTGCGGAAGTGTCCGACACCCTGTACCTGGTGATGCGCGTCTATTTCGAAAAACCGCGTACCACCGTCGGCTGGAAAGGCTTGATCAACGACCCGTACCTGGACGACTCGTTCAAGATCCAGGACGGCTTGCACATCGGGCGCAAATTGTTGCTGGACCTGGCTGAAATGGGCCTGCCCACCGCTACCGAAGCACTGGACCCGATCTCCCCGCAGTATCTGCAGGACCTGATCAGTTGGTCGGCCATCGGCGCACGCACCACCGAATCGCAGACCCACCGCGAAATGGCGTCCGGCCTGTCTTCGGCCGTAGGCTTCAAAAACGGCACCGACGGCGGCCTGACTGTTGCGATCAACGCCTTGCAATCGGTCTCCAGCCCTCACCGTTTCCTGGGTATCAACCAGGAAGGCGGCGTCTCCATCGTCACCACCAAGGGCAACGCCTACGGTCACGTGGTGCTGCGCGGCGGCAACGGCAAGCCCAACTACGATTCGGTCAGTGTCGCCCTGTGCGAACAGGCGCTGAACAAAGCCAAGATCAAGCCAAACATCATGGTTGACTGCAGCCACGCCAACTCCAACAAGGATCCGGCCTTGCAGCCGCTGGTGATGGAAAACGTCGCCAACCAGATCCTGGAAGGTAACCAGTCAATCATCGGCTTGATGGTCGAAAGCCATCTGAACTGGGGTTGCCAGGCGATTCCAAAGGATCTGGCCGACTTGCAGTACGGCGTGTCGATCACCGATGCCTGCATCGACTGGGCGGCGACCGAAACCACTCTGCGCAGCATGCACGCCAAGCTCAAGGACGTGTTGCCCCAGCGCAAACGCACCTGAGCCAGCACCTGTTTCGCGCACACAAAAACGCCGGGCTAAGCCCGGCGTTTTTATTGGCAACTGGTCAGTTACAGCTTTGCAGCATGGCGCTGGTGGCGCTCCATGTAGCGTTCGACGTAAGAGCACGACGGGATCACCGTGTAGCCGGCCTCTTCGGCAAACTTCAGGGCTTCTTCGGTCAACGCGGCGGCAATGCCTCGTCCGCGCAGCGCATTGGGCACGAACGTGCGATAGATATCCAGGGTCTGCTTCCCGAGGTCCATATAGGTCAGATAGGCACGATGACCGTCCACATTGGTCTCGAACTGATGACCAGCCTGGTCATGGTGGATGGACAACGCCTCGCTCATCACTACTCCTCGCGGGTCTTGAATATTGACCCTACCTTACCGATGTTTTTCCGGCGAAGGAACATCTACGCCACCCCGTGCCGGTTTCGACAACGAGAAAACCGTGAGCGCTCACAGCCAGCACGTAGGGAATAGTAGGCACCAATCCTGCAATTGCTCAAGGCGCACTCATCATTCCCTGCCCCGGCTGGATATAGAAAGGGCCTCGATCAACCGTTGACCGATAGCCTGAACATTGCCGGCAGTTGAAGCTTGAGACGAACTGGCGCTCTTAAAGTCACCTCTAGATGCGCAAAAGATGCCAGCCCGAGTAAAGCCAAGCGCAACGAAAGTGCCCGCTTCGATATATAAATTTTCATCTATTTACAAGGCTTAACACATGCGGGCCGGCCCTTTCAGCCTGGATCCAATGCCTGTCGAGATGAAAAAACTGGACAGTTTTCATACAAACCTTCAAAAGGTTAGCCAAAATAGATTCGGCACAGGAATTTTTTTTGCTTCTTGCGCAACGTCAGTTTACTTACTACAAGTAATGGGTAGTATGTACGCCGGCTATTAGCTCACTCTGAGCAAGTAGCCATCTAATTGAAAGTCCTTGAAGGGGAACACGATGAACAACGTTCTGAAATTCTCTGCTCTGGCTCTGGCCGCAGTTCTGGCTACCGGTTGCAGCAGCGTCTCCAAAGAAACCGAAGCTCGTCTGACTGCAACTGAAGACGCAGCAGCTCGCTCCCAGGCTCGTGCAGACGAAGCCTACCGTAAAGCTGATGAAGCTCTGGCTGCTGCTCAAAAAGCACAACAGACTGCTGACGAAGCTAACGAGCGCGCTCTGCGCATGCTTGAAAAAGCAAGCCGCAAGTAATAATCCTTCGGGGTTGTTATCAAGCCGATCCATTTATGGGTCGGCTTTTTTTTGCCTTTGATTTGGCGTGTGCTACCTGTAGGAGCGAGCTGGCTCGCGAAGGTGGTCAACGATGACGCGGGCGTGCTGAATTACAGCGCCGCCCTTAAGTTTTTCGCGAGCAAGCTCGCTCCTACAGCAGGTTATCCTCCGTGCTGGAGGCCACCGGCGCCGCGCCCGGCACACCAATCTCGGTCGGTAAACCATCCTCGGCCGCGACCACGTCACGCACCTGGTCCCAGTTCACGCGCAGGTTGTTGGACAGGTCTTCACGCTTGAGCAACGCATTGATGACCGCCGTGTGCTTGTCGACCACCGAAGGCGTGCCGTCATCGTTCAACGGGGTATGGGCTTCAAGGTAGACCTTGCCCCCACTGCTGCCGAACTTGTAGGCGTCGTTGATGATGCGCACCGAGGTGCCCACCGGCACCATGCCGGCCATTTCCAGGACGTTGTTATTGAACATGCGGAAGCAGCCGTGGCTGGTACGCGTGCCGATACCAAACTTCATATTGGAGCCGTGGATCAGGTAACCCGGCGTGCCCAGGGTGAATTTGAACGGCCCCAGCGGGTTATCCGGACCGGCCGGCACCACATTGGGCAGCGGGTCACCATTGGCGGCGTGCTCGGCCTTGATCGAGGCCGGTGGCGTCCAGGTCGGGTTCGGCGTCTTGGCGATGATACTGGTGTGGGCGATCGGCGAGCCCCAGCCTTCACGGCCAATGCCCAGCGGGAAGGTATAGACGACGTCCTGGCCCTTTGGATAGTAGTAGAGCCGGTACTCGGCCAAATTGATCACGATGCCTTCCCGTGGCCCCGGCGGCAGGATAAAGCGCGTAGGCAGCACAATATCGGTGCCCGCACCCGGCAACCAGGCATCGACGCCGGGGTTGGCCGCGACCATTTCCGAGTACCCCAGGTCATAAGTGGTGCCCAGGTCGGCAAAGGTATCTTCGTACTTGGCCTTGATGACCTGGACCTGACCGACAATGTCCTCGCCTGGCGGCGGCAGGGGCAACTGCAAGGCTGCCGCCGAACCGGCCGCACAGAGCGCAGCGAGAGACAGGCAGCAGGTGACGACGGAAAGGCGCGACAACATCCGGAAAATCCTTCGCAAGACGACGGGTAGGAAAAATTGATTGTATACGGCTTCGCGGCGCCAGGCTTCAAGCTGTTTTATAACTCGAAACGCAGCTCCGGCCAGATCGGCGGTGTGCCGCGCTTTTGCGATTCCAGAATCGCTCGGCACAACGGGCACAGGCGCTGGTCCTGAAAGATCGAGCGACTCACCGACGACCAGCGTGGTTGTGCCGGCAATAAAGTGCCGCAGAGCGTACGGTCGATCGAGCCGCCCAACTCCAATTGACGCGCCACCAAATGCACCCGCACTTCCTGACAGGCGAACAGATCCAGCTGCTCGTCCGGCTCGATCAGTTGGTAGTTAAACAGGGACCAGGCAGGACGCGACATCAGGGGCTCCAAATCGGGGGGGCGCCACCTTAGCCGAAAGCCTGCCGGTAGAAAAGCGTCATAACAGCGGTTTTAGCGCCGGCCAGACATTTTCCAGTAACTTGCCTTGCGCCGCGACTGCCGGATGCAGTTGATCGGCCTGCATCAGCTCCGGGTGCCCCCCTACTCCTTCGAGGAAAAACGGCACCAGAGGGATGTCTTTTTCCTTGGCCAATGCACCGTAGACTTGGGCAAACGCGGTGGTGTATCGCGCCCCGTAATTGGGTGGCAATTGCATGCCCAACAGCAGCACTTTGGCACCACCGGCCCGGGACTGGTCGATCATCGAGGCAAGATTTTGTTGCAATTGCGCCGGTGGCTGGCCGCGCAACCCATCGTTGCCGCCCAACTCGATCACCACCACATCCGGTTTATGCGCTGCAAGCGCCGCCGGCAGCCGCGCGAGGCCTCCGGCACTGGTGTCACCACTGATGGAAGCATTGACCACTTTATCGTCAAAACCCTCCTGCTTGAGCCGTTGCTCCAGCAGCGCGACCCACCCTTTGCGGCTATCCAGGCCGAAACCGGCACTGATACTATCGCCAACGATCAGGACTGTACCCGCCGCTGCGTTCTGGGCCATGCACATCAAGGCCAGGCCAGCACTCAAAAACCACATTCGCATCGGATTCTCCATGGGCGCAAGCATTCTCACCGCGCGAAACCTTAGCAAAGTGGTTCCCAGCGCGGAAGGTGAACTGACTATCCTGCACGAACTGAGCCTGGAACTGAACAAGGGCGATAGCCTGGCTATCGTCGGCAGCTCCGGTTCCGGCAAATCCACCCTGCTGGGCCTGCTGGCCGGCCTCGACCTGCCCAGCAGCGGCGAAGTCACCCTGGCCGGGCAAGCACTGAGCACGCTCGACGAAGACCAGCGTGCACGCATCCGCGCCGAACATGTGGGTTTCGTCTTTCAATCCTTCCAACTGCTCGACAGCCTCAATGCGCTGGAAAACGTGATGCTGCCGCTGGAACTGGACGGCCGCAAGGACGCCCGCGAGCGCGCCCGACATCTGTTGGAGCGCGTGGGTCTGGGCCAGCGCCTGACTCACTCACCGCGCCAACTGTCCGGCGGCGAACAGCAGCGGGTCGCCATTGCTCGTGCGTTCGCCGCCGAACCAGATGTGCTGTTTGCCGACGAACCCACCGGCAACCTCGACAGCCATACCGGCGAGCGCATCAGCGACCTGCTGTTCGAACTCAATATAGAGAGCGGCACGACCCTGGTGCTGGTCACCCACGACGAGCGCCTGGCCCACCGTTGCCGACGCCTGATCCGCCTTGAAGCCGGCCTGATGGTCGCGCCCCTGGAGCCTTGATGGCACGTTTGCCGCTATTGCGCCTGTTCAGCCTTGCCATGCGCCAGTTACTGCGCGACGCCCGCGCAGGTGAATTGCGCGTGCTGTTCTTCGCCCTGCTGGTGGCCGTGGCTGCCAGCACCGCCATCGGCTACTTCGGTGCACGCCTCAACGGCGCCATGTTGTTGCGCGCCACCGAGTTCCTCGGCGCCGATCTGGTGCTCGAAGGCAGCTCACCAGCGCGCCCCGAGCAAATCAGGTCCGGGACCGAGCTGGGCCTGGATCACGCCCGCATCGTGGAGTTTTCCAGCGTTATCGCCGCAGACAACGGCATTCAGCTTTCCAGCATCAAGGCCGTCAACGAGCAGTACCCCTTGCGCGGCGAGTTGAAAAGCAGCGCCGAGCCCTTCGGTGCGCAGACGCCGGGCGGCGGCCCAAAACCCGGTGAAGCCTGGGTGGAAGCCAGGCTGCTGACCGCGCTGGACCTGAAAGTCGGCGACAGCATCGATGTCGGCCTGAAGACCCTGCGCCTGGCGCGCATCCTGACGTATGAGCCCGACCGCGCCGGCAATTTCTACAGCCTCACGCCCAGGGTGATGATCAACCTGACCGACCTGGACGCCACCGGTGTAGTCCAGCCGGGCAGCCGTGTGAGCTACCGCGAACTGTGGCGCGCCCCACAAGGCAGCTTGGCGCTGCAAACCTATCGCGACCTGATCAAGCCGGGCCTCGCTGCCAACCAGCGGCTGCAGGATTCGCGCGATGGCAACCAGCAGATCGGCGGCGCCCTGGGCAAGGCCGAGCGCTACCTGAACATGGCCAGCCTGGTGGCCGTGCTGCTGGCCGGCGTGGCCGTGGCGCTGTCGGCCAACCGCTTCGCCAGTCGACGTTTTGATGCCAGTGCGTTACTGCGTTGCCTGGGATTGTCACGACGTGAAGCCATGTTGCTGTTCAGCCTGCAACTGAGCGTACTGGGCTTGCTGGCAAGCCTGGTCGGCGCACTGCTCGGCTGGCTCGCACAATTTGGTTTGTTCTATTTCCTCCACGACCTGCTACCTGCCGATGTGCCGCCGGGCGGGTTGCTGCCGGCCGTCGCCGGGATCGGCACCGGGCTGGTCGCCCTCGCAGGCTTCGCCCTACCGCCACTGGCGGCGCTGGGTCGCGTACCGCCGCTGCGGGTTCTGCGCCGCGACTTGCTGCCCATTCCCTCAAGCACCTGGATGGTCTACGGCGCGGCGCTGTTTGCCCTGGGCCTGATCATGTGGCGCCTGAGCCTTGACCTGGTATTGACCTTCGCTCTGCTGGGCGGCGGCGTGGTCGCGGCATTGGTCCTTGGCGGCCTGTTGTTGGTGATGTTGCAGAGTCTGCGACGCCTACTGGCTCGCGCCTCCTTGCCCTGGCGCCTGGGCCTGGGCCAATTGCTGCGCCACCCGCTGGCGGCGGCAGGCCAATCCCTGGCGTTTGGCCTGATTCTGCTGTCCATGGGGCTGATCGCGCTGTTGCGCGGCGAGCTGCTCGACACCTGGCAAAATCAACTGCCCAAAGACGCGCCCAATTATTTCGCCTTGAATATCCTGCCGGCCGACAAGGACGCCTTTGGCGCCCGCCTGCTGGAAGTACAGGCGCAAGCGGCGCCGTTGTATCCGGTAGTGCCGGGGCGGTTGATCAGCATCAACGGCGAACCCGTGCAAGAGATTGTCAGCAAGGACTCCAGTGGCGACCGTGCCGTTCAACGCGACCTGAGCCTGACGTGGGCTGCCGATTTGCCTGCGGGTAACGTCCTGACTGCGGGCGCCTGGTGGTCGGCGCAACCCAGCGATGAGATTCCTGGTGTGTCGGTGGAAGCCAAAGTGGCCGAGAGCCTGAAACTCAAGCTCAACGACCATTTGCTGTTCACCATCGGCGGGGAAAACCGCGAGGCACGGGTCACCAGCCTGCGGACTATCAACTGGGATAATTTCCAGCCCAACTTCTTCATGATCTTCCAGCCCGGCACCCTGAAAGACTTACCCGCGACCTACCTGACCAGCTTCTACCTGGCACCCGGTCACGACCAACAGATCGTCGACCTGTCACGGGCCTTCCCGGCGGTCACTATCCTGCAGGTCGAGGCGTTGCTGGAGCAGTTACGCAGCATCCTTGCCCAAGTGACCCTGGCGGTGGAGTACGTGCTGTTGTTTGTATTGGCGGCAGGCATGGCAGTGTTGTTCTCAGGTTTGCAGGCCACTCTGGACGAACGCATCCGCCAAGGTGCCTTGTTGCGAGCCCTGGGTGCCGAGCGCAAGTTGCTGATCAAAGCGCGGCGCATCGAGTTCGGCCTGCTGGGTGCCGTCAGTGGCCTGCTGGCGGCATTAGGTACCGAACTGGTGACGTGGGTGCTGTACCGCTACGCCTTCGATCTGGCGTGGCATCCCCACCCGTGGCTGTTACTGCTACCCGTGATCGGCGCCATGCTGATCGGCGCTGCCGGGGTATTCGGCACGCGTCGCGCACTGAATGCCAGCCCGCTGACTGTATTGCGCGAAGGCTGAAACCTGGCTGGCCCGTGCTCGGTTCAGAGCGCGGGCCATTATGCCGGCTTCACATATTCAATCCTGGTGATCCACCAACACACCTCGCCGCCGGGGGTGTGCACGATTGCCTCGTCGTCCACCTCCTTGCGCAGCAGAGCCCGTGCCATGGGTGAGTCGATGGAGATGTAATCCATACGGTCATAAATCTCGTCATAACCCACGATACGAAAACGCTTGGTGTCACCCTGTTCGTTTTCGATTTCGACCCATGCACCGAAAAACACCTTGCCCTCCTGCTCGGGCATGTATTCCACCACGCGCATGTCTTCCAGGCGTTTACGCAGGTAGCGCACCCGCCGGTCGATCTCGCGCAGCAGTTTCTTGTTGTACTGGTAGTCCGCGTTCTCACTGCGATCCCCCAGGGAGGCTGCCCACGTCACTTTGCGCGTAGTGTCTGGACGCTTTTCCCGCCACAGGTAATCCAACTCTTTTTTAAGCGCTTCATGGCCTTCTTTGGTAATCAGCTTGGTACTCAAACGCTTGCATCCCCAGGCAGTGTCCAATGGTGCCAAATACGCCTGGCATCATGCCCAGGCGTTGGCTGGCTGGGGGTGATGATAAATGAACCTGAGCGGCGAGCCCATCGGCTTATCCCTGGCCCTCCAGGACCTGATCCAGGCCAAAGAGCGTACCGTGCAGATGCTGGCGCACGCCTGACAGCTGCGACATCATCATCGCCAGCTTTTCCGCCTTTTGGTTAACCTCTGATTGCTGCTCCAGCAGTTGAGTATGACGCTGCTCCAACTCTCGGTGTTTTTCGTCCAATCGGCTTTGCTGCTCTTGCAGCCGCACCTGCCACTGCTCAAGTTGCTCTTCCTTTTCGAGGACAGCGCGTTTTTTTTGCGTCAGCTCCTGAGCGACCTTGGCGAGATTGCTCAGGGTGCTGTCCATCTCAAGCAAAGACTCTTGCTCCAGCGGCGCAGGCTCTTCAAACGTTGGGATTTCACGCTGTTCAACCTGAAAAGGCACCTTAACTGCCTCAGCGGGCGGCTCCGGCATTTCAACAAACGACGGCAGTGGTTCTTCCACGATATCTTCAACCACAGGCTGTGGCGCAATCTGAGGAGGGCTTGGGTTGCGTGGAGGCGCGACCATTTGTGATGAGAAACGAATCGACGGCACGATCACCGCACTACTTTCGATGGCAGGCAACGCAGGGGCTGACATGCCCAGGGTAATCACCTTCATCACCAATGCTTTTTTGATGATCACCGAGTGATGATCCTCGGGTCGGGCAGGCGGCAACCTGCAGCCCTTAAGGTCAATGAAATGGAACGGAACCTGGGGCTCGGCAGCCGGAATCGCCTTGGACCCTGGTGCCGCCGCCAGCGTCAGAACCTGCTTGAAGACCTGCATCGCCACCTGCAAATCCTCCTTCGAATCAACGCCGCCCAGGAAATAGCGTTCAAGCTTTTTACGCAGAACGGCGATGTAGACCCTGGAATGACCGGGTTCGGCTTCTTCATCGAGGCTATACACAAGAAAGTTGGAAGCCGTTTGAGCGACAGCAAACCCACAGAGCAAAGCGCCATTTACAGGCGCCTGCGCGTCGCTGCGCTCAAGAACAAGAGTACGTAGAAGCATCATGGCAATCAGGCCTCGTTACAAAAGAGAAAACCTTATATAAACATCAGATAAACATCCGAACATTAATAAGCCCTCCAAACAAAACAATTGTTTCAGCGAATTATCGAGTCGAACGTAGGATTCTTCTTATAAGTCGCGCTACGCGTTCCCAACTACAACTAATGAACGTACCCTTTTTAGGGCGCCTTCCTATACAGCCGCCGCCTCTCACCCGCCCCGCGCACTTATTCGGTAACGACATGATCGAGATAAGCAACTTAACAAAACAGTTGGGCAGAACACGCGCAATCACTAACATTTCCTTCAGTGCGCAGCATCAGGAATGCGTGGGTCTGCTGGGGGAAAGTGGTGCGGGCAAAACAACCTTATTGAACTTGATCGCCGGTACAATCAAACCGACTTCAGGGCAAATCAACATTCTGGGATTCAATACCTCAACCCATTCACTTCAAACAAAAAAAGCCATTGGCTATCAGCTTCAGGGTGGACTCACCCACCACAGAATGTCCGTCAAAAACATACTTAATTTTATTGCGGCCATCCACGGTTTGAGGGGGCTCGAAAAGCGCAGCCAGGTAGAGCAGGCGGCCGCACGGCTGGATTTGATGCCCGTGCTCGACTGCCCCGTCGACATACTGCCCCCTGGATTCAAGCGCAGGGTTGCACTGGCCCAGGCTTTGCTCCACTCCCCAAGCCTGCTCCTGCTCGATGAACCCACACAAGGGCTATGCCCTGATCAACGGCTCAAGTTCAGCGCACTCATCAAGTCCCTGAGCGAGGACATGACGATCATTATCGCCTCCCGCCAGTACCACGAACTGACGGACATGTGCAGCCGTGCCCTGGTCATCGCCGGTGGGCGCCTGGCCGCCGATGCTTCGCTGGCGGATCTGCAGCGCAGTTCCCGGCATTTTCAGGCTGTGACCCTGGCGTCAGACAGCCCGTTGGATTTACTCGCACTGGCCGTATTACCCGGTGTCGCGGGCATTGAGGAAGACCGCCATGCCCAGGGCAAAGTGACTGTCCTGGCCATGCCCGGGCACTCCATCTTCCCCGCCATTAACGCGCTTATCGCACACCGCGGCTGGAACATAACGTCATTGAGCCTGGAGCCGGGTCGCCTGAGCGATGTGGTTCACCATCTGAGCCAGGAGGTATCTGCTTGAGACTGCTACCTGTTATTTTCAAGCGTCAACTCGCCAGTTATGCTTCCTCACCAAGCACTTACCTGAGTGTGGCGGTTTTCCTCGTACTGTGTGCGACATTGGGATTGGACGCCCAGCACTGGATGGAGCGAAACAGCAGCGATTTGCAGGTTTTCTTCGAACTGCACCCCTGGCTCTATCTATTGTTAATACCCATTTTATCGACGCAGTTGTGGTCGGATGAATACAACAACAGCTTTTGCGACACGCTGAAATCCTTGCCTGTCACCGCCACGGAACTGGTGATCGGAAAATTTATGGCCGCCTGGACCGTCTGCGCACTTGCATTAATGTTTAATTTCCCTCTGGTGATCGTGGTCAACTATCTGGGCACGCCGGATAATTCCGTTATCGCGTCACAATTCCTGGCCAGTTGGCTACTGGCCGGAAGTTATCTCTCGGCAGGCTGCTTCATCTGTGTACTTGCCAAACAACGCATCGTAATTTTCCTGCTCACACTGGGCTTATTGCTGATCGCCAGCGCGCTTTCCTCAATGCTGGATGCACTTGATAACCAGGCACCCATTTGGATTATCGACAGCCTGATGTCCCTTGATCCTATTGCTCGCTTTAGCACGATGGATAACGGCAAACTGACACTGCATGACGGCTTGTACTTTATAAGCATGATCCTGGCTTTTCTCTTTGCGACGACCATCACACTCAACTACAAGAACAGCTGAGAAGGAAAGCCACTGATGGGATCCGCTCTTCGTGCGGGTATGACATTACTTGTCATATCGCTACTGTTTCTGGCCTTCAATCTGGTCTGGGTACCGAAACTACCCAATGTCCGTTGGGACGTTTCATACACACAAATGCATACCTTATCGCCATCGACGCGCCAACTGCTGACAACACTTGAACACCCACTGGACCTGTATTACTTCAATGCCATCAATGCCCCTCAACGGAGCCAGGCGATGAGTCGTTACGGCCGTCGCGTTGAAGACATGCTCAAGGAAGTCGAAAAAGCGGCCAACGGCATGATCAATCTACATGTCATCAATCCAACGCCTTTTTCAGAAGATGCTTACAAAGCCGGTTTGTTTGGCCTGGATGACACGCAAGGATTCCAGGGCCTTATTGGCACCCGTGCCGGCCATAGCGCGCAACGCATTGACCTGTTCAGTCCCGAACATGAGCCTTTGCTTGAATATGAAATCAGCCACCTGCTCCACAAACTCACGCACCCTGAACGCCCTACTATCGGCCTGCTGTCAGGGCTGGCGCTGGATGAACCTGCCGGCGAACTACTGGAACAGATGCGCGAACAATTCAACGTGGTGGAACTGGCACCGACCATCGCTCAAGTGCCGTCATCGATAACTGCTTTGATGGTCGTACAGCCGCGCGCCCTGCCCGAGCGGGCCCTGTATGCCATTGAGCAAGCGCTAATGAGAGGTGCGAAGCTGATGGTCTTTATCGACCCGGTGAGTGAGATAGCGGCGCAAGCCATATCGACCAATGCCAGACTGGATGCGCTGCTCACCGCATGGGGTATACAAATGCCTGCGGACACGCTGTTGGTCGACAATCTTTACGCTTCGTCGGCTACGCCCGGCCCCGGAATGCCAAAGGTATTGCACCCGGCCCGGCTGGAACTTCCACGACAGGCAGTGAACCCGACGGATCCGAGCACCTGGAAAGTGGATGCCGTAACCGTGTCCAGCAGCGGCGCACTCTCTCTGTCCAACAACAATCGTACGCTGCTGACCCCGTTGTTGCAGAGCTCCCGACAGTCCGCGCTGGTGGATGCAGAGCGCTTTGCGTCTGCGACCACCTTCGACTCACTCATCGATGAAACCGCCACCACAGGAGAGCGCCACGTGATCGCCGCCCGCGTTGAGGGTCCCGCTTATTCGGTGTTTCCCGACGGTTTCAAGGACCTGCCACCGGGGATGCAACGAGCCGAGCAGATCCAAGTGGTGGTCGTGGCCGACACCGACGTGCTCGCCAACGCTGTCAACACTGCTCAGCCCAACGGCAACACGCAATTTGTACTCAATACGCTGGATAACCTGGCAGCCCCGGAGATACTCAGGCGCATCCAACCGCGCGTTATTACCCAGCCACTGCACAGGCTCGAACACATGCGCGAAGAAGCCGCGCAGGCTTATCGCAAAAGTGCGGTTGAACTGGAGCGACGACACGAGCACACAGAGCAAGCCTGGCAAAGGCTGAATCCAGAGCACGCAAGCCTGGTCACACAGGCCGTGGATACCAACACCCAGTTGCAGGCACTCAACAAGGAGCGCCTGCAATTGCCCATCGAGTTGCACGCACTCAAGGCCCAGGCATACGCGCCGTTGCAGCGCTTCGAGCGATACCTGAAAGGGCTGATGATCGCCACGATGCCGTTACTGTTATGCCTGATTGCCTGGAGCCTTGTCCTTCATCAGCGTCGACGCCGATCAGCCGCGCCAGCGGCCTATGACTGACCACTCAACGCCGAGCAATCAACCCCTGGCGGGCGATGCGCGTCAGTTGGTGGATCACTTCATGGGCGTCGCCAGCACTGGGCGCCTGGATCACTGCAAGGTCGAAACTATTGCTGGCAAAACGAGCCAGGGATTCGCCGTCCTCGACAAACTGGATCAGGAACGCCGAGGGCCGACCGCTACGGCGTGGCCAGCCGTCCAGATAACGCAGGAGCGTCGGCTGGTGTTTACCGCCCAAGAGGATTTTTGGGTTGCGTTGAGTCAGGTCCGCAGTAATCGGGGCCAGGCGTATGAGAGGGCGTGGTGCATTCATCGTGTCGTGTCTCTGCCTCAAAAGTCTGCGGGCAGGTGAGAGGCAACACCGAACCAGCGCTTTAGCGGTATTTCGAAGAGTGCCCTGGGCAAGGATACGTACTTCTGTCGGGCTGCATTGAGTCCCAGTGGCGCCCCGCAATTAGCTGTTTAAATCGGCGCATGAGCAGCATCCTAGAGAAGCCGGTGGGGCAGTGTCAAGAATCCCGAGCAACGAAAAGGCCCGCAGATGCGGGCCTTTTCCGGGACATACAGACTGATCAGTCAGTGATCGCGCGGTCAACCGACAGTTTGCCGGCGCCTTCGAGCAACACCGCCAGCGCCCCGCCGAGCAAGGCCAATGCAAATTCATAACCGTTGTTGGCCATGAACAGACCGTTGTGGATATGCACCGAGAAGATCGCCACCAGCGTGAGGAAGGTCAGGCCCAATGCCGCCGGGCGAGCGAGCAAACCAATGATCAGGGCCAGGCCGGCGAAAAACTCGGTACCGCCCGACAACACTGCCATCAGGGTGCCCGGCGTCAGGCCGAGGCTTTCCATGAATTGAGCAGTACCCGCCAGGCCACCGCCGCCAAACCAGCCGAACAGTTTTTGCGAACCGTGGGCGGCAAAGATGATGCCGACGAAGATGCGCAGGATGGTCAGGCCGTAACCGGCACGGGTGGACAGGACGCGTGTAATCATTGGGCTCATTTAAGTAAATCCTTTTCCAGGTAGGGGTTGGTTGGCCGCTATATTAATCAGTTTAAGCAATGATAAAAGCGCAAATATTGCCTAATTAATATCGATAAAATTGATTATTTGCGTGAGGCAATTTTAGCTGCCGGCGGCTCCAGGGACTCTCGCTCCCGGTCGAACGCCAAGTAATACTTGTTGACGCTATTAACATAGCTGACGCCGCCCATCCCCACCTGCTCCATGGCGATGCGTTCAACCTGGAAGAACCATTGATTGGGGTTCAGCCCGCGACGCCTGGCCTCGGTGCGCATCCCCTGCACCCGCTCCGGGCCCATGTTGTAGGCCGCCAGCACAAAGGCCATGCGCTCGCGCTCGTTGAGCTTGGGGCTGGAGAAAAATTTACGCCGGATCATCGCCAGGTAACGTGCGCCGGCTTGCACATTGCTGTCGAGACTCTCGATATTGTTGACCCCCACCCGTTGCGCCGCCGAAGGCGTGATTTGCATCAGGCCGGTCGGGCCACCGCTATTGCGTGCGCCAGGGTCCAGGGAGGACTCCTTGAACGCCAAGGCCGCCAGGTTCAGCCAGTCCATCCCTTGCTCGCGTGCATGTTTTTGCAGGACCGGGCGCAGTTTTTCCAAACGCTGGCGGTCGGCGCGCGCCAGCGGGTTGCGCACCTGGTAGAGACGTCGGTAGATGCGCTGGAATGCCACGTCCTGATCGGCGGGGGTTCGATAGGTCTTGAGAAATCGGTCAATGCTGGCGCGCAGCATCGAAGCGTCCTGGCGCACAAACCAGAATTCGTCACCCGGCTCGCTGATCACCACCTGCTTGTCAAAGCGCAGCTTGGGCAGGATTTTCGACCAGCGCTCGGCAATCGGTTTTTCAACGATCGTCAGATGAAAAATCCCGGCCTGCACCATCTCCAGTACATCCTCTACCGCCAGGCTCGGGTCAACCCACTCCACCTTCACCGGCGCTCGCTTGTGCAGCGCCAGTTTCTGATTGACCTGACTGATGGCATCCGCCGCCGCACTGCCGGTAGTCAGTGTCAGTGTGCGACCAGACAGTTGCTCCAACTTGGTAAACCTTCGCTCTCCCTTGACGCCGACCAGCCATAACGGCACATCGCTGACAATCGGCTCGCTGGCGCTGATTTTGTGTACGGCCTTCACATCCAGCAACTCGCCGGGCGCTACCAGGTCGCCTTCGCCACGGGCCAACGCGCCGAGTAACTGGTCCTTGGCCTTGGGGATAATCTTGAGGTTGATTGCCTGGCCATCGCGGGCATGACCGTTGAGGTACTGCTCGAAGGCGCGCAACCGATGGTATTCGACGCCGATGGCCTGGCCCTGAACTTCACCGGAACTGTTGCGGCTCTGGTTGACCAGTACGCGCAAGGTGCGACTGGAACGAATCTGCGCCAGGTCACGCACCTTGCCGGGCTTGGTGACTTCCAGCGGCCCATCCAAACGTGCGACCGCGGCCATGGGCAGCAGCAACGTCAGGCACAACACAAGCAACGCCGAGGGTCGGATCATCCGCTCTCCGGAAAGAATACTGGCCAGCGCCTTTGCCAATAACAAAGTGCTGGAGGTCAGAAACAGAGCGCTCTATGCGCTGGCAAGGCGCGCAACGGCAACACCGTGACAGGCAACCGGCCAACCACAATGTCGCTTGCGACGTTCAAAGACAGCGATAACGCGTTGTAGTTCTTGGTTTTTCTTATAAATCTACAGCTCTGATATGCTTTCCGGCCGCAGGCGGAGATAGCACCATGCAACTCATTGATATCGGCGTCAACCTGACCAACCCCAGTTTCGACGAGAGGCACCAGGCCGTCCTCGAACGTGCCTACGCCGCCGGCGTGCAGCAATTGGTGCTCACCGGCACCAGCATCGAGGGCAGCGAACAGGCCCTGGAGCTGTGTGTAAAACTGGATGAAAGCGGCCAGCGTTTGTTCAGTACCGCGGGTATCCACCCTCACTCTGCCAGCGACTGGAATGGCGACAGCGCGCAGCGCCTGCGTAGCCTGTTGGGAGACAGTCGGGTACGTGCCGTGGGTGAATGCGGACTGGACTTCAACCGCGACTTCTCCCCTCGCCCGCAGCAGGAAAAAGTCCTCGAACACCACCTGGCCCTGGCCGTCGAGCTGAAACTGCCGGTGTTTCTCCACGAGCGCGACGCCAACCAGCGCCTGCTGGAGATTCTCAAAGACTACCGCGACCACCTGCCCGCCGCGGTGGTGCACTGCTTCACCGGTGAACAAGCCGCGCTGTTCAGCTACCTGGACCTGGACTTGCACATCGGTATCACCGGCTGGATCTGCGATGAACGCCGTGGGACGCACCTGCATCCGCTGGTCAGGGAAATTCCCCGTGGCCGCCTGATGCTGGAAAGTGATGCGCCGTACCTGCTGCCGCGCACCCTGCGCCCCAAGCCGAAGAACGGTCGCAATGAACCGGCGTACTTGCCCGAAGTACTGCGCGAAGTGGCCTTGCACCGTCACGAAACGCTCGAAGACCTGGCGACCCACAGCACCGCCTGTGCCCGCCGCTTTTTCGGCTTGCCTGATGTGGATTGATGCCACCCATTGACCCAGGTCAAAAACGCGTTTCTGCGTAGCGGCACAATAATGGCACCTTGCCAATGCTGTTTCCGCTATCAGAGAAAACCTTCCATGGGTGCCTGGCTTAGCAATATCTCGCTCAAGTACAAATTCTGGGCCGTCAATGCGGTCGCCTTCATTACCACCCTGCTGCTGGTGCTGTACGCGGTACAGCTTGAGCAACAGGCACGCAGCCAGGCATCCCAGGCTTCGGCCCAGGCGCAGGGGCGCTTGCTCAGCGCCTGGCCTGCCGACAAAGCTCTGCCCACCAGCGAGCAATGGCTGACCTTTGCCCAGGGGCAAATCCCACAACTGGACGACCAGGCTCTTGCAGCCTTGAGCGTTGCCAGCGGTTGGGTCGAACTCAATCACATGCCACTGTTCGGCAACAACCCACTCATAGGCGCCGAGGTGATCAAGCGCGCTGACGGTCAACACGTCGCCGTGCTCGCCTACGCTCCCAGCCTTGGTCAAGTATTCAGCGAACGCTCCGCCAACTACGCCGTCGCTGTGGCGATCCTCATGCTGGCTATGCTCGGCGCCTCACAGCTGTTGATTCGCTTCCTGCTCAGCCAACTCAACACCCTCAAGGACGTGATGCTGCACGTCGAGAAAACCGGCGACCTGTCGGCGCGCGTACCCTTGGCCTGCAAGGACGAAGTCGGCCAAATGGCCAGTGCGTTCAATGCCATGCAGGCTGGCTACCAGCGCGTGGTCAACACCGTGGCACACACCGCCCGGCAACTGGATGACGGCGCCGCACGCCTGGCCAGCAGCATGAACGAGGTGCAGCACGGTATGCTCGGCCAGCAGAGCGAAACCGACCAGGCCGCCACCGCCATCAATGAGATGACCGCCACCGTCCACCATATCGCCCAGCACGCCGGTGCCACCCGCGACCTCTCCCAGACCGCCGACACCCTCGCCGGCAGCGGCCAGGCGGTGGTCACCCGGGTACAGCATTCAATTGCCGGGCTGTCCAACGGCGTGCAACAAACCGCCGAAATGATCCAGAAACTGGCCCAGGACAGCCAACAGATCAACGGCGTGGTCGGGGTGATCCACAGCATCGCCGAACAGACCAACCTGCTGGCGCTCAACGCCGCGATCGAAGCCGCCCGCGCCGGTGAAATGGGCCGAGGTTTCGCGGTGGTTGCCGACGAAGTGCGTAACCTGGCCAAGCGCGTGCAAAGCTCCACCGACGAAATCACCCGCATGGTCTCGGCGCTGCAAGCCGGTACTCGCGATGCGGTGGACTTCATGCAAGAAAGCTCATTCAAGGCCGACGACTGCGTGCAACAAGCCCAGGAAGCCGGCGCTGCACTGGCGCAAATCACCGGCGCGGTGGCACAAATGCGCGAGAGCAACACCCAGATCGCCGTCGCCGCCGAACAGCAAAGCCATGTGGCCGAAGAAATGAACCGCGCCGTGGTGAGTATTCGCGATGTCACCGAAAACACCGTGCAGCAGACCGTGTCGTCGGCAACCACCAGTAACGAACTGGCGACGTTGGCCGGGGAGTTGAGCAAGGCGATTGGGCAGTTGAAGCTGTAAGACTGCTCCACCTGTAATCCGATTCCTACCGCCAAGTTTCGGTTTACCTGAAGTTAAGGCGAAACTTCCTCGCCATCCCCGTGAATAACACCGACTTCTTTTACCCAAGAACCTCTGCAAAGTCCCTCGCCTGATCAAACAGTGCGAGGGATTGCAGGAGCAAAAAGAGGCCATATCCTGCTTCAACTGGTTCCTGTCAGCCGGTCAAGAATAGGTGTCCCCTGATGAGTTTTTTGGAAGACGAAATAGACGCAGCCTTTAATACCTTGAACATTGGCGCTGGAGAACTGAACGAAAAAAGCACGGAGCACAACCCTGACTTTTGGAAGGAAATACCGTATCGCATCAGCGAGAGGGATCTAATTCTGGTGGTATTTGACTCAACATATACCGCCTGGAAAATTGATAACTCTCGAGTTCTAGCATCTGTTCTAGGCGAAACCACCGGCTATCCATTTTGGATAACCGATAGCGAAATAACGTTTTTGGTGCATATGGATGATCATGACTGCGTCATTTGGGCATGAGGATCACTCCGCCAAACTGTTCTCTATAGCCCTAATAGCCAGCCTTGATTCGCTACCCCGCCCGTGCGCACCTAAACTCTGTCCAAGTTGTTCCAACGGACAGAGGACTCACGATCATGGGCAAACGTCACCCCAATCTCCCCGCCTGGCAATGGCGTCACTACCCACAAAACCATCAGCATCCGACCAACCTGGCGTTGCATATGATTGCCGTGCCGCTGTTTATCGTCGGCTTCCTGCTGATCGTTTCAGGGGTGTTCAGCCTGAGCCTGGCCAGCTTGGCTATCGGTGTGGTCGGCATCGTGGCGGGCCTGGCGTTGCAGCGTCACGGCCACAGCCTGGAAGCCCAGGCCAGTGAGCCATTCAGCGATCGTAAAGATGCGGTGCAACGCCTGGTGGTCGAGCAGTTTGTGACCTTCCCGCGCTTTGTGCTGAGCGGTGGCTGGTGGCGTGCCTGGCGGCAGCGTCACCACCACTGAGGGGGCCTAGGCGAATACCACCACGGTCTGGCGGCTGAGGGCGATCAACTCGCCGGTCGGGCTCCACAGCGCAGCGGCAGCGTGGCCGTAGCCGTCGCGGGCGTGCTCGATGTTGACGTGGTACTGGCACCAGTCGAGGGTGGTCAGGTTTTGCAGCGGCTGGATGAACTCGATGGTCCAGGTCAGGGTGCTGCCTGGCGCAGGCTTTTTCAGGTGCGGCAGCAAAGCCGGCGGCCAGGCGTCGACCAGGGCGAGGATATGCGCTTCGGTCAGTGGTTCTTCTTTCACATCCCCGCGCAACCGCACCCAACCGCCCATGTCGCGGGATTTATTGCCGGTAAACGGCAGGCCACCCACGGCCCAACGCATCGCCAAATGGCGCATGAACTCAGGGGTAACGCCCTTGATGTAGGGCAACTCCTGACACTCATCCCAATGCTTGAACACCGGCGCCGGTTCACTCGCCACGTCGATTTCCGAGGTTCGAGACGCGCCAAAACTGGCCTGCACCAGGGTCGCTACTTCACCGTTCTGGACCACGCGCCCAAGCAGCTGGCTGACGGCCTTGCCCTCACGCAGCACTTCGACTTGATAGCTGGCAGGCACGTCCGGCGCCACCGGGCCCACAAAAGTGATGGCCAGGGAGCGTAGAGGGCGATCCGCCGACACCTGGGCACGCAACGCCTCGTATTGCAAAGCGGCGACCAGGCCACCAAAGCTGGCACGGCCCTGGGCCCATTCGGCGGGAATGGTGACATCCAACGGGTTGCTTCGAGCAGCGTCGAGCAAATCACTAAAGCGCATGGCGACCTCACATCAAGACAATCGATGGGCAATTTTAACCACCGAGACGGACCGGCACAGCGCCCATTCCGGCCAAAAGCCGGACCGTGTCAAAAACAATCGGCGCTGAGTTTGTCCAGTACACGGTCAGCCTGCCCTTGGGCCTTGAGCATGGTGCGCTGCCAAGTGGCGACGCAAGGTTGCAGATCGGCCTGCTGCCCGGCCTGGGCCAACCACTGCCAGCAGTCATGCCAGTCGCCCAGGGCGCTTTGGGCTTTCTTCAATCGCGGCATGGCGTTGGCGGGTAGCTTATCCAGTTCGGGGTAAGCCTCGGCGGCGTAGCGCACACGCTTGATCAGCAAGCGCAAACGGTGGCGATCATGCTCGGGATCCTTCAGAGCGTGGTCGAGTGTTTGCCATTGTTTGGCCAAGCGTTTCTCGATGCGCGGGCGCAGCCCCTTGAGCAGTTTCTGGTGCTGGGAGGCGCGAATAAAACGAGGGAATGCATCCAGAATCAGCAACAGGTGCGCCAGTTCCGGGCTTTGCGCCACATGGCGATAGGCCTCGGGTTGCAGGCGCAGGCGCCGATCAGCCGCGTCGTGATAACCGTGCTGGTGCAAATAAGCCGCCAGAACCTCGCGGTCACGCAGCGGCGTGGTCAGTTGGCCCACCGTGCTGGCGGCCAATTCAAGTTGCTCCACACCGGGCAGCCCGCGCAGAGGGCGCAACAGGCTGCGCAAGCGCCGTACGGTGGTGCGCAAATCATGCAGGGCTTCATTGTCAGTGACGGCGGCGAGGCGAGCCTGGCAGCTCAGTAACCCTACTTCCAGGCCAATGACCTGAGCGACTAACTGATTGACCAACGCTGACATCCTGCCCTCACTTTCTGATGAATAATCCTACTCGCCGCTACAGGTCAACGCCCGGCGCGAGACTCACGAATATAGAACCGCGCCTTCTGGGCTTTGTTGGAGCACCCTTCAAACGCTTCAAACTGCTGCTGGGTCTTGGCGCCAGTCAATAGCGACAGAGCCTTGGAGTAACTCACGGTGCCAGCAAAACCTTCTGCCTTGGCCAGGTCGAGTTCTTTCCAGGCGGCATCCAATTGGGAACCGCAGCTGTCGCGGTAGGCCGTCTTGCCGGCACAGCCGGCCAAGGCCAGCACGATCACAGGCACACACATCCAGGCTTTCATTGATGACACCTCAAAATAAGCAAAATCATTCGTAGCCTGTAGACGTTGCCCACAGGGAAAAGTGCCTTGTCCTTAGCCTGATATCGGTCGTACCTATTGCCAGAGCATACCCGAGCGCAAAGGTTATCCTCGAAAAATATCGCGGGCCCAGCAGATGATTGAAGCCTCCCCCCTGATGGGTGCATTGTGGGCACCTGTTTTGCGAAGGACTGGGTCATGAAAAAACGTGTTGCCTTAGTGCTGGGCTCCGGGGGAGCCAGGGGCTACGCCCATATCGGGGTGATCGAAGAAATCGAACGACGCGGTTATGACATCGCCTGTATCGCCGGCTGTTCGATGGGCGCGGTGGTGGGCGGCATCTATGCCGCCGGCAAGCTGGACGAGTATCGAAACTGGATAGAAAGTCTGGACTACCTCGACGTGTTGCGCCTGGTGGATGTGAGCTTTCGCCTGGGTGCGATTCGCGGCGAAAAAGTCTTCGGGCAGATCCGCAAGATCGTCGGCGACATCAATATCGAAGAGCTGCGCATCCCCTACACCGCCGTGGCTACCGACCTTACCAACCAACAGGAAATCTGGTTTCAGGAAGGCTGCCTGCACCAGGCCATGCGCGCATCGGCGGCGATCCCGAGCCTGTTCACGCCGGTGATGCAGGGCAACCGGATGCTGGTGGACGGCGGGCTGCTCAACCCGCTGCCCATTGTGCCGGTGGTGTCGAGCCACTGTGATTTGATCATCGCGGTCAACCTCAATGCCACCAACCAGAAACACTATCGGCTGCCGGTGATCCAGCGTCCGCCGGCGTTCAAGAGCCGCTTCAACAGCCTGGCCAAGTCCCTGGGCTCGCACCTGCCGTTTCGCCGCAAGCAGGCCGAGCAGTTGATGAAGCTGGAACAAGAAGCCTTGCAGGCCCAGGCCGCCGAGATCAACCCGTGGCTGGAGTCTGCCGAACCCGAGGCCCAGCAACCTGCCGCGGCGCCGGAGAAAGCCGGCGCACCGAAGTCGGCGACCGGCTCGTTCATCATCGACAACGTCGGGCCTGCGTCGCTGCTGGACCTGATCAACCAGAGTTTCGAGGTGATGCAAACCTCATTGGCGCAGTACAAAATCGCCGGGTACCCGCCGGATGTACTGATCAACGTGCCGAAGCGGGTGTGCCGGTTTTTCGAGTTTTACAAGGCGCCGGAGTTGATCGCCCTGGGGCGGGAGATTGCCAGTGATACGCTGGATCGGTATGAGAGTGAGCAGGCTTGAGTGTGTGGGTGTTGCTGATGGCCTCATAGGGGCATAGGTATCTACACAACTCTCTGGTGCGAGGCCGGACTTGTGGGAGGGGGCTTGCCCCCGATGGCGGCCTAAGAGCCGACCAGGATGCTGGACTTTGATCGAGTGCATATCCGTTATTTAGGTGACGGCTGCTATTGGTTCCGCCCTTACGGCGGCTCACTTTTGAAAAGCGCAAAAGTAAGCAAAACGCTCTTGCCCCACCACTCGGCACCTCGCTTAGGCTCGGTGTGCCCGTAATCCGCCATGGATTTGGGGGGCCGCCGCCACGCGCCATCCATGGCGCGGGGCGGCTAAACCGGCATCCCTGCCGGTTTACCCCCCAAATCCCTGTCGAATTCCGGCCAGCGTGGTTTGACGGGGCGCCTAAGATCAAGATCAAAAGCAGATCAAGAGCAAGAGCGACTCGCTTCGCATCGTGGTTACGGTTGGCAGTGGCTACAAAAGTTGTGTAGATACCCATGCTCATCGGGGCCCCACCCACATATTGATCCGTGAGTACATTCAAATGTGGGAGGGGGCTTGCTCCCGATGAGGCCAGTTCTAATAACAGTGAACTCAAGCACTCAACAACCGATACCCCACCCCCGCCTCAGTCACGATAAACCGAGGCTGGGTCGGGTCATCCGCCAGTTTCTGGCGCAGGTGCCCCACCACGATTCGCAGGTAATGGCTGTCTTCGGTATGGGTCGGGCCCCAGATGTCTTTGAGCAATTGCTGCTGGGTAATCACCCGCCCCGGATGCCGTGCCAGTTGCGCCAGCACCGCGTACTCCTTGCGGGTCAGCGCCACCTCGGCGCCGTCCAGCAGCACGCGGCGATACGCCAGGTCCACCGTCAGCGGGCCAAAATTCAAGGCGGCTTCCTGGGTCTCGCCCGCCGGTGCCTGGCGCAACAAGGCGCGCACGCGGGCGAGAAACTCCTGAATGCCAAAAGGTTTGGTCACGTAGTCATTGGCGCCACCGTCGAGGGCCTCGACCTTTTGGCCTTCGCTGGCCCGCACGGACAGCACCAGCACCGGCACCGTCGACCACTCGCGAAACTCGCGCAGCACCTGCTGGCCGTCCATGTCGGGCAGGCCCAGGTCGAGCACCAGCAGGTCCGGCTTGTTCAGAGCCGCTTGCGCCAGGCCTTCGTTGCCGGTGCCGGCCTCGATCACTTTATAGCCCTGGGAGGCCAGGCTGATGCGCAGGAATTTGCGGATCTGCGGTTCGTCATCAATGACGAGAATCGTCGCGGTCTGGCTCATGGTGTCTCATCAAAATCCATTAAAAAATCACCCCCCTGTAGGAGCGAGCTTGCTCGCGAAAAAAACATAGGCACCGCGTAGACTCAGGACGCCATCTTTATCGTTAACGACCTTCGCGAGCAAGCTCGCTCCTACAGGATTATTCCAGAACAGGTTGTGTGGGCAGTGGTAAAAACAAAGTGATGCAGGTGCCCCGCCCCTCAATGCCTTCAGCCACGCTGATATGCCCGCCGTGCGCGCCCACCATACCCTGGCAGATCGCCAGGCCGAGGCCGGTGCCCTGCCCGCCTCGATCACCGCGGGCAGCGGTGTAGAACATGTCGAAGATCTTCGCACGCTCTTCCTCGGGAATTCCCGGCCCTTCATCCGCCACGGCAAAAAACAACTGCTCATCCCGCACGCCCGCGCTCAACTGCAAGCGACCCTGGGGCGGCGAAAAACGGGCGGCGTTTTCCAGCACATTGACCAATGCCTGTTCGATCAGCGCCGCATGCACATACAACAACGGCAGTTCCGACGGTACCTCGGTGCTCACTTGCAACGGCGCCAGCACCGCACGCAAACGCCCGAGAGCGCTGCCAACAATATCGGCGGGCGACACCCAATCGCGTGCCAGTTTCAGCGCGCCGTGGCCCAGGCGCGTCATGTCCAGCAGGTTCTGGATATAGCGGTCCAGGCGTTCGGCTTCATCGCGGGTGCCTTCAAGTAATTCGCGACGATCCTCCAGAGGAATGGCTTCACCGAGGGCCAGCAGGCTATCGATGCTGCCGCGCATGGAGGTCAGCGGCGTGCGCAAATCGTGGGACACCGACGCCAGCAAGGCGCTGCGCAGTTGTTCGGTTTCGCCGTGCAGGCGCGCCGACTCCAACTCTTGCCCCAACTGCGCCCGCGCCAGCGCCTGGGCCAGTGGCTGGCTCAAGGCGGTGAGCAAACGCCGGCGTTGCCCGCTCAACTCCAGGCCCGGTTTGGCGCTGACACCGAGCAAGCCCAGCGGTCCCTCTTCACCCGACAACGGCCACCACCACCAACGTCCAAACGGCAAGGTGCCGGTGCCCATACCGGCAGGCTGATCATGCTGCCAGGCCCAATCGGCGGCTGCGCGTTCGGCTTCGGTGAGGGTCAATGGGCCACCGGTTTCGACCGTCCAGCCGCCCTGACCGTCGCGATTGACGAGGCACAGGTCAAGGTCGCTCCAGCCTTGCAGATGGTGGGCGGCGGCGCTGATCACGGCTTGGCGATCGGTGGCCGCCGTGAGCTTGCGCGACAGGTCGAGCAGCTCGCTGGTCTCTTCCTGGGTATCGCGCAACGCCTGCAACTGGCGGCGCTGACGTGCGGCGAGGTTGCCGGTCAACGCCGCCATTAACAGAAAGAACAACAGGGTCAGCACGTCTTCTTCACGCTGGATAGCGAAGGAGAAATTGGGCGGGATAAACAGAAAATCGTAAGTCAAAAACGACAGTGCCGCACACACCAGGGACGGCCCCAGACTGCTGCGCACCGCCACCAGCAGCACGGCGGCGAGAAATACCAAAGAGATGTTCGGCAGCGCCAACGCACTGGACACGGCCCAGGCCACTGCGGCAGCGGCGAGGGTCGCCACCACCGCCAAGGCGTAATCGAACCACACCAACCCGCGTACATCCGGCAGGCGTGGCGGTGCAGGCATGTCATCGCTGTCGAGGACGTTGATTTCCAAGCCGCGGGCATTGCGCAACAGGCGTGCCGCCAAGCCGCCACCGAACAGGCGCCGCCGCCAGCGCATCCGTGACTGGCCTACCAGCAGCAAGCTGGCACGGCGCTCGGCGGCGTGCTGGATCAGGGTCTTGGCGACTTCCCCGGCGCGCAGCAACACCACTTCGCCGCCCAACCGCTCCGCCAGTTGCTGGGCATTTTGCAGACGCAAGCGCGACTGCTCATCCCGCGCCCGGCCGTTATCGACATGCACCAGGCTCCAGGGCAAATGCCGACGCTGGGCCACACGGCTGGCATGACGCACCAGGCGTTCGGCTTGCGCATCGCCATCCACGCCCACCAGCAAACGCCCGCGAACCGCCGGCGCGGCCTGGCCGAGTTGGCGATAGCCCTGGGCCAGGTCGTCGTCGACGTGGGCGGCGGCGGTTTGCATCGCCAGCTCGCGCAGGGCCATGAGGTTGGTCTGGGTGAAAAACGCATCAATGGCCGCACGGGCCTGCTCCGGCACATACACCTTGCCGTCACGCAGACGCTCAAGCAGCTCGCGGGATGGCAAGTCGATCAGCAGCAGTTCGTCGGCCTCTTGCAGCACCCAGTCCGGCAGGGTTTCGCGCACTTGCACGCCGGTGATGCCACGCACTTGGTCATTGAGGCTTTCCAGGTGCTGGACGTTGACCGTGGTGAATACGTTGATGCCGGCCGCGAGCAGTTCCTGGATGTCTTGCCAGCGTTTTTCATGACGGCTGCCAGGGGCGTTGCTGTGGGCCAGTTCATCGACCAGCACCAGTTTTGGCTTGGCGGCGAGCAGGCCGTCGAGGTCCATTTCTTCGAGCATCACGCCACGGTATTCGCTGCGCAACAACGGTTGTTGCGGCAGGCCGCTGAGCAAGGCTTCGGTCTCGGCGCGGCCATGGGTTTCGACCACCCCGGCGATAAGCCGCACGCCCTGACGCAGTTGGGTGTGGGCCGCCTGGAGCATGGCGTAGGTTTTGCCCACGCCAGGCGCAGCGCCGAGGAAGACTTTGAGCCGACCACGGCCCGCCCGGGGCAGATCGGCTAACAGGGCATCGGCGCGGCCGGCGTCGCTCATGCTCGGGGGTTCCTTCAGGTATTTATAGAGAGTCTTCAAGGCCGCCATCGCGGGCAAGCCCGGCTCCCACAGTGGAATACATTCCAAATGTGGGAGCCGGGCTTGCCCGCGATGGCAATCGTCTTGCTTACAACGCTTCCAAAGCCATGTTCAAGGCCAATACGTTTACTACAGGCGGGCCTACCAGAGGGCTTTGGATGTGCTCATCCAGCAACCGCTGCAAGGTCGACACTGGCACATTTCGCGCCGCCGCTACTCGCGCCAGTTGATAGGCAATCGCCTGCGGTGGCAAGTGTGGATCAAGGCCGCTGCCCGAGGTCGTCAGGGAGGCCAATGGCACCGGGCCCTGGCCAGGCACTGACTGTTTGCCGGCATCCTCGATTATGCGGGTCGCCAGGGCAGGATTGCTGGGGCCCAGGTTACTGGCACTGCTGGACACCGTCGCAAAGGCCCCTGCTGATGGACGTGGGTGAAACCAACTGTCGCCGGTAAAGTCCTGGGCGATCAGGCTGGAGCCGCGCACCTTGCCGCTGGCGTCGCGCACCAGGCTGCCATTGGCCTGGTCGGGGAACGCGACCTGTGCCACGCCAGTGACCACCAGCGGGTAGGCCACGCCGGTGATCAGGGTCATGAGTACCAGCAGGCTCAGGGCCGGGCGAATGATGTTTGTCATAGTCAAATCCTCAATAAATCAGACAGGTCAAACCAGGTGCAGCGCGGTCAGCAGCATGTCGATGGCCTTGATCCCCACGAACGGCACCAACAGCCCGCCCAGCCCATAGATCAGCAGATTGCGCCGCAACAGCGCCGCCGCACTCGCCGCCTGCACCCGCACGCCGCGCAGCGCCAGGGGAATCAGCACGACGATAATCAAGGCGTTGAACACAATGGCCGAAAGGATCGCGCTCTGCGGGCTCTGCAAGTGCATGATGTTGAGCACGCCCAGTTGCGGGTAGATCGAGGCGAACAACGCCGGCAGGATCGCGAAGTATTTGGCCACGTCGTTGGCGATGGAAAAGGTCGTCAGCGCGCCACGGGTGACCAGCAATTCTTTGCCGATCTGTACCACGTCAAGCAGCTTGGTCGGGTCGCTGTCGAGGTCGACCATGTTGGCCGCCTCGCGTGCGGCCTGAGTGCCGTCGTTCATGGCCATGCCGACGTCAGCCTGGGCCAGCGCCGGGGCGTCGTTGGCGCCGTCGCCACACATGGCAACCAGGCGACCATCGTTCTGCTCATGGCGAATACGTGCAAGTTTCTTCTCAGGCGTGGCTTCGGCCAGCACATCATCCACACCCGCCTCAGCGGCAATCGCGGCGGCGGTCAGCGGGTTGTCGCCGGTGACCATCACGGTACGAATCCCAAGCTTGCGCAGCTCGGCAAAACGCTCGCGGATGCCGGGCTTGACCACGTCCTTGAGGTGGATCGCACCCAACAATTTTCCGTCAGCGCACACCAGCAAGGGAGTACCGCCGCTTTGGGCGATCTTGTCGATTTCCCGGGACAGCGCAGGTAACAGCTCGCTGCGTTGCTGGCCGATAAACGCCAGCAGCGAATCCACCGCACCTTTGCGGAACACGCGGCCCTGGTAGTCGACACCCGACAAGCGGGTCTCGGCGCTGAAGGGTACGGCGGTCAACTCATCCAGGCTCGGCTCGGCCTGCGGGTGCAAGGCACGCAGGTATTCAACGATGGACTTGCCTTCCGCCGTGTCATCGGCCAGGGATGCCAGCAGCGCGCCTTCAGCCAATTCCAGACCACTGACGCCAGGCGCCGCGACCACGGCCGAACAGCGACGGTTACCAAAGGTGATGGTGCCAGTCTTGTCCAGCAGCAACACATGCACGTCCCCCGCCGCTTCCACCGCGCGGCCGGACTTGGCAATCACGTTGAGGCGTACCAGGCGGTCCATGCCGGCAATCCCGATGGCCGACAACAGGCCACCAATGGTGGTGGGGATCAGCGTCACCAGCAGTGCGACCAGGAACACCAGGGGCAAGCTGCCATTGGCAAAGTGGGCGAACGGCTGCAGGGTCACGACCACCAGCAGAAAGATCAGGGTCAGGCCGATCAGCAGAATATCCAGCGCGACTTCGTTGGGGGTTTTCTGGCGCTTGGCGCCTTCCACCAGCGCGATCATGCGGTCCAGCGTGGACTCGCCCGGGTTGGCAGTGATGCGGATCAGCAGCCAGTCCGACACCAGCCGCGTGTTGCCGGTGACGGCCGAACGGTCGCCGCCAGACTCGCGGATCACCGGGGCGGATTCGCCGGTAATCGCCGCTTCGTTGACCGCCGCAATCCCTTCGACGACCTCGCCGTCACCGGGGATCATTTCCCCGGCGGCAACACGCACCACATCGCCCTTGCGCAGGCTGGTGGCAGGCACCACCTTGAAGCTGCCATCGGCTTCCTGGCGTCGGGCGCTCAAGCCTTCGCTGCCAGCCTTGAGGCTGTCGGCGCGGGCCTTGCCGCGGCCTTCGGCCAGGGCTTCGGCGAAGTTGGCGAACAGCACGGTGAACCACAGCCACACGGCGATTTGCACCGCTACAAAAGTGGGCACGGTGGTGTCGGGCACGAAGCACAACACGGTGGTGAGGATGGCGGTCAGCTCGACCACCAGCATCACTGGCGAGCGTTGCAGTTGGCGTGGGTCCAGCTTGACGAACGCCTGGACCAGCGCCGGGCGCCACAGCGCCGAGATGGCGGTTTTGGCAGGCTCCTGGGGTTTGACCGGGGCCGCGTTTTTTGCAGGCATATTCATTCTCATATCCCTTAACTAGAAGCCCATGCTCAAGTGTTCAGCGATGGGGCCCAACGCCAGCGTCGGCAGGAAAGTCAGGCCGCCCACCAACAAAATGGTCACGGTCAACAAGGTCACGAACAGCGCACCATGGGTGGGGAAGCTGTTCTGGCCAATCGGTGCGGCTTTCTTCATCGCCAGGCTGCCGGCCAGGGCCAGTACCGGGAGGATGTAGCCGAAGCGGCCGATCAACATGCCCAGGCCCAGCATCAGGTTATGGAATGGTGTGTTGGCGCCGAGGCCGGCAAACGCCGAACCATTGTTGGCACTGGCCGAGGTGTAGGCGTAGAGCAACTGACTGAAGCCGTGTGGGCCAGGGTTACTGATAGCGCCCGCCGGGCCCGGGAGGCTGGCAGCGATAGAACTCAGCACCAGCACACCAACCGGCATCACCAACAGGGTCACCACCAACAATTGCACTTCCCTGGCCTGGAGTTTCTTGCCCAGGTATTCCGGGGTGCGGCCGATCATCAAGCCGGCAAGGAACACCGCGATCAACACATTAAGCAACATGCCGTACATACCGGCACCGACACCGCCGAAGATCACTTCGCCGACCATCATGTTGACCAGCGCCACCATCCCACTCAGAGGGCTGAGGCTGTCTTGCATACCATTGACCGAGCCGTTGGACGCCGCGGTAGTGGTCACCGACCACAGCACGGTACCGGTGGTGCCGAAGCGTGTTTCTTTGCCCTCCAGCGGTGCGGTTTGCTCTACGGCCGGGTTGTTCAGGGTTGGGTTGGGCTGGTATTCGGACCACAGCGACGTCGCGCCGCCGATCAAGAACAGCGCCAGCATGCACGCGAGGATCGCCCTGCTCTGACGCAGATCCTTGACGTAGTGGCCGAAGGTAAACACCAGTGCCACCGGGATCAGAATGATCGAGGCCACTTCAAACAGATTGGCCCAGGCCGTCGGGTCTTCGAACGGATGCGCCGAGTTCACGCCGAAGAAGCCACCGCCGTTGGTGCCCAATTGCTTGATTGCAATCTGGCTGGCGGCCGGCCCCAGGGGAATCACCTGATCCACGCCTTGCAGCGTGACCGCATCAACATAGTGGGCGAAGGTTTGCGGTACGCCCTGCCACACCAGAAACAGCGCGAGCACCAGGCACAACGGCAACAGGCCGTAGAGGGTAGCGCGGGTCATGTCGACCCAGAAGTTGCCCAGGGTCTGGGCAGATTTGCGCCCGATCCCACGGCAAAGTGCGACCAGCACGGCCAGGCCGGTCGCGGCGCTGACGAAGTTCTGCACCGTGAGGCCGGCCATCTGACTTAGATAACTTAGGGACGCCTCACCGCTGTAGTTCTGCCAGTTGGTATTGGTCATGAAACTGACGGCGGTATTAAACGCCAAGGTCCATTCCTGGCCCGGCAGGTTTTGCGGGTTCAGCGGGAGGGAGCCTTGAAATAACAGAATAGAGAACAGCAGCAGGAAGCCGGCGAGGTTGAATGCGAGCAACGCCAGCATGTACTTCTGCCAGCTTTGTTCCTGCTGTGCGTCCACACCCGACAGGCGATAACAGGCGTTTTCCACCGGCCCCAGCACCGGGCTGAGCCAGGTGCGCTGGCCCTCCATCACCTTGTAGTAGAACCGCCCCAGGAACGGAGCCGGCACCAGTACCACGGCAAAGAAGGCGATGATCAGCCAATAGTCATAACTGTGCATAGCCGCTCCTAGTTCCGATCCGCGCGTAACAGCGCAACCAGCAGATAAATGAACAGCGCCACGGCCAATAGCAGTGACACCCCGTCCAGAACGCTCATGGGAGTTTCTCCTTCGTGCGGCGATTGCCGCGTGTGGGGGCATTGTCCGCAGGAGGGGCGTAAAGGAACGAGAGCGAGGGGCTGGGTGGGGCGTAAAGATGGCGTAAAGAGTGGGTTTATGCGGGGCTTACAGCGGGGTTTGCAGTGGCCGGGAGGGCCTCTTCGCGGGCAAGCCCGGCTCCCACATTCGACTGCGTTCTTTCAGTTAACACTCGGTCAAGTGTGGGAGCGGGCTTGCCCGCGAAAGCGCCCGCCAAGTCACCACCGCACTTATGTGGTGCAACTCATGCCACATTCAAACGCCAAACCGTCCCCCCGGCGACATAGGCACTGTTTTACGACATAGTTCTGAGGCTTGGCATAGCCACTGCAACACCTTGAATCATTCCAAACGGTTCAGGGAGCGCAGCACAATGAACACACAACTCAAACCCACCTTGGGCACCCTGCATCTCTGGGGCATCGCCGTGGGGCTGGTGATCTCCGGCGAGTATTTCGGCTGGAGCTATGGCTGGGGCGTCGCCGGGACCTTAGGGTTTCTGGTGACCTCATTAATGGTCGCCGCGATGTACACCTGCTTTATCTTCAGTTTCACCGAACTGACCACCGCGATTCCCCATGCCGGAGGCCCCTTTGCCTACAGCCGTCGCGCCTTTGGTGAAAAAGGCGGCTTGATTGCGGGGCTGGCTACCCTGATCGAATTCGTCTTCGCTCCGCCCGCAATCGCCCTGGCCATCGGCGCCTACCTGAACGTGCAGTTCCCGGCACTCGACCCCAAGCACGCCGCCGTCGGCGCTTATATCGTATTCATGGGCCTGAACATCCTCGGAGTCAAACTTGCCGCGACCTTTGAGCTGGTGGTGTGCGTACTCGCCGTCGCCGAACTGCTGGTATTCATGGGTGTGGTTGCCCCGGCCTTCAGCTTCAGCCACTTCGCCCTCAACGGCTGGGCCGGTTCCGACACCTTCGGCGCCCCGGCGATTGCCGGGATGTTCGCGGCGATCCCCTTCGCCATCTGGTTCTTCCTCGCCATCGAAGGCGCGGCCATGGCCGCCGAAGAAGCCAAGGACCCCAAGCGCACCATTCCGAAGGCCTACATCAGCGGCATCCTCACCCTGGTGATCCTGGCCATGGGCGTGATGTTCTTCGCCGGTGGCGTGGGTGACTGGCGTACCCTGTCGAACATCAACGACCCACTGCCCCAGGCGATGAAAACCGTAGTGGGCGACAGCTCCGGGTGGTTGCACATGCTGGTATGGATTGGCCTGTTCGGTCTGGTGGCGAGCTTCCACGGCATCATCCTCGGCTACTCGCGCCAGTTCTTCGCCCTGGCCCGCGCCGGTTACTTGCCGCCCTTCCTGGCCAAACTGTCGCGCTTCCAGACGCCCCACCGCGCCATCATCGCCGGCGGCGTAGTCGGCATCGCCGCCATTTACAGCGACGGCCTGATCAACCTGGGCGGCATGACCCTGACCGCCGCGATGATCACCATGGCGGTGTTCGGCGCCATCGTCATGTACATCATGAGCATGCTCAGCCTGTTCAAACTGCGCAAGACCGAGCCCCTGCTGGAACGCACCTTCCGCGCGCCGGGCTACCCCATCGTGCCGGGTATTGCGCTGGTACTGGCGGTGGTGTGCCTGGTGGCGATGGCCTGGTTCAATGCCTTGATCGGGCTGATCTTCCTGGGCTTTATGCTGGCAGGCTTCATCTACTTCCAACTGACCGCACAAGACCGCGCCGACGCACCGGCGGATGCAATGTTGACGGGACTATAGCGCCCGCGAGGCAGAACGGGCCTACACTGAACTACTCAGAAAGCCCGTGACTCAAAGCAGTCATTACCGTGGGAAACTTTCCCACGGACATCTGCCTCAAGGAGAGCCTTATGCCGTGGTATGCGTGGTTGATTATGGTAGTAGCGATCGGGTCGATCGTCGGTGGCCTGATGATGCTGCGTGACAGCGCCAACAAGGTGGAACTCACCGACGAACAACGCAAACGCGTAGCCGAGCGCAATGCGCAGGCGGATGCCAAGGATGCGCAAGACCGATAAACACTTATTCCCTCGTGGCGAGGGAGCTTGCTCCCGCTGGGCTGCGAAGCAGCCCCCTACTCCCATTCCGCCTTGGCAATATGCAACCCATGTTGCCCCTTATAGGCCGCACGCTCCGGCTGGCTCCAACCACTGAGCAACTCATCCTCCAGCCTATAGATCTCAACCCCCAACGGACGACACACCGTCAGCGGGTCCTGCGCCTCCGGCCCCCACATCGGCAACGACAAATCCCCACCCGGGCACGTCGACAACGCACACAGCAAATCAATCTCGGCAAAAAACTCCAGGTAATCGCCCTTCTGCGCCGGACAGGCTTTCATAAAGTACATGTCATCGTGATTGAGCCCCGTGCACTGGAAAATATTCAACACGTCATGCACGTCGAATTCCGTCAGGCCGTGGGGCAATACCGCACGAGTCAGATTCGAGTGGCAATGGTGATGAAAGTCCTCCCCGGTCAGCATACGGTTCACATAGGGATCGCACCGCGTGCCAAGCAGGTCGTGCAGGCGCCCGCCGTGCTCATCGATGCCGTAGCTGGCGAGGCTGTCGTCAGTAATAGTCACCAGCGGCCTTAGAAACGGCAGGTTCGACCACAACCGGTCATGGGTACTGACATGAGCGCCCTGAAGCTGCCGAGTGCGCGCGGCCCACAAGCGTTCGCGTGGGTCATTGGCATTCCAGACGTTGAAGTCCCCCACCTGCGGGCCAACCGGCGTGGTCACACGAAACACATGCCCGGCGGGCACCTTCCACGCCCTCCCCGTTCGAATCGGCACCTCAAACTGTTCGATCAACGTACGCTGGCCTTTCTGATCACGAATACGCTCATAGAACGCCGTATCCACCTGCAACGCCGAACCTTTGCTGACCTGGTACGCGGCGGGATAGTCTTTGTACATGCGGCAATCCTCCATCAAGGGTGATCAAACAAAGCAAGGGAAAGGTGTTCTGAATCGTCCAGGTACAGACTCATCGCCTCACTGGCAGCCTGGGTTTGGTTGCTGGTTAACAGTGTGTATATCTCTAGGTCGCGCTCCAGCCAGGGCGACTGGAAACGCTGCTCATCCGGCGCAGCGCAAAACACCAGACGCAACTGGGCAATCACCTGGGCGAAGAACTCGTCGAACAACGGGCTGCCCATCAACGCGACGATCTGTTGGTGGAACACAAGACTGTGGGTGGCCACCGCTCGCCAATCCTCGCGCTCCCGGGCCAGGGTGGTGGCGTCGATGGCGTTTTGCATACGGCCTGATTGAGCGTCCGTCAGCGGGCCACATTGGGCTATTGCCCGCAACTCCAGGGTGCGGCGGACTACGAAGAGATCACGCACCTCTGCTCGCTCCAGGCGCCGAACCATTACGCCCTTGTTGCGGACATAGCGGGTAAGGCCTTCTTGGCCCAGGCGATGCAGCGCCTCACGGATGGTATTGCGTGAGGCGTTGTACGCCTTGACTAACTCCGCCTCGACGAGCGAAACACCCGGCAGCAACCGCCCGCCGATGATGTCGGCGCGTAGTTCCAGGGCTATTTGGTCGGCTAACGACAAGCTGAGTGTCATGGTTACCTCAAGATTGTTGAACAATCGTTGAGATGGATGTAATCACGTTTCATGCCAATGCATGATTGAAAAGAAATAGACGCAAGCCCGATAAAGGAAAGGCCGGTCAATGACCGGCCTTCTGGGCGATATTCACATCCTCAGTTGATAACCAACCTGTCGCGATTCTTCTCCAGCAGTGCTTTGCCGATGCCTTTCACTTCCAGTAACTCATCCACCGCGGTGAACGGACCGTTGCTTTCGCGATACGCAACGATTGCCTTCGCCTTGGAAGCGCCTATACCAAACAGATCACGGCGCAGGGTTTCGGCGTCGGCGGCGTTGAGGTTGACCTTGGAGGATTGCTCGGGCTTGGTCATCTGGGTGGAGATCGGGGTTGGGGGCTCTGGCTTGATGGACGGCGCAGCGGTGGTGGCGACGGAGAGGCTGGTGAGGAAGGCGAAGATTAGGGAGGAAATGTAGAGGTTTTGCATTGGTGACGCTCCATGACATCAATGTGAGAAAAAGCAGCTTTTCCGAAGCTGCTTTTTAAACTTAGATGATGCTGGGAGAGAGTCAAAAGCGAGTGGGTAACAACGTGTAACTCGGCCTCGCCCTACTGTGTGCGATCTACGTGCTAAACATATTTAGGAGCGCTAAAGCTTGAATTCGATAACGGACTCGAGAATTATTTTAGGAGAGTAACGCGACAACGCGTCAGCTGTCATAAACCCTGTAAGGACTGCACAGGTATTGACTCCAAGGGCCATACCCACCTGGACGTCTTTTCCTGTATCGCCCACCACCCAATCATGCGAAGTTAAATTGGACACCTTCTGAGCAATCAGAAATTCCTTGGTATTTCGCTGCTCGGTCACCATCACCTCGTCAAAATACCCGAGTAAATTCAACGCTTCCAACTGCACGTGAACAGGGTTGACGAACTGACGAGCCGTACATACGTACAGCCGCGCTGACTCTTTTAACTCGTCCAGCGCCTCATGTATGCCTGTAAAATTAACATCCCTTTCTAGAAAAGAAGGACTTTCGATTAGCGCCATCCAGTCACGTCTGAATTCAGTGACGGCACGCGCATTGAAACCGAACCGATCTGACACTATCGTTTCGTTGGAGTGACCCGCAAACTTCAGTTCCCAGTATTCGGAAAAACTGAGCTTGGACTCAGGAACCAAGTGTTGAAAAAGCTGATGCAGACGCGGCTTGGAATCGATTAGCGTTCCATCGAGATCGAAGATTATATTCACATGAGACTCTTAAAGTAGGCAATTTCAGTACTCAAGCCCAATGTAAAATCAATCTCTTCGGGCAACAAATATTTCTTCAACCGCGTTGTATCGAAAACGAAGTCTCTTTTGGTACCGTTAAACTCACGCTGCACAACCTCGACCTGCGCGCCGCTGAGCAGGATCAACTGATCCAATACGGACCTGATTGACACCGCGTGGCCACCGACGAGGTTCACCACACCAACATCCTCATTTAACTCAACAGCGGCAAGAATTGACCGCACAACATCATCAATATAAATAAAGCTTCTTAACTCAGCACCGTCACCATACAGCTCGACAGGTTGAGCATCCAAGATACGCTTGATGGTTTTGGGGAGAAATTTTTCATATTTCTCTTCGCCCGGGCCGTACACATGACCAACACGCAAAATGTGCCGATCAATATGTTGCTCTCGTGCAAATACAGAGATCATTTGCTCACAGTACAGCTTCGACCAGCCATATAAAGTAGCAGGTACAGTCGCTGTGGCCTCCGAGATAACCGTGTCTGCAGCGTAAACATCGAGCGTGCTCGTAAATACTATTTTTCGCAGTGCATTAAAGGGCAGGCTCAGCAGTTTTTCTGTGAATGAGATATTTTCATTGCAGGCTGCGATGACATTTGCCTCTGCCCCATTCTTGGGGGTGTAGGCGCCAGCATGAATGACAATTTCGACCTCTTGAAGTTTGTCGAAGTCCTGTTGACTCAGACCAAAGTCAGGCAACTGCTTGTCATAGACGACGCTCTGACATTTACTGGTGGTCTGCGAACTGAATGCAACAACGTGCGTACTGCCCCATTTCGCTATCGCAGCATCCAGCAGACGTCCCCCGATAAAGCCTGACGCTCCAGTAATCAGGACTTTCATAAGAATATGATCTCATCACGAATGCCCTGCTCAGTTGTCAATACCGGGCGAGTATCCATACCTCGAAGCCACATCAAGTCATTGGGTAAAGGGTTAATCTTCGTTTCGAGCTGCGGAAACTCGTTATACAGAGCGATATCCTTAAAGATCTCGGGCATGTTCAAACCCGCTTCTGTAAAGAACTGAACCGTTGTAAAAAATCGTGAAATATTGATTTCTGTAGGGTTTGGAACACCATCAAACCCGTAAGCCATGTCAACGCCGAATATCCCATGTGGTTTTTTCGAAACCGATTTGACACAGTTAATAGCAATGTCAGTGGCTTGGTCGTTGGTACACGTCACACCGACTTTGGTGACGCCAGTAACACCGGAAATGCTTCGGTTGCCGTGTGTCCAGCTGCGACGCTCACGAGACTGCGCAACGACCAAGTTACCTTCGTGCCATATAGAAAGCCATGTAATAGTATCTGGCGTAAGCAACTCAGCGGCGACGAAGTCGCCCCACCCTTTGTAATGATCAATCCAGGCCTTCGCCAGTGTAAAATCATTGGTAGGTATGGCACCCTTACCGCCACCACCGATAGAAGATGCACGCAACCAAATTTTTCCATCGGCGTTACCCAGTGCTTTAAATGCCTCTTTAAGATCCTGTTCGTCATTGATCATAATATTGCGAGGTACAGGCACGCCTGCCTGTTTGAATGCTTCATACGACTTGTGCTTATGCACGCAGGTATCAATGACGTCGTGGTCAGGCATGAAAAGCTTGGTGCCCGTTGCCAATATATCATCGCGTATCAAAGAGGCGTGAAAGATCTCCAAATCATTCTGGAAATGCACCAAGTCAGGCTTTTCGGCCTCAAGCAATTGCAGCAACTTCTGCTTGTACTCTGGAGAGTTGGCGTATGGAATATAAAACTTTTTGCTCGCTTTGGATAATGCAAGATCAGAAGGTTCGGATCCCATACCGATGACAGTCTCGCCTTTGCGGCCCATCATAAGGGAGTTAATAACGCCTTCAGAAGGTGCGCCACCGGCCCCTGCGATAAGTATTTTAGACATTTGAGACTCCCATCTGTGAAGCACAGCACTTGAACTGCGCAAAAATAAATTCTTTTAATGACCAATAAAAATTGGAGCCAGTGATGTACATGTGATCCAGACAACCGGGTAATTCAAGATGCCCGCATGACCGGCGTATGTTACTGGAACACCAGTATAGACACACGCCTGGCTTAAGCATTGCGCGCTAAAACACTATGGTTCCAATCGCCGTTGCTGGTAAATCCAATCAACGATTTCACCATCCGGAGTGTAACCACTGACGGTATCACGTAACAGTTGGCGGACTCGGCTATAGTCATCCTGATCGACCGCTGCAAGCAATTCCGTCAATTTGATCTTTAGCGTCTCCCAAGGCAGATGATCCTCGTTGGCACTCATAATCATTGGGTGCTGCGTTGCCACCACGTTGTCACCGATCAACAACTCTTCGTACAGCTTTTCACCAGGACGCAAACCCGAGAACTCGATAGCGATGTCACCGTGAGGGTTCTTGTCAGAACGTACACTCAACCCGGACAGATGAATCATCTTTTCGGCCAGCTCGACAATCTTCACGGGTTCGCCCATATCGAGGACGAACACATCACCCCCAAGGCCCATGGACCCAGCCTGTATAACCAGTTGCGCCGCTTCGGGAATGGTCATGAAGTAGCGGGTTATTTTCGGGTGGGTAACCGTTAACGGACCGCCAGATTTGATCTGCTTATGGAACAACGGGATTACAGAGCCGGAAGAACCCAGGACGTTGCCGAATCTCACCATCGTGAAGCGGGTTTTATTCACCCGGGAGACATTGGACTTGTCACCGAACAGCACGGGGGCAAGCTCACGACTCAAAGCTTGAAGGGTGAGTTCAGCCAGACGCTTGGTGCTACCCATGACATTGGTTGGTCGAACAGCCTTATCCGTCGAAATCAGGACAAAATTCGATGCGCCAGCCTGAAGTGCCGCTTGAGCGGTGTTCAGTGTGCCAATAACATTATTCAACACACCTTCTGCAATGTTGTGCTCGACAATGGGTACATGCTTATACGCCGCCGCGTGGTAAACCGTGTCGACACGCCAGGTCTTCATCACGTCAAGCAACTTTGCCTGATCACGCACGGACCCCAATATCGGGAGTAATTTGACCGGCAATGAATTCCGGGTAATACGCTGTTCAAGCTCAGAAAGAATGCTGTAGAGATTGAACTCACTGTGCTCGAACAACAGCAGGGTCATAGGCTTGAGTTCGAGAATTTGCCGGCACAGCTCAGAACCAATTGACCCGCCCGCACCGGTTACAAGCACATTCTGCCCTTTGATACAGTGCTCGAGCAGTTCATCTTGGGCAGGCACCGAATCACGGCCGAGCAAGTCAGCGATATCGACTTCTTGAATATCGTCAACTTTGACTCGGCCGCTGGCGAGGTCCATAAAACCGGGAACGCTGCGAACGTGGAGTGGGAAGCCCTCCAGAAAACCAAGAATCTCGCGGCGCCGCCCACGGCTTGACGATGGAATGGCCAACAGAACTTCCTGCGCTCCCGTGACATCGATCATGCGCTGGATATGCTTGGCCTTATAGACTTGAAGCCCGGAAATGACACGATCGGAAATGGTGGTATCGTCATCGATGAATGCCACTGGACGCATAACGCGCCCCATGCGCAGTGCTGCGACCAGTTGATTGCCCGCCGCACCGGCACCATAGATCGCGACACGCGGAAGGCCGTCTTCACGGCTGGTAAATGGCACATGCTGTGCCGCCGCAAACCAATCGCCCAAAAAGTACTGGCGCATGATCAAGCGCAGACCGCCGACCATGATCAAACTTAACCACCAATAATTGAAGATGATTGAGCGGGGCACGACATTTTGATGGTTACTGTACCAGTAGACCACAACACCTAAAATCAGTGATGAAAGACTGACAGCCTTGATAATCGCTACCAGTGCATCATTGCCAAAATAGCGCATGACAGCACGATACATACCAAAGCGAATAAAAAGCGGAATAGCCACCACCGGTGCAGCCAAGAACAGCCAAAGATGCATTTTGACCGGGTTGATCATCTCATCAATGCCGAGGCGAACAACAAACGCCATCCACAGCGCCAGAAAAACCAGGACAACGTCCGCAACTACCTGTATCAGTCGTTTCTTGTGACGAGGCAGTTTCAATAGCCAAGTGCGCAACCGGTTAATCATGATTCACCTACGGTCCTTGCGTTTGATCAAAATTCTTGTCGACCGCGCAATAAACGCAGAACAAAAAACACACTGTACGGTGCCTGCCTGAACAAGCCCGTCATATAGGTTCTACAGCTTCAATGGGAAACGCCATCGCGCTTGAGCACCTTCAAAGCTGTCAAAAAAAGGATTTTCAGATCGAAAAACAAACCCATATTTTTCGCGTAATAGGCATCATAGCCAACCTTAACCGGTATCGGCAACTCGTCCCGTCCGTTCACCTGCGCCCAGCCTGTGAGACCCGGCCGGATGAGATGTACGCCTTGCTCGGTGCGCAAGGCAATAAGATCTGCCTGGTTGAAAAGTGCTGGCCTAGGCCCGACAAAACTCATGTCACCGGCGATGATGCTCCACAACTGAGGCAACTCATCCAGGCTGGACTTTCTCAGAAAATTTCCAATCGGCGTAAGATACTGGGCCGGGTCCTGCAGCAAATGCGTGGCGACCGCTGGGGTTCCCGTGCGCATTGAGCGAAACTTTGGCATCTTGAAGACGGCATTATTCATCCCCACCCGATCGGACCAATAGAGAGCAGGTCCTTTTGACGTCAATTTTACCGCGACGGTGACAAGTACAATCGGGATGAGGAGTATGAGTAATGCAAAAAGGCTCAGTAAAAGATCAAAAAAACGCTTCATGTTGAACACCAACCTCTAAATTCAGAGCTATCGAGTTGAGTATTGAGTAACCATTCTCGCCACTTTGGCGAGGGATTGAGACAATCGCTCGGCGATTGCCCTTTTACGCAAAATACAAGGATGCTCAATAAAGTGCCAGGAAAGTACTGCGGGAATAAGCGCTAGTGGCAAAGCCACCAGGATCATCGCCACTGGCGATATACCCTTCCAGACGTGCGCTAAAATCTCTTGTGTTGGAAAGGCGTAGATATACAGGCCATAAGAATAGTCTCCCAACCGATTAAACTGACGAGCAAACCATTGCGTATTGAAGGCGAACCAGAATACTGTGTAACTCCAGGCCGCCACAAAAGCCTCAACGAAAACAGGCGACGGGTATAAAAAAATCGTCACTAACCAACAGGTGCCGACTATACGATAATCTAGGCGAATATTGAACCTGTATGCATAAAGCAGCATACCTACTACGAATGCGAAACTCCACTGCACCCATGTACGGGTCTGAAAACCGGGACTGATAAGTTCCCCCTGCAGCAAGAATTTAAATGCAAAATAAAATGAAAAGTACACCACAAAAAACACTGTAATTCGGCGTAGCCTTTTCAAAACGCCCAGGATCCCCAGCACCAAAACCAAGGCGTACAGCAAGACTTCATAATACAGCGTCCACAACGACCCATTTATCCCCGGGTATGGATTGTCCTGGAACAAGCCTGGCAACTGAAACTGAATACTCTTCAATTTCAGGTTGGCCGTCACATAGCTATAAACCTCAGGTGAGGAGAAATAATCATGCGCGTTCAGATTTGAAAAAAACGGGCCTATGACACAGGCAGTTAAAACCAGCACCACCAGAAGCGCTGGATACAGCCGTAAAAATCTAGCAACGACAAAATCAACCGCGTTCTTTGATCGCTGATAACTCAGCGATATAAAAAATCCAGAAATGCAAAAAAAGGTAAATACGCCTAATCCTCCGAGCGAGATACCAAGTTGAGCTACCAGCGGTTCGACCTCACCCGCGCCACGTGAAAGCGGATAGGCGTGAGAAACCAAAACAAAAAAAGCCGCAACCATGCGGATAAAATTGAAGTTATTCTGCCGGTCGTTGAGACTCTCTTCTAGATTAGCCATGGGAAATTCCATTTTGCTCATCTTGATAATAACGAGCCGTAATAGCAAAAGCGTCATCAACGCTGACAGGTGGCACCCAGCCCAGAAGTTCTTGCGTATCCGTAATATCTACTTGAAGCGACCCACACAGGCGTTGAAAAAATTCTTTCTTGCCCACCACCGATGCGGCCAGCCCCAAGAGGGACTGCGGGAACGCAAATATACGGGATTTTTTGTTCATCGCCACAGCAAGCTTTTCCAGAATCTGGCCTATGGATAAGTCTTCGCCATCACTGACCAAAAATACGCGATTAACTGCCTTTGGGTGATGAATGCACAAGCAAATCAAATCGATCAGATTATCGATGAACACCAGACTCCGACGATTATTAATTGTACGTAGTGGCAAAGGAAGGCCTTTGTTAACGGTAGCTAACATCTTTTCGAAATTAGCTTTTACACCCGGGCCGTACACCAACACAGGCCTGATGATTACTACGTCCATTGAGGTTTTCCTCGCCAGCCCCATCAATGCCTGCTCGGCCTCAAGCTTGGACACTCCATAGTCGTCAAGCGGTGCGGGGGCATCCGATGGCTTGAAAGCACGGCGGCCGTCGGTCTCCTCACCGTTGACCTTGACAGAGCTGATATAGATAAACCGCTTAACGCCAGCCTGCGCAGCCTGCCGGGCAAGATTGAGCGTGGCATCAACGTTCACCTGTCGAAAGGCCTGCAACGGATTGCTATGCGTTTCGTTCATGATGTGAGCACGGCCCGCGGAGTGGACCACAACCTCCACTCCCTGCAATGCGACACTCCAGTCGTTGTCCTCTGACAGCGATGGGATAATGCAATGCTGAACACCGGGGGGTACAGTGGCGGCATGTTTTCGCGTCACGTTGACAACGGGGTAGTTGGCATTGACCAAGGCTTCAAGCAGGGGGCGCCCTACAAAACCTGTACCGCCGGTTAGAAGAATCTTCGGCATTAGAGAAATAGGGCTGCCACTCAAACCATATGACATGATCAAGCCCTATCGGATGACAGCAGTTGTTTGAATAATTTATCGTATTGAGAAGATACCCCTTCCCAACGATAACGACGAACTGCAACTTCATGCATTTTTTTACTCAGCTCTGCCCGCGCCGCTTCGTCAGCGAATAGCATGGACGCGTGATCTATAAGCGACTCGCTGGAAGCGAAAAACTTGGCACCGTCCTCGGTAGAGGCACGATTGAACGACACATCGAATGCGATGATCGGCAGGCTCAACCACATAGCCTCAACCAGGGACGGGTTGGTTCCACCTGCGCTGTGACCGTGAATATAGATAGTGGCATTGCTGCGCAACGGACTTAGTTCATCACCGTTGTAGATGGGGTCCAGCAGGTGGAGGTTCTCTGCGCCTGCGTATTTATCCTGGAGCGCCTTGCCATATTCACTCTGCTTCCAATTGCCGACGATGACCAGTGGAAGTCCGCTCGTGTGGAAGGCTTCGACAACAATATGGATATTATTTTCAGGTTCAATCCTGCAGACAGAAAACGCATAGGGATTTTGTAGAAACGGATAGCGCGCCCGATCTTCGTCAGTCAACGCACGTGTTTTGGCCTGATCACCACCATAAGCAATAAGGGTACTTTCTCGACCATATTCGCTACGCACATAGTCCTGAAGAACCTGGTTATCAGTGACCACGGCGTCAGAATACTTGACTGCCACAGCCTCCGAAAATTTCAAGAATTTCTTGGCCAGGGGCGACCACTTTGCCCGTTTCCATTCATAGCCATCGATATTGACGACGATCTTTTTCTTCGTCAGCATTTTGATGAATGGTAGTGCAATACAACCGGAAACCCCCAGTATTACCAGCACATCATTTTTTCGATAAGCATGCAACATGCTGACTATGTCATAGGGAATACTTTGTACACCATTGGCCTTCAACGGTACATAAATCAAATCAGCATTGCCGTATTTCTTGGGTTGAGACACATAGGATTTCGAGCTGCAATACACCGAAATCTCGTACTCACGATCCAGGTAGGTCACCAGTTGCTCTGACAGCGTTTCCCACCCACCGTATTGTGCGGGAAGGCCAACCGTACCAATGACTGCAAATTTAAATCCCATCAAACACCCCGAGCACACCACTTTCAAATTGTTCACTTGAGAAACTAAGTGACTTCACCCTCGCCGCTTCAGATAGGCGGTAACAAACATCCGGGTTTTCTTGGAGAAATACCAGTTTGGCAGCAATATCTTCGACTCGATCAGAAGCCATCAAGTACCCCTCAGAGTCTTCGGACACCAGTTCAACGGGCCCTCCTACCGGGGGAACGATGCATGGAATGCCAAATGAAAGCCCCTCAAGAATCGTCAGGCCGAAGGTTTCAACCCATTCAGTCGGCTTCGAAAGGCTGAGTAAAACACTTGCCTTTTGGTAATAAGGCACGACGTCTGCGCAACCGGGGACAATAGTTAGATTGTCGGGAATGACTGTACTCGAAAAAAACTCGGACACCTCATTTTCAGTGGCCCCGAGAATCAGAGTAAATTTAAGGACCGGATGGGCGCTTAACAAACGAGCAATCTTTACAAATTCATTAACACCCTTGTAAGCTTTCAAAGAGCAAATCATCAGCACGCCAAACCTTCCATCTGGCGTGGATTGATAAACATGACGCTCGGCGATGCGGCTCATTTCCGAGGGGATCGCATTATAAACAACACTGCTTGCAATCCTGGAAAAGCCTTCAGTGTTCGCAAGAAAGTGCGATACAAATATATTCACGCTTGAGCACTTCTCAACTATCAAACGCAAAAACACTTTTAAAGGCAATGGCCGTATCGATGTTTCGTGAATATGATAAACAACCTTGACTCCCAGCAGCCTTCCTGCTAATGCCGCACCAAAAGGCAGTAATGTATTAACGTAGAAAACTGCCTCGGACCGCCTGTACTTCAACAATTTAAAAAACAACACCAGTTGCGATAAGCTATAACTAATCAGTGTTAAAAACTTATTATCAAATCGCTTGTAAAAGTAGCGACGCTGGACGCAAGGTGCCGAAGAAAGAAAGCCCGCGCTCCCTTTCCCGCCCAAAAACAACTCGGCCTGGATACCTTTCTTCGATACAGCTTCAATAACCTGCGAGAGAACTTTTGGACTCCCGCTATAGTCATTGAGCAAATGAAAAAATATAATTTTTTTCACTACACATCCTTTTCGCTACGTTCTTTTATTCGCTTCGCAGGGACGCCCGCATAAATTGAGTTTGAGGCGTATCGTCCAGCCTTTAAAACGGCTCCAGCCGCGATCACACAACCATCCTCGAGAAAGACACCATCCAGCACGGTCACTTTGGCGCCAATCCAGCAGTTACTTCCAATATGGATGCCTGTGTTGTTCACCCCTTGAAGACGGATAGGCGTTGCAGGGTCAGCAAAATTATGATTTTCCGAATGGAAGGACACATAGTTACCAATGATCGTGTCATCGCCAATAGTGATACCACCTGCGCAGCCCAAGAAGCTGCCGCTGCCGATGCCAACATTGTTACCGACCGAAAGCCCCTCACCTAATTTGGTCAGACTCCCCGTGCATTCGATAATAACATTTTTCTTCAAGGAAACCCCGCGACCGAAGGTAATACCCTTGACTGCCAACGCGTCGATAAAGCATCCCTCATCAATCACGAGGCCTTCCCCTCCGAAGATCAGTGAGCGTGCCTTTACGGTAACGCGCTTGCCTACTAGGATGACCGAAAGACGCCTGAATTTCATGAAGCCATTTATGACCATAAACGCTTTAGAAAGAACGAAGTCAAAGAGATAACTATCTGGAATTCGCCTATCGAGCTTGATGCCTCGCTTCCTGATTTTCAAAGAAAGAAACTCAACCAATTCTATCAACATTATCTTCTCTCTTTAAAAGATGAAATATATGAACGAAAAAACTCAGCCTCTTTATACGAGACACTTTTCCTCAAGGAAGAAATCAACAAATAAGCCTCCATGATTAGACGAAAAAAGTAATTTTTACGCTCAAAGATCACCCGAAAACCACGAATCATTTCCTGGAACCGAAAAACAGCACGCTCGGCGTTATCGGACGTATGCTCAGAAAGATCATGCTGTAGCGCTGTACCCAACACGTAAAATTGCGGGTAATACGTCTCATACCTCACGAAGAACTCGGTATCCGTAGCATAAAACTTAAGGCGCTCATCAAAGAGTGGCATCATTCGCACATAACAAGCTTTTGTGAATATTACTCCACTGTTGATCGCAAGCTTATTGGCAGAAGAGTTTATGCCACTCTCTACGCTTGGTGACAAGCGACCGAAAAACCAGAAACGCTCACCTGGGCTCACCAGGTTTGCCCCTGAGTAAATCTTTGGCAGAATTACTCCAAATGCATCAGGCGACGACTTCGCTTCAAACTCAATTGCAGTGGCGATCTCGCCAACATAACTCTGCGAGGAATAATCAGTATCATCATCTGAAATCATGAAATGTGTCGCACCGGCCGCAAACGCCTGTGCGGCGACACGATTATAGATATGAGACAACCCTTCATTATTACCTTCCAGCCAAGTCAGCCCTTCCCTGACCAAACGGGGCGAACACTGCGGTGTGTTATTCCACACAAAAAAATCGACTTCAATGCCTTTTTCGCAAAAGTAGCTAGCACACTCCAGCAATGTTGTTATAGCAGCCGAATCCTTATAATGCCGCTTATAAAGAACAATCAATATCGAAAGCTTAGATTTTACGATATTTTGAGTCATACATTACCACCACTATAACCAGCACAAATAGATACAATACGACACTATTGGTGTAAGACTGGAAGAAGAAACTGCTAAGGAAAAATGGGTAGCTGATGACTAGATAGTCAGCGACGCCAGTCATAAACGCGCTGCCTCCTACACGTAACTGCTGCGTCACCGCGACGATCTTGGCGTAAAATAGAATTAAGCCGATCATAATGGTCAGCCCAAGATAGCCCGTGGAGGCCAGGAGATTCAACCACAGCGAATCATACCAGTGTGCCTGACCAGGCCCTATGGCGCCGAAGCCCAGGCCCAGCGGCATAGAGCCCAATGATTCGAGAACCACATACCACTGCCGTACGCGGTCCAAGGCGGACAAATCGTCGGTGTACCCCAAGGCCAGGTAGAGAAATATGGAACTTGTAAACATTACGAAATAGCTGTAACCCAACGCATTAATAAGCATTTTCCGCTTGAACATCTGCAGTACGATCAAGAAGAATACCGCAGACACCATTCCGATAACGGCAGTTCTGACTGAGCCATAACAAATCACCAGCGTTGAAAAAATAACGACCAGCACATACCCGATAAAACTTAAGGTGTACTTTCCTTTCCTGATCGCCTGCACGAGCAGACAACTGGCAAATAGCGCCGTATTCAAAACAAAGGCATTGAATTCAAGGGTACCGGTAAAGAACCCGGACATCCTGGCACTTCCCTCCCTCATAGAGTTGTACGCTTCTAACTCAAAGCCTTTTTCGGTTAGCAGGGGCCAATACCAGAACTGCTCAGCACCAGTGATAGTGAGATATTGATATACGGCATAACCACCACAAATAAGTGTCACGGCCACCAGCGTGGAAAATATCAATCTCAGCTTTACTTCAAGCTCTAAATCCCGACATATCGCATTCACCATCAACGCAAAAATAATAGGCATCGCAAAGGAGCGAAACATGCGAAATGATCCATCGGTAAGCTCACCGCACAGCACATAAAACATGAGGAAAAAAGCAAATATCAGCAACTGTTCTTTATACTTGCGCGGTATTGAATGCTGAGTACCAGCCTGAAAAAACACGATCAGCACTGTCAGCAGTATATAGAACAGTACCGCACCCTCGCGCCAAGCCGCAAAAACAGCAGGCGTATGAAAGGTCAAGATAAGGTAATCCGAAAACAAGAGCAATATTATAAAAAAACGCAGCGCTAGTGCCCTCATGCCTTGTCCGATCCTACGTCTTTCCCGGTTAAACTTTTAATCCTCAAAAGCGCTAACTTGAACACCATCTTAACTTTCTGCACTGTACTCAACTCATGCAATACAGGCAACAAAAAACCTTTATCGAAACTTATCAACTTCGCAATTACCTCTGGGGGAATAGCCGAGGTAATTTTCCCTGTCTGCTCATATGCAGCAACATCCCCCGTCCATGCCACATAACGCTCCATCTCGTTAGCGCATAACACGTCGTCATAAAGACACGCTAAGTAGCGAGACTTAACAGCGTCATAGCCATTCACGGCGTAAACTGACTCAATTACCGCTGGGTCATTGTCACACTGGAGAATGCTCGTCATTAAATCATCTATGTTTTTACTTTTAAGATTGTCCGCAGGTGAATAACCTTGTATCGGCGCGCGAAGACCCACACAACGACGGCCGCTCACGAGCTGCTCTGCAAATGCGGTACCACCGGGCGTTGGATAGCTATCAACGTAAAAATCAGCGCCATCCAAGAGTTTCAGGTAGCTCTCATACGGCACCGACGATAAAATTTGAAAGCGCCGCCGATATCTAAGCTTTAACGGCCACCACCAGATATTGGTGTAGGGATTGGCTCCAACTATCCAGAAAGTGGCGTTTTTAAACTCTGACAAAACCCGGTGAATCGTAGGCCTTGAATCATAGTTTTTGACCGGTTTGAATTTGAAGGGTGACGCCGCGCTAAAAAAGTTCAATGCATCATCTTTCGCAGGCAGGCGATGTGCTTTCTTGACTAAGCGAGTGCTCAACGGGATGCCCAAAAAGGACTTTACCCCTGAAATATTTTTCTTTTTATCCCGCTGCTGACCAAACGTGCTGATTTCGAAATAGACGTCCGCAACAGAACTGCCGTAAGTGAAGACATGATCGGCATGATTCACAAAAAAGATTTTTGCATTCGTCATGCCTTTTAGAATATTGCAGGCAATGACCGTAGTCATGTCGTCCGGATGGATATGCAAAACCACCCTCTTATAGGCTTTCAGACACTCTATAATTTCAGTGACTTTCTGCAATGGCGTACGGAACTGTAAGACAGTGCACTCATTAAAAAAGACACGAGTACGCTCAATCGCAGCGTCATCACTTTGGCGGGTTATCAACAGGTCAGGCTTTTCCGAGTGCATCGTAGCAAGCTGTTCCATCAGCCGGGTATGCCCTCCGATCAAATAAGGCTCGGATATCAGATGAATACAATCTTTCGAAGGTGCGACAATGTCATCTTCATGAACCAAGCTCATGCACCGGTTGGTTAACAAGGCCTCCAGTTCTGGATCATCGTAAACCCCCTTATCAACCGCCCAAAGTATTGCCCCATAGGCCTCGGCCAACTCAATACTCTTATTGATATCTTTTTGCGTTAAAATTAAATCGCGAAGTGAGGGTAGCAAGCGACTCATGGGCAAAAAGACCTCACACAGCATTATTTTGATTTAGCTTTCTATAAATAAGAAAGTACATGACTACCAAGTAAACACCGTAGTTAACTGCGTGAGCCCACGTTACACCAATCGGCCCACCCACCTTTGTCAACACGATCGTAAGCAAATAAAACCCGAACGCAAAAATCACTTCTGTAACGATGTACATCTTAACCATCGCTTTACCCAGCATTAGGTAGGCAAGTATCCAACTAGCGATTTTCAACGTATCGCCCAGCATCTGCCAGGCGAAGAAATCTCTCATCGGGCTGAACGCATCGGTAAACAGTAGCCCGATAATGAAGTCTCTCATGAGGTAAATCACCAAGCCACAGATCATCGCAACTGGCAAAATCAGCTTATAGCCTTGCACGATCTCCTTCCTGATATCCTCTGGATTGACCAGTTCTGACAACTTAGGCAGAAAATACAAGCCCAACGTTGTCGTCACCAACAGCAAATAGGCGGTACTGAGACGCCACATGGCCTCCCAATACCCAGCGGTCTCCCACCCAAATTCCGACCCCAGATAGTTCCGTACCAAAATATGACTGACTGGCACACATGCCGCCGTGGTGAGCGCCATAGCGGTGAACTTTGTCAAGTTTATGGCAATTTGCTTGTCCAATCGGCCGAGCAAATTCGAAAATCGAAACCACGGTGTTCTATAGCACAGCAAACACGTCACAAAGAAGGCAATGGATTGATAGAGCACAAGGGAAATCAATGCACCATAGAGCCCGTATTGTACGACCATGATGATAGTGACCAATAAGGAAAGAAGACTCCCCCCTATATTGGCCAGGATATATCGGCTGATTTCCTTTTTGCCATTGAGAATAGCGAGCAGCAAGGTATTGAAGGAGAAGAACACGACTGTAGCAGCGCACCAGATAAAGACGCTGTACAAAGACTCATCATTAAAACACCACACCGCCAGCGGCTTGCTGAAACAGACAATCAGTATGGATGTTACAACCGAGCCGATTAATGCGATCGTTCCTGCAGTACGCCACACCCGACGCTGTGCGTCCTCGTCGTCTTTATATTCAGCAGTGTATTTGGTCACCCCATTGCTGATAGCGCCGGTCGAAAACGTCGTCACCATTTGCACAGCATTTTGAAACTGGCCTAACGCAGCATACCCGGAAGGCCCTACATAAATGGCGAGCATCTTGTTAATGCCCAGCAACGTGAGCATCTTGATAATGACGGCAATACCGTTGAGAAAGCTCGTTCGAAGCAGCGTCATATCAGGCGTCTACAGAAAAGCTATTGCAGGCCTCAACGACACGCTGAGCCTCAGCGTCGGTCATCACCGGACTGATCGGCAAGCTTAATACTTCCCGGTGAATGCGTTCTGTGATAGGAAATGATTTATTGAAAAAGTCCGACTTCGCATAGGCCTGTTGCTGATGAGGTGGTATTGGGTAATGAATTAATGTTTGAACACCTGACTCAGTCAAATGACGCTGCAGCGCTTCTCGCACCTCGGATCGCACTACAAAAAGATGCCACACGTGCGAGATATGATTCATCACATCAACACTCGTATCCAATGGCAGTTTGATCAAAGGATTCTTTATTCCCGCCATATAAATAGCGGCAACGCGTCGACGCGCCTCGATCTGACCCTGCAAATATTTGAGCTTCACGCTCAACATGGCAGCCTGAATCTCGTCCAGCCGACTGTTTACGCCCTGCACCAGATTCTTGTATTTCTCATGAGAACCATAGTTTCGAAGTGCCTGAATCATATTGACCAGTTCGGCATCACTGGAGGTAATGGCCCCTGCATCTCCCAACGCCCCTAGGTTCTTGCCTGGGTAAAAACTGAATCCGGACGCATCACCCCAGTTGCCCGCACTCTTGCCTGCCACTTGCGCCCCGTGAGCTTGAGCAGAGTCTTCCAGCACCAGCAGGTTCTCACGTTTGGCAATTGCATCGATTGCGGGCATGTCAGCCAACTGCCCATAGAGGTGCACAGGCATGATCAATCGAGTTTTGTCAGTCAACGCTCGTTCTATATTCTTGGGGCACAAATTATAGGTGTCTGCGTCAGGCTCAACCAAAACCGGCGTCAGCTTGTTCTCGGTGATGGCCAGCAATGTGGCAATGTAAGTATTGGCTGGCACTATGACTTCATCGCCATCTTTGAGCTTCCCCAGCTCTTTCCAGGCACGGATGGTCAAGATCAATGCATCCAGACCGTTCGCAACCCCCACCGTGTGGCGGGCACCAGTGTACGCCGTGAACTCTTCCTCGAAGCGCTTGAGGCATTCGCCTTGAATATACCAACCCGAATCAATGACACGTGTCGCAGCTTCAATGAGCTCTTCACGATGAGCCGCGTTCAATGATTTTAAATCGAGAAATGGAATCATCAAAAATACCTGACGTCGGTGCTTCGTTATTAGGTGCATGAAGGCGCAGCGGTTGCTGCGCCCCGCAATCTGTAGCCGCTTGATGGGCCTGCCTTATTTAAGGCTGGCTTTCCAACCCCGGATCGCATCAAGCGTCTTGCTCAATCAAGCGTATCGTTTCACCGCACGCATGAAATCATCGTAATTTCGCAAATAGTCGCCTTCATCGTAATGATTGCTTGCGAATACCAGCAAAACGCAATCTTCACTGAAGTCGTGCATCTCGCGCCAAATCAGTTTCTTGATGTGAATGGCCTTATTCGGGGCATCCAGCCATATCGATTCCTGCGTCACGCCGTCATCGATCAGAATTCTGCATTTGCCTGACAAGCAGATAATGTACTGCTCCAACCTGAAATGCGCGTGCGAGCCTCTGCTGATACCCGCCTTGGTATTGAAAATATAATAGGCTCGCCTGACGTCGAACGGGATATCACGCCCTTGCTCCAGGGCAATCAGGCTGCCACGATCATCGCCAATTACTTGCAACTCACTCGACGTCACATTGCCTGTCAGTACCGAAACAGAAGACACTACTTGCGAGAGCAACGGTGCCTCTTCATCCTTCTGACTGATGATCAACCCTTCAGTCACTGGCCATTGGATGCCAATGGCGGGATCATTCCAGTTGATCGATTGCTCGCAAGCCTTGGAATAGATATCTGTGGTCTTGTAGAGAAACTCAGTATTGTCCTCCAACGCCAAAAAGCCGTGTGCAAACCCCTCTGGGATCCAAAGCATCCGGCCATTTTTTGCGGAGAGCTCAACCCCCAGCCACTGACCAAATGTTTCCGAGCCTTTCCTGATATCCACCGCCACGTCATAGGCGCTACCTGCAGTAACTCGGACCAATTTGCCTTGGGCATGAGGATCACGCTGAAAATGAAGCCCTCTCAAGACGTGCTTTTTTGAGCAGGAGTGATTGTCTTGCACAAATGGGCGCGGAATGGGGTGACCAAACTCGGCGAGTTGTTGGTGGAACAACGGCTCATTGAAACTTTCCATAAACCATCCACGGTCATCCGCGAATACTTTAGGTTCAATAATGACCACACCGGCCAGCTTGGTTTCTATAAACTTCATCAGCTCTTATGCTCAGTCAGAAGGTTCTGCAGGTATTGGCCGTATCCCGTCTTGCTCAAGTGCTGCACTTGGGTCGCCAATTGTTCTGGCGAGATCCAGCCGGCATTGAAAGCGATTTCTTCAAGGCAAGCCACCTTCAAGCCCTGCCGGTGCTCAATGGTGTGCACAAACTGACTCGCCTCCAGCAGTGACTCATGTGTCCCAGTGTCCAGCCAAGCAAAGCCTCGGCCCAACATTTCGACAGTCAAACTTTGTTGTTCAAGATAAACACGGTTCACATCGGTAATTTCAAGCTCACCACGTGAAGAGGGGCGAATGCTTTTAGCGATCTCCACCACTTGGTTATCGTAAAAATACAACCCCGTGACCGCATAGTTCGACTTGGGCTTGGCGGGCTTCTCTTCGATACTGAGTACACGCCCGGTGTGGTCAAACTCAACCACGCCAAAGCGTTCTGGATCTGATACGTGATAGCCAAACACCGTAGCGCCGGACGCCTGCGACATAGCAGATCGGAGATTGTCGGAAAAATGCTGGCCGTAGAAAATATTGTCGCCAAGGATCAGACATACGGGATCTGTGCCGATAAACTCCTCGCCGATGATGAATGCCTGTGCCAATCCATCGGGACTGGGTTGCTCGGCATAACTTAGGTGCACACCGTACTGGCTGCCATCACCCAGCAATTTCCTGAATCCTGGCAGGTCATCGGGCGTCGAGATGATCAAAATTTCACGGATGCCTGCCAGCATCAGCACCGACAGCGGATAAAAAATCATCGGCTTGTCATAAATGGGGAGCATTTGCTTAGACACGCCCAGCGTCAGAGGGTAGAGACGGGTGCCCGCACCTCCGGCAAGAATGATCCCCTTACGCTTCAACATTGTCATATCTAAAACACATCCTTAACGTTCAGATCCCCCACATACGGGCGGAGGCTTACTCGATTATTACCGACAAAATACGACTCATCCCAAGCCACAGCTGACACCATGTCAGAGCAAGCCCTTCCTATACCGACACAGCATTCACGAGCGTCACAAAGAACGTGATGATACAGCGCTCCCCCCCATCAACAAAACGAACAGTGAAAAGTCTTGTAGGGGTGGAGGCCGATCGAATCAATGGCAATATGCCACCTCCTGACGTGATACAGGTCCACGCATACCGGACCAAAAACGTCTTGGAGGACAGCAGGGGCTAAACACAGGGAGATGAGCTGTTATTGAAAAATGAAGGTACCCAGTAAAAGCTAGACCGGGGTCAATAGTGAGCCATGACCTCTACGATCATGGCTTGCCAGGTGCGCGAGGGGCGCAATTACGATATCACCCTCTCGTTCAATGGCTTACCTGCAGCGCCGGCAAGCACAGGCGTGACCTCTTGCTGTTTGGCGCGACGGCCACTGATGATAAAATGCCTGATCAGTGCGGCTAGAACACCCAGGACTCCCCCCACCAAGACCCCAATGGCCAGTATCAATATTTTATTGGGGCTCACAGGCCTGAGTGGCTCAAGCGCTTTGCGATCTATTGTGACCAGCTTCATATTGCTGATATCGAGATTGCCCAAATTTTTCAGGCGTACGACTTCGGCCCTCAAGGGCTCTACCCCCGAAAGAAACAGGTCTTCGTTCTGACGCTGCTTCAACACCTCAATTTCCCGATTGCTCTGCAGCAATTGCAACTCACGAGCAATTTGGGCAATTCGGCCCTCAGTAAAATCATCAGACTTGCGTTGCAATAACGCCGTGCGCTCAGCCGACAGCGCTTCGACGCCCATGAAGTACAGCGGTATCTGCTGGTTATTAATCTCTGTTCGCATCACGCTGCTGCTTTCGCTGGAACCACCCGTTTTTTCACCCAGCGCGGACGGTGTCGTCGGTTTCTCGATGCCAAGAGATTTGGCAATCGCGATTGCCTCGCCCAATTGCGCAATTCGGTCTTGCCGCGCAGTCTTGATCTGCTGGCGCAAGGCTTTCAACTCGTCCTGCAACTGTGCTCGCTTAAGATTATCAGCCTCTTGGAGCGTCGCAATTCGCGCATCCTTGTCTGTCTTGTAGCTGGACCGGGCAGCTTCGATCTTTCCTTCCAGCTCGGTCAGGCGATTTTTTACAATTACCCTCAAATCAGCGGCGATCTGTTCACGCTCGGCATCGATAGCATAATCAACAAATTTGTTAAGCACGCTGACGCCATCGATACCTTTCGGGTAGTTGAGTCCAAGCCCAATGTACGCACTTAATGAATCAGATTTTTTCGGGTCAGGCAGAACCAACTTGAGGGAGTCGCGATTGAAGGCATCAAAGCTTTGTTCAAGCGTGCGCCCTGGTCGCTCGAAAGGCTTGAATAATGCCTGGTTAGCTCTGAAGAAATTGAGTCGGGTCTCATAGGACTCTAACGATGCACCTACTTTGATGAGCGCATCACCTGGCGGCAATTGGTAGACTTCCGACCGATTCAAGGCATCCAGTTCGTTAATGGCCGCAGGACGCAAAACACTACTTACTTGGTATTCAGGTTTCGCAGTGAAGGCATAGACTGCCGCAGCCAGTGTTATCCCCACGGACACAAATAAAACAAGGACTTTCTGCTGCCAAACAGCATGAAAAACTGCGGCAATATCAACTTCGCCAGAGGGAGGTACAGAAGGAACGCGGAAGCTACTACTCACAACAAAAACCTGCCTTCAAAGAGAAACTGCGGGCTCGTTATGCAGACAAAATTGCGTATTTTTTTATTCTAATTGGATGACCGCCAAAACCCAGCGTCTCTGCCAAATTTTGAGCGCACAAAATGCCTGTTATCGAGAACAGATTCCATTCTGCCATCTCTTTGGCATATTACAAGTCTTGACATGTCTGTCGGACGTTTCTGAATTCCCCATGAGAACTGTCGCAACCAGCGGGAATAGGTAGCCAGGCAACTCAAAGCGCTCGACATGACTAGATTTCTGACAAACGGTCTCAAACACCGCCCATTTCCATCACAATGCCAGCTAAGACCACCCCCCTAAACCACCGCCTTACCCCGACGCCTACGCACAACCACCCCCAACACCGGCCCAATCAACATCCCCACAATCAAAGCCACCACCACAAACACCGCCACCGGCATCTGCGCAGTACTCCAGCCCAGGAACGACAGCGCCACGCCCTGCTGGTTCTCCAGCACAAACGCCAAAATCACCAAAGCCGCCAGCACTGCAATCAATACCGCAACAACGCGCTTAACCCCACGCATACCCTTCTCCTTCCCCAAAGACACTCAGACGCCTTCTTCCTCTTCTTCGTTCACCCGATCGCGCAATTCCTTGCCCGGTTTGAAGTGGGGCACGAATTTGCCGTCGAGGCTGACGGATTGGCCGGTTTTTGGGTTGCGGCCTACGCGTGGTGCGCGGTAGTGCAGTGAGAAGCTGCCGAAGCCGCGGATTTCGATGCGATCTCCGGTGGCCAGGCATTGGGACATTTGCTCAAGCATGGTCTTGATAGCCAGCTCCACATCCTTGGATGAGAGCAGCCCTTGATGGGTGACAATTCGTTCGATCAACTCCGACTTCGTCATATTTTTCCCTTCTTTTTCAAGCAGCTAGGAAAAGCGCTCCGAAGGTTTTAGCATGAGTTGATGAATTTGAACAGCCCATATGTCAACTTATCTGAGGCTAAATAAACACACTCAGCGAGCAGCCAACCCCCTACTTACAGATCACCAACATCGTCCGCGTCACTGCGCCTGCCGGGTTCCAGCCGAACAGGTAGTCACCCTCTTCGTCCTCGGCGTCACTGGAGCGAGTGATGACTTTATAGCCCTGCATCTTGCACTCACGGGCGGCACGCTTCTCGCACTTCTCCCATTTGTTGCCCAAGCCAGAGCAGTCGATCTCTATGCCGCTGACGCCGCGCTTGGCATGGGTCTTGGCGCTGGTGGAGGAGCAGCCGGCAAGCACCACCAATGCAAGTATTACGATAATCCTGTTCATTCAAACCCTTATTGAGTCAGCAACGCGAAATAGCCGTTTTTTAAAACTATAGTCAGTTCTGACAGTGGGCTGAACGCCTTCGTTCGGTGCAGTTGCTTCCTCAAATTTCAGGCACAAAAAAGGGCGACCGAAGTCGCCCTTTTTCAACAGCTTTACAGAACTTAGTTCTGCTTGGCCATCGCCTGGCGCAGCAGTGCCGCCATGGTGGTGTCAGCAGCAGCTTCCGGAGCAGCTTCTTTCAAGCTCTGGATAGCTTCTTTCTCTTCCACTTCGTCTTTCGACTTGATGGAGAGTTGGATCACGCGGCTCTTGCGATCAACGCTGATGATCTTGGCTTCTACTTCCTGGCCTTCTTTCAGAACGTTGCGCGCGTCTTCAACGCGGTCACGGCTGATTTCGGAGGCTTTCAGAGTCGCTTCGATATCGTCGGCCAGAGTGATGATGGCGCCTTTAGCGTCAACTTCTTTCACAGTGCCCTTAACGATTGCGCCTTTGTCGTTCTCTTGAACGTACTCGGAGAACGGATCGCTTTCCAGCTGCTTGATACCCAGGGAGATGCGCTCGCGCTCTGGGTCAACCGACAGGATAACGGTGTCCAGCTCGTCGCCCTTCTTGAAACGACGAACAGCTTCTTCGCCAACTTCGTTCCAGGAGATGTCGGACAGGTGAACCAGGCCGTCGATGCCGCCGTCCAGACCAATGAAGATACCGAAATCGGTGATCGACTTGATGGTGCCGGAGATTTTATCGCCCTTGTTGAACTGGCCAGAGAAATCTTCCCATGGGTTAGATTTGCACTGCTTGATGCCCAGGGAGATACGACGACGCTCTTCGTCGATGTCCAGAACCATAACTTCCACTTCGTCGCCGACTTGTACGACTTTCGAAGGGTGGATGTTCTTGTTGGTCCAGTCCATTTCGGAAACGTGTACCAGGCCTTCAACGCCTTCTTCCAGCTCAGCGAAGCAGCCGTAGTCGGTCAGGTTGGTAACACGCGCGGTCACGCGGGTGCTTTCTGGGTAACGGGCTTTGATAGCGACCCATGGATCTTCACCCAGTTGCTTCAGGCCCAGGGAAACACGGTTGCGTTCGCGATCGTATTTCAGAACCTTGACATCGATCTCGTCGCCAACGTTGACGATTTCAGAAGGATGCTTGATACGCTTCCAAGCCATGTCGGTAATGTGCAGCAGGCCATCGACGCCACCCAGATCGACGAATGCGCCGTAATCGGTGAGGTTCTTGACGATACCTTTGACTTGTTGGCCTTCCTGCAGGGATTCCAGCAGAGCTTCACGCTCGGCGGAGTTCTCTGCTTCCAGCACGCTGCGACGGGAAACGACAACGTTGTTGCGCTTCTGGTCGAGCTTGATGACTTTGAATTCGAGTTCTTTGCCTTCCAGGTGCGTGGTGTCGCGCACTGGACGAACGTCGACCAAAGAACCTGGCAGGAACGCACGGATGCCGTTAACGTCGACAGTGAAGCCGCCTTTAACCTTACCGTTGATAACGCCCTTGACCACTTCTTCAGCTGCGAAGGCTGCTTCGAGAACAATCCAGCATTCAGCGCGCTTGGCTTTTTCACGGGACAGCTTGGTTTCACCGAAACCGTCTTCAACCGAGTCCAGAGCAACGTGAACTTCGTCACCGACATTGATAGTCAGGTCACCAGCATCGTTGTAGAACTGTTCCAGCGGGATCAGAGCTTCAGACTTCAGACCAGCGTGAACGGTTACCCAGCGAGCTTGGTAATCGATATCAACGATAACACCGGTGATGATGGAGCCTGCCTGAAGGTTCAGGGTTTTTAGGCTTTCTTCAAAGAGTTCCGCAAAGCTTTCGCTCATTTTAATTCCTGTTGATAAGGGCGAAGAATACGCCCATCTCCACACCCCAGACGGTGTGGGTCAGTTTCAGTTAAAAGAAGCCACCGCAGGACTATGACTGGTCCCCTGCGGCCTTCTTGATCACCCGGCGATATCGCGAATGGCGATTTCACTCATGATGCGTTCCAGCACCTGCTCGATGGACAGCTCCGTGGAATCCAGCTGTATGGCGTCAGCCGCCGGCTTGAGCGGGGCTACCGCACGCTGGGTATCACGCTCATCGCGTGCACGGATCTCATCTAGCAGACTCGACAGACTAACACCATCGACTTTGCCCTTCAACTGCAAGTAGCGGCGGCGCGCTCGCTCCTCGGCACTGGCAGTGAGGAAAATCTTCAACGGCGCCTCGGGAAACACTACCGTGCCCATGTCGCGACCGTCGGCCACCAGGCCCGGCGGCTCCTGAAATGCGCGTTGGCGCTGTAGCAAAGCCTCACGAACCGCCGGTAAAGCGGCCACTTGGGAGGCGCCGGCACCGATGCTCTCGGTACGGATCACATCACTGACTTCATCGCCTTCCAGGATGATGCGTTGCAATTGACCGTCGGTCGCCGCGATGAACTGCACATCCAGATGGGCGGCAATTTTCGTCAGCAACTCTTCGTTGGTCAGGTCGACGCCATGGTTGCGCGCCGCGAATGCCAGCAGGCGGTACAGCGCGCCGGAGTCGAGCAGGCACCAGCCCAGGCGCTTGGCCAGGATGCCGGCGATGGTGCCTTTGCCCGAGCCGCTTGGCCCGTCGATGGTAATCACCGGTGCTTTGATATTCACAATTGAGCCTCTTGGGCAACACGGATGCCAACGTGGGCACACAGTGTAAGAAAGTTCGGAAAAGACGTAGCAACATTGGCACAGTCACGAATACGAATCGGCGCCGTCGCCCTCAGGGAGGCCACGCTGAACGCCATGGCAATGCGATGATCGCCATGGGCGTGCACTTCACCGCCGCCCATCGGGCCACCGTCAATGATAATCCCATCAGACGTGGGTTGGCACTTCACACCCAGAGCCAGCAGACCGTCGGCCATAACCTGGATACGGTCCGATTCCTTGAGCCGCAGCTCCTCGGCACCGCGTAACACGGTGCACCCCTCGGCGCAGGCAGCAGCAACAAACAATACGGGAAACTCATCGATCGCCAACGGCACCAACGCCGCGGGAATCTCGATGCCCTTCAAGGCGGCGGCCCGAACACGCAGGTCGGCAACAGGCTCGCCGCCTACCTCGCGCGGGTTTTCAAGGGTGATATCAGCCCCCATCAGCCGCAGAATATCGATCACACCGGTGCGGGTAGGATTGACGCCGACATGCTCAAGCAGCAGCTCCGAGCCTTGGGCAATCGACGCCGCCACCAGGAAAAACGCCGCAGACGATATATCCCCAGGCACTTCAATGTGAGCAGCCGTCAGCCGATGGCCCGACTCCACCGATGCCGTCGCGCCCTCCACCGCCACCGGATAACCAAAGCCACGCAACATGCGCTCGGTATGATCGCGGGTCGGGGCAGGTTCGGTGACTGCGGTTTTACCTTGCGCATACAAGCCAGCCAGCAACAGGCAGGATTTAACCTGCGCGCTGGCCATCGGCAACGCGTAAGTCAGGCCCTTGAGCGCCTGCCCGCCACGAATGGTCAGAGGCGGACGCCCTTCAGGACCGGTCTCGATTACCGCACCCATTTCCCGCAGCGGCTTGGCCACACGACTCATGGGGCGCCTGGACAGCGATGCATCGCCGGTCAGGACGCTATCGAAGCTTTGCGCCGCCAGCAAACCCGCCAACAGACGCATCGATGTACCGGAGTTCCCCAGGTAGATCGGCCCCGGCGCTGCCTTCAAGCCGTGCAGGCCAACCCCATGAATGGTCACTCGCCCATGGTGTGGACCTTCAATCACCACGCCCATATCGCGAAACGCCTGCAAGGTCGCCAGGGCATCTTCGCCCTCAAGGAAGCCTTCCACCTCGGTGACGCCATCAGCCAATGAACCCAACATGATGGATCGATGGGAGATCGACTTGTCACCCGGCACCCGAATGCATCCGCTCAAGCGGCCACCCGGGTTGGCGACAAAAGTCAGCTCATCGGCATTCACTGCGGTTTCCATATAGGCCCGGCGCGCCAGGATCTTGCTGAAATGCTCACGCGCCACCCGCGCCCGAGTGAACACACCCAGTAACTGATGACCATCACCCGCATCCACCGCGTCACGCAAGGCGTCGAGGTCACTGCGGAACGTGTCCAGGGTGCGCAACACCGCTTCGCGATTGGCGAGAAAGATGTCATGCCACATCACCGGATCACTGCCAGCGATCCGGGTAAAATCACGAAAACCACCGGCGGCGTAGCGGAAAATCTCAAGGTTCTCGTTGCGTTTGGCCAACGAATCCACCAGGCCGAATGCCAGCAGATGGGGAAGATGACTGGTCGCCGCCAACACTTCATCGTGGCGCTCGACCTGCATATGCTCCACATCCGCGCCCAGCTCGCGCCAGAGCCGATCCACCACAGCCAACGCCGCCGGATCAGTCTGCGCCAGCGGCGTCAGGATCACCTTGTGCCGACGGAACAACTGCGCATTGGATGCTTCCACCCCGCTCTGCTCGGAACCGGCAATCGGATGACCCGGCACAAAGCGCGGCGGCATGACGCCAAACGCCAATTGCGCCGCGCGCACCACGTTGCCTTTGGCACTGCCGACGTCCGTGAGGATCGCTTGCCCCAGGTCCATGCCGGCCAATACGGCGAGCAATTTCTCCATGGCCAGGATCGGCACCGCAAGCTGGATCACGTCCGCGCCCTGGCAAGCGATTGCCAGGTCCGCTTCACAGCGATCCACGACACCCAACTCCACCGCCAGCTTGCGCGATTGCGGGTCGAGGTCGACGCCCACCACTTCGCCACACAGACCACTTTCACGCAGGCCCTTGGCGAAGGAACCACCGATCAATCCCAGACCGACCACCACCAGGCGACCGATCATAGGCACAGCAGGTTGCAATGCAGTGACATCAACCACGGGCCAGAACCTTGGCCAGAGCCTCCAGGAAGCGGCTGTTCTCGGCCGGCAAACCGATGGTGATACGCAGGTGGTTCGGCATACCGTAGTTGGCCACCGGACGCACGATCACGCCTTCGCGCAGCAAGCCCTGAAACACCGGCGCAGCCTCTTGGCCGAGGTCGACGCAGATGAAGTTGCCCTTGGACGGAATCCATCCCAGGCCCAACTCGCGAAAGCCGTCCTGCAACTGCAACATGCCGCTTTCGTTGAGGCGACGGCCCTCTTCCAGGTATTGAGCATCCTTCACCGCCGCACAGGCGGCCGCCAGGGCCAGGCTGTTGACGTTGAACGGTTGGCGCACGCGGTTCAGCACATCGGCAACTACCGCCGTGGACAGGCCGTAACCAACCCGCAACGACGCCAGGCCATAAGCCTTGGAAAAGGTGCGCGACACCAACAGGTTCGGGTAGGCCGCGAGAAAATCCAGGCCATCGGGCAGGTCGCTGCCTTCGGCGTACTCGATGTAGGCCTCGTCCAGCACAACCAGCACATGCTCCGGCACGTCCTGCAGGAATTCGTTCAGGGCCTGCTCATCGAACCAGGTGCCGGTCGGGTTGTTCGGGTTGGCGATAAACACCACGCGGGTGTGCGCATCGATCGCCGCCAGCATTGCCGGGAGGTCGTGCCCCCAATCCTTGGCGGGAATGACTCGCGCATCAGCCCCCACAGCCTGAGTCACGATCGGGTAGACCGCAAATGCGTGCTCACTGAACACGGCATTCAAACCGGGCGCCAGGTAGGCACGGCCGACCAGTTCAAGGATGTCGTTGGAGCCATTGCCCAGGGTCACTTGGTTCAGCTCGACCCGGCACTTGTCCGCCAGCAGCGACTTGAGCGCAAAACCGTTGCCGTCGGGATAACGGGTCAGCTCGGCAAGCTCTTCACGAATCGCCGCCAACACTTTGGGGCTCGGGCCCAGCGGGTTTTCGTTACTCGCCAACTTAACGATTTTGGACGGGTCCAGATTCAACTCACGGGCCAGCTCGTCCACAGGCTTGCCTGGAACGTAAGGCGAGAGTTGTTGCACGCCCGGCTGCGCCAGGGCGAGGAAGTTGCCACTCATGTCAAAGCCTCACAAAACCGCTTTCGGGTAAGAGCCCAGCACCTTGAGTGCCACAGCTTCCTGACTGATCTTCTCCAGCACGCCCTTGACCAGCGGGTCGCGGTGATGGCCGATGAAGTCGATAAAGAACACGTAGGTCCATTTACCGCTGCGCGAAGGACGAGTCTCGATGCGCGTCAGGTCAATCCCGTTGTCGTGGAACGGCACCAGCAGCTCATGCAGCGCGCCGGGTTTGTTGCTCATGGAAACGATGATCGAGGTCTTGTCGTCGCCGGTGGGCGGCACTTCCTGGCTGCCGATCATCAAAAAGCGCGTGGAGTTGTCCGGGCGGTCTTCGATTTTCTCGGCCAGGCGCGTCAGGCCGTACAGGCCCGCGGCCATATCGCCGGCAATTGCCGCCGAGTTCCACTCGCCCTTGACCCGCTTGGCCGCTTCGGCGTTGCTGGACACCGCCACGCGCTCGACATTCGGGTAATGGGCGTCCAGCCACTTGCGGCACTGGGCCAGGGACTGAGCGTGGGAGTAGATACGGCTGATGCTATCGGTCTTGGTGTTTTCACCCACCAGCAGGTGGTGGTGGATGCGCAGCTCGACTTCGCCACAGATCACCATGTCGTGCTCAAGGAAGCTGTCCAGCGTGTGGTTGACCGCGCCTTCAGTGGAGTTTTCCACCGGCACCACGCCAAAATTCACCGCACCGGCTGCCACTTCGCGGAACACTTCGTCGATAGCAGCCATCGGCTTGCTGATCACCGCGTGGCCGAAGTGCTTCATGGCCGCCGCCTGGGTGAAGGTGCCTTCAGGGCCGAGGTAGGCCACTTTCAGCGGCTGCTCCAGCGCCAGGCACGAAGACATGATTTCACGGAACAACCGCGCCATCTCTTCGTTGCCCAACGGGCCCTTGTTGCGCTCCATCACGCGCTTGAGCACCTGGGCTTCACGTTCGGGCCGGTAGAACACCGGCACTTCGCCTTCGGCCAGGGACGCCATTTTCACCCGCGCCACTTCCTGGGCGCAGCGCGCGCGCTCACTGATCAGTTCCAGGACTTTCTCGTCCAGGCTGTCAATGCGTACTCGTAGGGCTTTGAGTTCTTGCTCAGACATTAGCCGTGTTCCTTCTCGAACTCTGCCATGTAGGCAACCAGCGCGTTGATGGCGTGGATGTCGACAGCGTTATAAATGGAGGCGCGCATACCGCCTACCGAGCGGTGGCCCTTGAGGTTCAGCAGGCCGCGCTCGTCGGCACCGGCCAGGAACGGCTTGTCCAGGCGGTCATCGGCCAGGCGGAACGGCACGTTCATCCACGAACGGTCGCTGAGGTTGATCGGGTTGCTGTACAGGCCGCTGGCGTCGATGAAGTCGTACAGGGTGCGCTTCTTCTCTTCGTTCAACTTGCCCATGGCCGCCACACCACCCTGCTCCTTGAGCCACTCAAACACCAGGCCGGAGAGGTACCAGGCGAACGCCGGCGGGGTGTTGTACATCGAGCCGTTATCGGCCGCGACCTTGTAGTTGAGCATGGTCGGGCATAGCGAGCGGGCGCGACCCAGCAGGTCTTCGCGGATGATATTGACCAGGATGCCGCTCGGGCCGATGTTCTTTTGCGCGCCGGCGTAGATCATGCCGTATTTGGACACATCGATCGGGCGCGAGAGGATGTCCGAGGACATGTCGCACACCAGCGGAACGTCACCAACTTCAGGCACCCAATCAAACTCCAGACCACCAATGGTTTCGTTCGCGACGTAGTGAACGTAGGCCGCGTCCTTTGTCAGTTTCCACTCGTTTTGACCTGGAATGGCGAAGTAATCGTAGGGCTTTGCGGTACCCGCCACATTAACGTGGCCGTAGCGCGAAGCTTCTTCAATGGCTTTCTGCCCCCAGATACCGGTGTCGATATAGTCGGCAGTGCCGTCTTCAGGCAACAGGTTCAGCGGGATCTGGGCGAACTGCTGGCTCGCCCCACCTTGCAGGAACAACACTTTGTAGTCGGAGGGGATGTCCAGCAAGTCGCGCAGATCCTGCTCGGCCTTGGTGGCGATGGACACAAACTCATCGCTGCGATGGCTCATTTCCATCACGGAGAGGCCTTTTCCATGCCAGTCGAGGAGTTCACCCTGCGCACGCTGCAGGACTGCTTCAGGAAGCGCCGCGGGACCGGCACAGAAGTTATAGGCTCTCTTGCTCACATCCAATCTCACTCTGATCTGGTGGGGCTGCAATCATGTCAGCAACGCCCTCATTCTGGAGCGGGCATCTGTGGGAGCTGGCTTGCCTGCTCCCACATGGACCGCGTCCAGGCAAAGGGCGCTGTGTTTCATACGGGACAAACAACAAGGGGGCGAATCTTCATCCGCCCCCTGTGTGTCCGCTTATTCCTGCGGTTCTTCTTCGTCTGCGGCAGCGTCGAGGGTTGGCTCGTCAACGTTGTCATCGCCAGCTGCGATCACCTCGCCTTCAAATTCCTCACCTTCGAGCTCCTCGCCTTCGACTTCCGATGGCTCCTGCACACGCTCCAGACCAACCAGCTTCTCGTCCTTGGCCAGCTTGATCAGGGTCACGCCCTGGGTGTTACGGCCCAGGCTCGACACTTCAGCCACACGGGTACGCACCAGGGTGCCCTGGTCGGAGATCAGCATGATCTCCTCGCCATCGAGCACCTGCACCGCGCCGACCAGACGGCCGTTGCGGTCGTTGCTGACCATGGCGATCACGCCCTGGCCGCCACGCTTGTACTCCGGGAACTCGCTGATGGCGGTGCGCTTGCCATAGCCACGCTCGGAAGCGGTGAGGATCTGGCTGCCTTCTTCCGGGATCAGCATCGAAATCAGCTTCTGCCCTTCCGGCAGGCGCATACCGCGCACACCGCGGGCGGTACGGCCCATGGCGCGCACGTCGGATTCCTTGAAGCGCGTAACCTTGCCGCCATCGGAGAACAGCATGACTTCGCGCTCACCATCGGTAATGGCCGCGGAAATCAGCACGTCACCTTCGTCCAGCTCCAGGGCAATCAGGCCCACGCTGCGTTGACGGCTGAAGGATTCCAGCGGGGTCTTCTTCACGGTGCCCTTGGCGGTGGCCATGAAGATGAAGTGACCTTCGGTGTATTCCTCAACCGGCAGCATGGTGGTGATGTATTCATCACTGTCCAGCGGCAGCAGGTTGACCAACGGACGACCACGGGCGGCACGGGAGGCTTCCGGGATTTCGTAGGTTTTGAGCCAGTACACCTTGCCCTTGCTGGAGAACAGCAACAGCGTGGTGTGGCTGTTGGCGACCAGCAGGTGAGCGATGTAGTCCTCATCCTTCACGCCGGTAGCCGATTTACCTTTACCGCCACGACGCTGGGCCTGGTACGCAGCCAACGGCTGGGTCTTGGCATAGCCACCGTGGGAGATGGTCACCACGCGCTCTTCTTCCGGGATCATGTCACCCAGGGTCAGGTCCAGGCGCGCATCGAGGATTTCGGTGCGGCGCACGTCGCCGTATTCGGCGCGGATCACTTCCAGTTCTTCGCGGATCACTTCCATCAGGCGCACGGCACTGCTGAGGATGCGGATCAACTCGCCGATCTGGTTGAGGATCTCCTGGTACTCGGCCAGCAGCTTCTCGTGCTCAAGACCGGTCAGGCGGTGCAGGCGCAGTTCCAGAATGGCCTGGGCCTGCTCCGGCGACAGGAAGTACTTGCCTTCACGCAGACCGTATTGCGGGTCCAGGGTCTCCGGACGGCACGAGTCGGCACCGGCACGTTCAACCATGGCCACCACGGCGCTGGATTCCCAAGGCGTGCTGATCAACGCTTCCTTGGCTTCCGACGGGGTTGGCGAGGCCTTGATCAGGGCGATCACCGGGTCGATGTTCGACAACGCAACCGCCTGGCCTTCCAGGATATGGCCGCGCTCGCGGGCCTTGCGCAGTTCGAACACGGTACGGCGGGTCACCACTTCGCGACGGTGACGCACGAAGGCTTCCAGCAGGTCCTTGAGGTTCAGGATGCGCGGACGGCCGTCGATCAGGGCAACCACGTTGATACCAAACACGCTTTGCAGCTGGGTCTGGGCGTAGAGGTTGTTGAGGATCACCTCAGGCACTTCGCCACGACGCAGCTCGATTACTACGCGCATACCGTCTTTGTCGGACTCGTCGCGCAGCTCGGTGATGCCTTCCAGCTTCTTCTCTTTAACCAGCTCGGCGATCTTCTCGATCAGACGTGCCTTGTTCAGCTGGTACGGGAGTTCGGTGATGACGATCTGCTGGCGGCCACCGACCTTGTCGATGTCTTCGATCATCGAGCGGGCACGCATGTAAATGCGTCCGCGACCGGTGCGGTAGGCTTCGATGATGCCGGCGCGACCGTTGATGATCGCGGCGGTCGGGAAGTCCGGGCCGGGGATGTACTGCATCAGCTCATCGACGGTCAGCTCGGGGTTGTCGATAAGCGCCAGGCAACCGTCGATGACTTCACCGAGGTTGTGCGGCGGAATGTTGGTGGCCATGCCCACGGCGATACCGCTGGAACCGTTGACCAGCAGGTTGGGGATCTTGGTGGGCATGACGGCCGGGATCATTTCAGTGCCGTCGTAGTTCGGCACCCAGTCCACGGTTTCTTTGTGCAGGTCGGCCAGCAGCTCGTGCGCCAGCTTGGTCATGCGCACTTCGGTGTATCGCATGGCCGCGGCGTTGTCGCCGTCGACCGAACCGAAGTTGCCCTGGCCGTCTACCAGCAGGTAGCGCAGGGAAAACGGCTGCGCCATCCGAACGATGGTGTCGTACACCGCAGTGTCGCCGTGAGGGTGATACTTACCGATCACGTCACCGACAACACGGGCAGATTTCTTGTACGGCTTGTTCCAGTCGTTACCCAGCTCGCTCATCGCGAACAGCACACGCCGGTGCACGGGCTTCAAGCCATCGCGCGCATCAGGCAGTGCCCGACCGACAATTACGCTCATCGCGTAGTCGAGGTAGGACTGTTTCAGCTCGTCTTCGATATTGACCGGGAGGATTTCTTTGGCCAGTTCGCCCATGAGAAGCCTGATTCCTTTTTCGGGTGAAACCTCGTCACATCCATTCGGGACGAACGAAGCTCGCCGCTGCCGGCACGGTGCCTGACAACGACTTACGACAAATCAACGAGTTATGACACGGATCTGCGCGTTATAGGCAGCCCCTCGGGGCAGCCCTGGAAACCGCCGGATGTTATCACAATCGCCGCCACGCACCTATCCCCCTGATGCGCATGGAGGCTAGTAATTTGACGGGTGACAGGCTTGAAGGGGACGAGAGGGGCTCAGAGGTGGGGTGATGCTGTTTTTTGAGGGTGGATCCGAGGGTTTTATTGACTTTCGAGCCCAATCGGGGGCTAGCCCCCTCCCACACTTGAATTGTGAACACAGTCAAAATGTGGGAGGGGGCTTGCCCCCGATTGCTATCTCACAGACACCACAGCCCTCAATGCAGGCGCTTACGGCACATCAACCTGGCCAATTTGGCAGTATCCGGGCGCTCAACCACGCCCTTCTCGGTCACGATCACATCAATCAAGTCAGCCGGCGTCACATCAAACACCGGGTTAAACGCATCAACCTCCAGGCGCTGCCCCATGACGTCCAGCAGCTCAGCGGGATCGCGCGCCTCCAGTGCAACATCATCGCCAGTAGCCATCATCAAATCGAGCGTCGAACTCGACGCCACCACCATAAAGCGCACGCCATGGTGCATGGCGCAAACGGCCAGTTGGTAGGTGCCGATCTTGCTGATCACATCGCCATTGGCGGCAATACAGTCGGCACCGACCACCACCCAGGTCACGCCTTTGGTCTTGAGGATGTGTGCCCCAGCCGAGTCGGCACTCACCGTCACCGGGATGCCCTCGCCCGCCAACTCCCACGCGGTCAGACGCGAGCCTTGCAGCCATGGGCGGGTTTCGTTGACATAGACCTGCTCGACCAGCCCTTCCAGGAACGCCGCGCGAATCACGCCATGGGCCGTGCCGACCCCGCCCGTGGCCAGCGCGCCGGTGTTGCCATGAGTAAGGATCGCCTGGGCGTTGCCCTGGTGCTTGCGAATCCGCTCCATGCCCAGTTGGGCCATGACCACATTGGCCTCGCGGTCGCTTTCATGAATCGCAATGGCTTGGGCTTCCAGCACAGCCACCGGATCGGCGTGCGGCTTGAGGCGGTCCAGGCAGTCGCGCATGTTCTTGAGGGCCCAGAACAGGTTCGACCCGGTCGGGCGGCTGTCGGCCAGCAGTGCGTAGTCTTCCTCCCACGCCGCTTGCCAGTCGCCGCCCTCGGCAATGCGTTCACGGGCGGCCAGTACCAGGCCATAGGCGGCACTGATGCCGACGGCCGCCGCGCCCCGCACCAGCATCGAACGGATGGCCTCGGCCACCGCCGCGACGGTATGGCAGGCCACCCAGCTCTCCCGGGACGGCAACACGCGCTGATCGAGCAGGTACAGCGCGCCGTCACGCCAATCGATGGCCTTCACTTTCTCTGCAGCCAACAGTCGGTCGCGCATCCCTTACCCCGCACTTATGAACAAAAGCCGCGGATTATAGCGATCCGCCAGCCAGGACGCTCGGGTATACTTCGCCCTTCTTTATATAGCTGCCTGGGAAGAAGCCTGCGATGACCTCCACTGCCGCCCCGCTCGACCTGTTGCTCTTGCCGACCTGGCTGGTACCGGTCGAACCTGCCGGCGTGGTGCTCAAGGAGCATGGCCTGGGCATCCGCGACGGGCGCATTGCCTTTATCGGCCCACGCGCCGCGGCATTGAAGCTTGCGGCCAATGAGGTGCGCGAACTGCCCGGCATGTTGCTCAGCCCTGGCCTGATCAACGCCCACGGCCATGCGGCAATGAGCCTGTTCCGTGGCCTGGCCGATGACCTGCCGCTGATGACCTGGCTGGAAAAACACATCTGGCCGGCCGAAGCCAAGTGGGTCGATGAAGCCTTTGTGCGCGACGGCACCAACCTGGCCATCGCCGAACAGATCAAGGGCGGCATCACCTGCTTCTCCGACATGTACTTCTTCCCCAAGGTCGCCAGCGATTGCGTGCATAACAGCGGTATGCGCGCGCAGATCGCCATGCCGATCCTCGACTTCCCGATTCCCGGCGCCAGCACTGCCGACGAAGCCCTGCGCCAGGGCATCGAGCTGTTCGGCGACCTCAAGCACCACCCGCGCATCAAGATTACCTTCGGCCCCCACGCGCCCTACACCGTGTGCGACGCCAACCTGGAAAAGATCCGGGTGATCGCCGAAGAACTGGACGCAGCGATCCATATGCATGTGCATGAAACAGCCTTTGAAGTGCAACAAGCCGTGGAGCAGACAGGCGAGCGGCCATTGGCGCGCCTGGGCCGCCTCGGCTTGCTCGGACCGCGCTTCCAGGCCGTTCATATGACCCAAATCAGCGAGGAAGACCTGGCTTTGCTGGTAGAAAGCAACACCAGCGTAATCCATTGCCCGGAATCGAACCTGAAACTGGCCAGCGGCTTTTGCCCGGTGGAGCGCTTGTGGCAGGCTGGGGTCAATGTGGCCATCGGCACCGACGGCGCCGCCAGTAACAATGACCTGGACCTGCTGGGCGAAACCCGTACCGCCGCGATGCTGGCCAAAGCCGTTGCCGGCTCGGCCACCGCTCTGGACGCCCACCGCGCCCTGCGCATGGCGACGCTCAACGGTGCACGGGCCATGGGCCTGGAAAGCGAGATCGGCTCGCTGGAAGTCGGCAAGGCCGCAGATATAGTCGCCTTCGATCTGTCGGGGCTGGCGCAACAACCGATCTACGATCCGGTCTCACAGCTTATATATGCCACCGGACGCGATTGCGTGAAACACCTTTGGGTCGCCGGCAAGCCATTGCTCGACGACCGGCGATTGACCCGCATGGATGAACAGCAGTTGACCGCCACGGCCATTGCCTGGGGCCAACGCATCAGCGGGCACCACGAATAACGCCGCGGTTGAACCTGCACGTTCAGCCGCGACCACCGACTTATCAGATTCAGAGGATTGACCATGAGCAACGTCGACCACGCCGAAATCGCCAAATTCGAAGCCCTCGCCCACCGCTGGTGGGACCGCGAGAGCGAGTTCAAACCGCTGCACGACATCAACCCGCTGCGGGTCAACTGGATTGACGAACGCGTCAACCTGGCCGGCAAGAAGGTGCTGGATGTGGGTTGCGGCGGCGGCATCCTCAGCGAAGCCATGGCCCAGCGCGGCGCGACCGTGATGGGCATCGACATGGGCGAAGCGCCGCTGGCCGTGGCGCAGTTGCACCAGCTCGAATCCGGCGTGAGCGTGGAATACCGCCAGATCACCGCCGAAGCCCTGGCCGAGGAAATGCCCGAGCAGTTCGACGTGGTCACCTGCCTGGAAATGCTCGAACACGTGCCAGACCCGTCCTCGGTGATCCGTGCGTGCTTCCGCATGGTCAAACCCGGCGGCCAGGTGTTTTTCTCCACCATCAACCGCAACCCCAAGGCTTACCTGTTCGCGATCATTGGCGCCGAATACATCATGAAGCTGCTGCCGCGTGGCACCCATGACTTCAAGAAATTCATCCGCCCTTCCGAGCTGGGTGCGTGGAGCCGTCAGGCCGGGCTGACCGTCAAGGACATCATCGGCCTGACCTACAACCCGCTGACCAAGCACTACAAGCTGGCCAACGATGTTGACGTCAACTACATGATCCAGACCCTGCGCGAGGAGTAAGCCTGTGAAGTTGCGAGCGGTTCTCTTCGACATGGACGGTACCCTGCTGGATACCGCGCCGGACTTTATCGCCATCTGCCAGGCCATGCGCGCCGACCGCGGCCTGGAACCGATCAACCCGCAGCACATCCGCGATGAAATCTCCGGCGGTGCCCGGGCGATGGTTGCCGTGACCTTCTCGATGGATCCTGAATCCCCAGGCTTTGAAGAGCTGCGCCAGGAATTCCTGGAGCGCTACCTCAAGGACTGCGCGGTGCACAGCAAGCTGTTCGACGGCATGGCCGAGTTGCTGGAAGACATCGAGAAAGCCAAGCTGATTTGGGGTGTGGTCACCAACAAGCCGGTGCGCTTTGCCGAACCGATCATGCAGCGGCTGGGCCTGGCCGAGCGTTCGGCCGTGTTGATCTGCCCGGACCATGTGAAAAACAGCAAGCCGGACCCGGAGCCGATGATCCTGGCGTGCAAAATGCTCGACCTGGACCCGGCCAGCGTGCTGTTCGTGGGCGATGACCTGCGCGACATCGAATCCGGCCGCGACGCGGGTACGCGCACGGCGGCGGTCACCTATGGCTATATCCACCCGGACGACAACCCGCGTCACTGGGGCGCGGACGTGGTGGTGGATCACCCGCTGGAATTGCGCAAGGTGCTGGATAACGCGCTGTGCAGTTGCTGATTGTTCGAAGATCTCAACAACACTGAGGTCGATGTGGGAGCTGGCTTGCCTGCGATAGCGGTCTGCCAGCCAGCACATCTGCCGACAGGTACTCCACCATCGCAGGCAAGCCAGCTCCCACAGGAAATGGATTCCACTTTGAGTGGTGTATCACCTTGAATTTTGTCGAGGCTATTTATGTTTGATTATTCTGCCCCTCCAGAACTGCTCAAAGGCCGGACCATCCTGGTAACCGGCGCCGGTCGCGGGATTGGCGCAGCAGCGGCAAAAACCTATGCCGCCCATGGCGCCACCGTGCTGTTGCTGGGCAAGACCGAAGCCAACCTGGCCCAGGTGTATGACGAGATCGAAGCTGCCGGCCAGCCGCAACCGGTGGTGATCCCCTTCAACCTGGAGACCGCCCTGCCCCATCAATACGATGAACTGGCAGCGATGATCGAAAAAGAATTCGGCCACCTCGACGGCCTGTTGCACAACGCTTCGATCATCGGCCCGCGCACGCCCATCGAGCAGTTATCCGGCGAGAATTTCATGCGAGTGATGCATGTGAACGTCAACGCGATGTTCATGCTGACCAGTACCTTGCTGCCGCTGCTCAAGCTGTCCCAGGATGCGTCGGTGGTGTTCACCTCCAGCAGCGTCGGGCGCAAGGGCCGGGCGTATTGGGGCGCTTATGGTGTGTCCAAGTTTGCCACCGAAGGTTTGATGCAAACCCTGGCCGATGAGCTGGAAGATGTCGCGGCAGTGCGCGCCAACAGCATCAACCCGGGTGGTACACGCACGAGTATGCGAGCCCAGGCGTATCCCGGTGAGAACCCGATGGAAAGGCCGGCGCCGGAAGAGATCATGCCGGTGTACCTGTACCTGATGGGGCCGGACAGTGCGGGCATCAACGGCCAGGCCTTCGATGCGCAGTAAGCCCTGACACACTGCAAAACAAAGGTGGGAGCTGGCTTGCCTGCGATAGCGGTGGTGAATGTTCCATCGCCATCGCAGGCAAGCCAGCTCCCACATTGCTTTGTGGTGTTGTTAAAAACTCAGTTTTTGACCACTTCCTCCAGGGTGAAGCGCCCCAACGGATTCTGCAGGAAGTTGCTCACATTCTTGCGCGAGATGTTGATGTACGGGCTGTAGTACAGGTCAATCCAGTTCACATCCTGCTTGGCCAGTTTCTGCAACTCGACATACATCTGCTCACGCTTGGCCGGATCTGCCTCAACTCGCGCGGCGGCTACCAGCTCTTTGACCTTGTCGTTCCTGTAGCGGGTCATGTAGTTCTGGTTGGTGTCGTGGCCCAGTACGAAGGTGGTTTTCTGGTCCGGGTCGAGAATGTCGTTGGTCCAGTACATCACTGAAATATCGTACTCACCGTCCACCAGCATCTGCCAGCTTTGGGTCGGGTCGACCTTTTGCAGGTTGGCGGTCACACCGACCTTGGCCAACTGGTCCTTGACGATCACTGCAATCTGCTCATCAGCCTCGTTGCCGGCGTTGACCACGTAATTGAGCTTCAAGTCCTTGGCTCCGGCCTCTTCCAGCAGCTTTCTGGCCTCGGTCGGGTCATAAGGACGCTGCAGGTTGTTGGCGTAGTGGTACAGCGACCCCTTGGGAATGTAGGAGTACGCCACAGTGCCTTGGCCGTAAGTCGCGGTTTTCACCAGCGATTGCTTGTCGATGGCCATGTCCAATGCCTGACGTACCTGCGGCTTGGCGAGCAAACCGTGCTCGTGGTTGATCAACAGGTGATCTTCACGGGTGGACGGGTCGGCGTGGATCACCACGTTCTTGTCTTTCTTCAGCTCTTCAACCCGCGAGAACGGTACGAAGATCGCCGTGTCGAGTTCGTTGTTCTGCACCATGCGCATACGGGTGTTGTCGTCGGTCACCGACACCCACTCCACGCCATCGAGGCTGACGTTGTTGGCCTGCCAGAAATTCGGGTTCTTCTTCAGGATCACCCGGTCGCCCTTGCGCCACTCTTGCACGGTAAACGCGCCGGACGTTACCGGGTTTTCCGAATAGGCGTCTTCGCCCATCGCGGTCATGGCTTTTTCCGACAGGATCGACACCGTCGGCGATGCCAGTTGCGAGAGAAAGGCCACCGCCGGGGTTTTCAGAGTGACCACCAGAGTCTTGGGATCGCTGGCCTTGGCGGTGTTGATCAGGCTGAACGGGTCGCTCCACAAGGAGGCCTTGTTATCACGGATGCGCAGCAGGCTGAACGCGGCATCGGCAGCGGTGATCGGCGAGCCGTCGGAGAACTTCGCCTCGCGCAGCTTGAAGGTGTACGTCAGGCCGTCTTTGGAAATGCCCCAGCTTTCGGCCAGGCCCGGTTCCATCCTGGTGCCCAGGTTGTCCACGCGCACCAGGGTGTCGTAGACGTTGGCAAACACCCAGGTGTCGCGGTTTTGCGCGCTTTTGATCGGATCGAACGTGGTGCTGTCTTCACGGCAGCCGATGGTGAGGACACCGGCGGCCTGGGCCAGGCCTGCGGTCAACGACCAGGCGGTCAGCGTAGCGGCGGCGAGCAACTTCAAGTGGCGCGATTGCATATCACAACTCCTTGTTAATGAATGGCAGAGGTCAAAGCAAAGGTTCTTCAAGCACGCAACTGTACCGGTGCTCGTGCAGGAAATGGGTCGGCGGCAACACCGAGGAACACACCGCCCGCGCATACCGGCAACGCGGGTGAAACGCACAACCTGCAGACAAATTCAGCGGGCTGGGTGGCTCACCCGGCAGGGGCTGCGCGGGCAACGGCCGATGGGGGTCGATCTCGGGAATCGCCTCGATCAACGCCGCCGTATAGGGATGGCGCGGCGTGGTGAACACCGCCTCCACCGGCCCTTCCTCGACGATCTTGCCCAGGTACATCACCGCCACGCGGTCGCACAGGCGCCGCACGATGGCCAGGTCATGGGCGATAAACAGGATCGCCAGGTTCATGCGTTGTTGCAGTTCCAGCAGCAGGTTGATGATCTGGCCCTGGATTGACACATCCAGCGCCGCCACGCATTCATCGGCAATGATCAGGCGCGGCTCCACCGCCAGTGCCCGAGCGATGCCCACCCGCTGGCATTGGCCGCCGCTGAGGGAGCCCGGTTTACGCCCGGCCAGTTCGGGGCGCAGGCCCACCAGCTCCAGCAACTCGTTGACGCGCGCCGGGATCCGCTCCACAGCCACCTTGCGCTGCACGCGCAGCACTTCGGCAAGGGTTTCGCCAATGCTGTGCCGAGGATTCAGCGCGGCGTACGGATCCTGGAAAATCATCGCGGTTTCATGGCGCAGGCGGGCAATATCGATAGCGCTGCCATGGGCCATGTCGATCCCGTCAAACAGCACCTGGCCGGCGCTGATCGGGTTGAGGTGCAAAATCGCTCGGCCCAGGGTGCTTTTGCCGCTGCCGGACTCACCCACCAAGCCGAGAGTTTCACCGGCGGCGAGGTTCAGCGACACCCCGTTCACCGCCCTCACCCACTGCTTGTTCAAGCCGAACAGGCCGCTGCCGGACGCGGCAAAGCGCACCTCCAGGTCCTTGATCTGCAACAGGCTCATGGGCGTTCCCCCAATGGATAGTGACAGGCCACGCGTGCGCCCTGGGGCAGCAGTTCGGTACACAAGGCACCGACCTGCGGGCAGCGCGGATTAAAGCGGCAACCGTCAGGCAAGGCATCGAGCAACGGCGGCTGGCCAGGGATGGTGCGCAACAATGCATGACCGCTGCTGTGGGCCGGCTGGCAGTCGATCAGCCCAGCGGTATACGGATGTTGCGGCCGGGCCAGCAGTTCGTACTTGCTGCCGTGCTCGCACAGGCGCCCGGCGTACATCACGGCGATGGAATCGCAGGTTTGTGCGACCACGCCCAGGTCGTGGGTGATCATGATGATCGATAAGCCGCGCTGGTCGCGCAGGTCGAGCAACAGCCGCAGGATTTGCGCCTGCACCGTCACATCCAGGGCCGTGGTCGGCTCGTCGGCGATCAGCACTTTCGGGTTGCAGCCCAGCGCCACCGCGATCATCGCGCGCTGGCGCATACCGCCGGAAAATTCATGGGGATAGTTATCGACCCGCGTCTGCGGGTCCGGGATGCCAACCTGGCGCAGTACCTCGACAGCCTGTGCGCGCGCGTCTTTTTTCGAGGCGCCTTGATGCAGGCGGATGCCCTCGGCGATCTGCTCACCGATGCGCATCAGCGGGTCGAGGTGGCTGCTGGGGTTCTGGAAGATCATGCCCAGTTGCCCGCCCCGCACGGCGCGCATACCGGCGTCATCCAGTTGCAACAGGTCCTGCCTGGCCAGGCGTACGGCGCCGCCTTGCACGCGCAGGCTGGGCGATGGCAGCAAGCGCATCAGGCCGCGACAGGCCATGGTCTTGCCCGAACCGCTCTCGCCCACCAGGCCAAGGATCTCACCTTCGGCCAGGTCAAAGGACACGCGATCCACCAGGGTGACATCACGCCCGGTGTTGTTGGCGATCACGCTGAGATCGCGCACTTGCAGCAGGCTCACGAGCGGTCCCCCAATATTTGCGCCACACCGTCGGCCAACAGGCTAAAGCCCATGGCCAGGGTCACAATGGCCAAACCCGGAAACGTGCAAATCCACCAGGCCGTGGTGATAAAGGCTTGCCCCTCGGCCACCATCGTCCCCCACTCCGCGGTAGGCGGTTGCACGCCAAGGCCCAGGTAACTCACGGCGGCGCCGTTGAGCAGCACCAGCACCGCGTCGGACATGGAAAATACGATGGAGCCAAACAAGGCATTGGGCAGCAAATGCCGGAACAGAATGCGCCCATGACCAAACCCCAGGCTCTTGGCGGCCAGGGCAAACTCGCTTTCCTTGAGCACCAGGATCTGCGAGCGAATCAACCGCGCATACGACACCCAGCCCACCAGTGCCATGGCGATATAAAAGCTCTGCAAACCAGGCCCGAGAATGGCCATGATCGCCAGCATCAACACCAGAAACGGGAATGCCAGCACCACATCGATTACGCGCATACAGAAACTGTCGAAGCGCCCACCCACATAACCCGACACCGCGCCGATGAAGGTGCCGATGATGAACGGGAAGATCACCCCGACAATCGCCAGTTGCAGGTCGATGCGCGCCCCCCAGATCACCCTTGAGAGGATATCCCTGCCGTAATTGTCGGTGCCCAACGGATGGGCAAGGCTGGGCGCCAGCAAGCTCATGTCGGTGTTTTGCGCAATCGGGTCAAACGGTGCGATCCACGGCGCAAACAGCGCCAGGGCCAACCACACCAACAGAATCAGCAGGCCCCAGGCGGCGGTCAGGCGGCCATTGCGAAAGCCAAAGCGCAGGCGCAAACGCCAGGGTGCAATCAGTGGGCGGCTGCTCATTGCATCTTCACCCTTGGGTCGAGGGCGACTGTCACTACATCGGCAACGAAGTTGACCACCACCGTGGCACAGGCCAGCACCATCGCCACGCCCTGCACCACCATGTAGTCACGGGTGAAAATACCGCGCACCAGCAATTGACCGATGCCCGGAATTGCAAACAGGCTTTCGATGACCACCGTGCCGCTGATCAGCCAACCGATGTTGACCGCCAGCAGGTTAACCGCCGGCACCAGGGAATTGGGCAGCACATGCCGCCGAAACACCGCGGCCTCCGACAAGCCCCGGGCCCGGGCGGCGGTGACATGATCGGCCTGCAGTTCCATCAACATGCTTGCCCGCAGGTTGCGCACCAACACCGCCGACAGCGCCAGGGCGATGGTCAGGCACGGCAACAGCATATGGTGGGCCTTGTCCAGCCAGGTCCGCCCATAGCCAGACACCGGGAACAGGCCCCATTGCACGCTGAGCAACAGGATCAGCATCAACCCCAGCCAGAATGCCGGCATCCCCAGGCCGACCGTGGTGAAAACGCGGATCAGGTTGTCCGCCCAACCGCCTTTGTGACGCGCCGCCACGGTCGCCAGCGGCACCGCGATCAGCAACGCCAGGACCACGCTGCCCAGCACCAGCACCAGCGTCGGCTCAATGCGGGTGACGATCAGTTTCAGCGCGTCGACCTTGTACAGCAGCGACTGGCCGAGGTCGCCCTTGAGCAGGTTTTTCAGGAAGTAGAAATACTGCATCCACAACGGCTGGTCGAGGCCGAACTGGGCACGGATTTTCAGCAGTGCATCCGGCGTACTGCGCGAGCCCAGCAGGGCCCGCGCCGGGTCGCCGGGGATCGAGCGCACCAATACAAAGGTGATCAGGCTGATGCCAAACAGCACCGGCAGCAACTGCAGCGGCCGGGACAGGACAAAACGGTATCGCGCCAGGTTCATCCTTCAGCCTCGGTGGCGAGCGAGAAAGTCCAGCAGCACCGGGAAGTACGCCTGAGGTTCCTCATAAAACGGCATATGGCTGCTGTTGGGGAATACATGCAGCTCGGCGTGGGTGGCGGCCAGCTTCATGCGCATGGCGCAGGCGGGGGTCAGTTCGTCGTGCTGACCGGTGGTGATCAGAATCGGCATCGTGAACTCGCCCATCTCCTTGAGGCGGTTCCAGTCCTTGAGGTTGCCGATGTAGAGGAACTCGTTGGGACCTTGCATGGTTGCGTAAGGCCCCATGTTCCAATCGCCCAGGGAGCGTTTCAGCGGCTGGGGCCACTCGTCGAGGCGGCACACATGGCGGTAGTTGAGCAAGGTGATGGCGGCCTGGTATTGCGGGTGATCGAGGGTGCCCATGGCTTCGTGGCGCTGCATCATGGCCACGGTTTCGCTGCCCAGGGCGCCACGCAGGCGTTCGAGTTCCCGGGACAGATGGGGAATGTCGCCGACGGTGTTTTCCAGGATCAGGCTTTTGAGCGCATCGGGGTAGTGGATGGCGTATTCGATACCGAGCCAACCGCCCCAGGAATGCCCGAGCAAATGCACGCGGCCCAGGCCCAGCGCCTGGCGCACGGTCTCGACTTCTTCGACATAACGGCGGATTTCCCACAGTGCAACATCGGTCGGTCTGGCTGATGCGCCCGTGCCAAGCTGGTCGAATGCAACCACTCGCAGGTTATGCGCTTTGAGCCAGCCATGAGCGTCACGCAGATAGTCACACGGCAGACCAGGGCCGCCATTGAGACACAGCAGCACTTCATCGCCTTCGCCAAAGCTGTAGACCACGAGGTTATGGCCGTCGACTTGTACGTTGTACTGCTGGTCGGGGGCAATTTCACGCCACATGCATACATTCCTTGTGTTGTATCGGCCTGGCGGGTAGCGGCCGTTTATCAGGTCAACACTACCGAGGATACCGTGCGTCCATAACCTAGTATTTCTTATAGGTTTGGCCTGGCTGTCCTTCGCCGGGGCGTGGCATTCTACTTGCAGCAAGTCGAGATTCAAATGAATTCGGGAGCAGAACGGATGCTGGCCAAGCTGACCGCCTTCAATAACCGTCTCATGCCGGGCAGGAGCCTGGATGAACAGATGGACAATACGTTTATCCTTGCCCAACAACTGGGCTTCGATGCGCTGGTGTACGACTACACCCCGGTGCCCATCGACCTGGATGGCGCACTGATTACCCCCTCGGTGTTGCAACTGCGCAACACACCGCCCGACTGGCACGCCTTATGGTGCGGCGAAGGGTTTTACCAGATCGACCCGGTGCAACACCTGGCGTTGAGCACGGTATCGCCGTTTGTCTGGTCCTACGAAGCGAAAACCGAGACTGCCCTGCAAAAAATTATCGACCCGTGCCACGCCCCCGTTTCCTCGTACCTGCACGAACGTGAACTGACCTGCGGCGTCAGCGTGCCCATTCACTTGCCCCGGGGTGGCTTCGCATCACTGACCGGCCTGCGCACCGGCAAGGCACGCACGGTGTTGAAGGACGCACAACACACATTGGCCGACTTCAGCCTGATTACCCATGCCTTACAGGAAGCAGCTTACCCGCTGTTCAGCAAGGAGCTGCGCACCTATCCGCATATCCACCTGACCAAGCGCGAACGCGAATGCCTGAAATGGGCCGCCGACGGGCTGACCGCCGCCGAAATCGCCAAGAAACTCAGCCGTTCCCTGGCGGTAGTGACCCTGCACCTGGCTTCGGCCATGCATAAACTGGGGGCCAAGAACCGCGTCCAAGCGGTGGTGCGAGCGACCCATTACCGCTTGCTGGAAGCTTGAGTTTTCGTAAAAACCTAGCTGTTTTGCTAGTTACCTAAACTTTTTGTTCAGATTATCGTAACCCTGATCATTTTTTTCAGGGGGTACGAAATGGAATTCATCGAAAAAGTTCGCGAAGGCTACGCACCCTTTGGCGCCTACCAGACCTGGTATCGCGTCACCGGTGACCTGAGCACGGGCCGCACGCCGCTGGTGATCATCCACGGCGGCCCGGGCTGCACCCACGATTACGTCGATGCCTTCAAGGACGTGGCCGCCAGCGGCCACGCGGTGATCCACTATGACCAACTGGGCAATGGCCGTTCCACGCACCTGCCCCACAAAGATCCTTCGTTCTGGACCATCGGCCTGTTCCTCGACGAGCTGAACAACCTGCTGGACCACCTGCAAATCAGCGAGAACTACGCGATCCTCGGTCAATCCTGGGGCGGTATGCTGGGCAGCGAACACGCGATCTTGCAGCCCAAGGGCCTGCGCGCGTTCATCCCCGCCAATTCACCGACCTGTATGCGTACCTGGGCCAGCGAAGCCAATCGCCTGCGTAAGCTGCTGCCCGAAGGCGTGCACGAAACCCTGCTCAAACACGAACAGGCCGGTACCTACCAAGACCCGGAATACCTGGCGGCCTCGCGGATTTTCTATGACCAGCACGTGTGCCGAGTCAACCCATGGCCGGAAGAAGTGGCGCGCACTTTCGCCCAGGTCGATGCCGACCCGACGGTGTACCACGCCATGAGCGGCCCGACTGAATTCCACGTGATCGGCAGCTTGAAAGACTGGAACGTGATTGGCCGCCTGTCAGCCATCAAGGTGCCAACCCTGGTAATTTCCGGGCGGCATGACGAAGCCACGCCGCTGGTGGTCAAACCGTTCCTGGACGAGATCGCGGATGTGCGCTGGGCACTGTTTGAAGACTCCAGCCACATGCCCCATGTGGAAGAACGCCAGGCGTGTATGGGGACTGTGGTGAAGTTTTTGGATGAGGTGTGTTCGTTGCCGCACAAAGCCCTCAAGGCCGGCTGAAATCCGCCCTCTGTAGGAGCGAGCTTGCTCGCGAAAAACTCATCGACGCCGTGTTTATTCAGGAAGCACGCGTCATCGTTGACGTTTTTCGCGAGCAAGCTCGCTCCTACCTATTTAAACCTCAGTGGTTTCGGGTTTTGCGGCTTTCTTTGAGGTATCTGCTACCAACGGAATTTCCTTGCCCTCGGCATCAAACAACTTCCCACCCCGGTAGTAATCCCCATCGCGCAACGCGGCCACGTCGCGAAAGCACAAGCTGCGCTCAGTCCCCGCCACAAACACTGACTGCTGGTCCGAGTTGCCGGCGGTGAAGTGGTTGAATGCCAGGTTCAGCAATATCGCCATGATCGCCGACGAGCTGATGCCCGAGTGGAAGATGGTCGCGAACCAGCTGGGGAACTGATCGTAGAAGCTTGGTGCGGCGATGGGGATCATGCCGAAACCTATGGACGTGGCGACGATGATCAGGTTCATGTTGTTGCGGTAATCCACCTTCGACAGCGTGCGAATCCCGCTGGCTGCCACCGTGCCGAACAACACGATGCCCGCACCGCCCAGCACCGAAGTGGGCACCGCCGCGATCACCCGCCCCATAAAGGGCAACAGGCCCAGCACCACCAGAAACACCCCACCGGTCGCCACCACAAAGCGGCTCTTCACGCCGGTCACCGCCACCAGGCCAACGTTCTGGGCGAACGCGCTTTGGGTGAACGAACCGAAGATCGGCGCGAACATACTCGACAGCATGTCGGCGCGCAGGCCGTTGCCCAGGCGCTTGGAGTCCACCTTGGTGTCGATGATCTCGCCCACCGCGAGGATGTCCGCCGAGGTTTCCACCAGCGTCACCATCACCACGATGCACATGGAAATGATCGCCGCCACATGGAAGGTCGGCATACCGAAGTGGAACGGCGCAGGAAAGCCAAACATCGGCCCTTGCATGACGCCGGAGAAGTCAGCCATGCCAAGCAGCACGGCGATCACGGTGCCGATCACCATCGCCAGCAGGATCGACAAGCGCGAGATGGTGGCGCTGCCGATTTTGCTCAGCAGCAGCACCAGCACCAGGGTCAGGGCCGCCAGGCCGACATTCGACATACTGCCGAAATCCGCCGCCCGGCTGTTGCCGCCCATGGCCCAGCGCGCCGCCACGGGCATCAGCGTCAGACCGATGGTGGTGATCACGATGCCCGTCACCAGCGGCGGGAAGAACTTGGTGATGCGTGAAAACACCGGGGTGATCAACAGGCCAATCAACGACGCGGCCATCACCGCACCGAGAATCGCCGGGATCCCCCCTGCACCGTCGCTACCGACAATCGCCACCATGGTCGCCACACCTGCGAACGACACGCCCTGCACCAGTGGCAACTGACAGCCAAAGAACGGCAGGCCAAGGGTTTGCAACAACGTGGCCAGGCCACCGGCGAACAACGACGCGGCGATCAACAGGCCGATATCCGCCGGCGACAACCCGGCTGCCTGGCCGACGATCAACGGCACGGCGACGATGCCGCCGTACATGGTGAGCACATGCTGCAGGCCGTAAGCCATGTTGGCGGCAACGCCCAGATTTTCATCTTCGGGCCGCTGTGGTGACGCCTTCGGGATAGTCATGGTGAGGGGTTCTCTGTTTTTGTTGTGCGCTCACTGTATGCAATGTTCAGACTGTATGTCCATAGAGTTGTATACAATCAATCGAACAAGATACCCTCCAGCAGCGTTACAAAAACAATTCGGCCGTTATGAGCCAGAACGCCAAAGGACAAAAATAATGAAAAAGGCACTACAGGGCGCAACCGTTGCATTGACCCTTCTGGGCGGTGGCGAGGCTGTCGCGGTGGAATGGATGAACAACAGCGTCGGGTTTCGCTACGGCCAGCACTTCACCAATCCGAACAACCCCGACGATTTCAGCAAGCGCATCTACAGCTTCACCCACGCCAGCGGCTACCGCTACGGCAGCAACTTTCTCAACCTCGATGTGTTCCTGTCCGACAGCCGCGACCCACGCAAGGGCACCGACCATGGCGGCAGCGAGGTGTATGCGGTTTACCGGCACCAGCTGTACGCCTCGCGAGTGTTCGATCTGACGCCGGGTACCGGATTGATCAAGGATTACGCCCTGACCCTGGGTTTCGACGCCAACCGCAACAACAACTTCGCCTCAGCCAAAAAACGCGCGCTGGTGATCGGCCCGACCTTGAAGTTCAACACCGTCGGCGTGCTGGACCTGAGCCTGATGTACTACAAGGAAAAGAACCACACCGGCATTCCCGGCGCCCAAGAGTCGAACCACACCTTCGACGACACCTACATGCTCAACCTGACGTGGATGCGCCCGTTCGAAGTCGGCAACCATGCGGCGAAATTCCAGGGGTTTATCAATTACGTCGGGGAGAAAGGCGAGGATTACCATGGCCGCGATACGGCAGCGGAGGCCTTGATGCGCACGGCGCTGATGGTGGCGGTGCGACCGGGTAAAAGCGTCAAGCCGAACCTTTACCTGGGGGTGGGTTATGAGTACTGGCACAACAAGTTCGGCGTGGACGGCGGCCGTGGCAGTCGCACCTCAACACCGACGCTGAACATGGAAGTGACGTTCTAACTGAAGAGCCTCACTTCAAATGTGGGAGCTGGCTTGCCTGCTCCCACATTTTGATCGTATTGTCAGATCAGGCGCTGGCCAGTTCGGAAGCGTTGCCCTTCGGCCGTGCCAGCCAATACCCCAATACCGCCAACGGCGCCGTCGCCAGCATCACAATCACCGTGATCAACAGCGGTTGCTCGATCATCGACGACACCAGCAGGCTGGCCAGAAAGCACAGACCCAACTGCAGGGTATTTTGCAGAGCCGCCGCCTTGCCGGAGTTTTCCGCAAACGGCATCAGCGCATTCGCCACCACGATCGGGTAGCTGGCGCCGTTGCACAGCGCCATCAGGCAGAACGGAATCAACAAGGTGGTCAGGGTCGGCACGCTCAAAGTGGCCACCAGGTACAGCGCCACCATGCTCAGGCAATACGCCGCCAGCAACCACGGCAACAGGGTCTTGCCCGCCAGGTGCTGCAATGCGCTGCGGCAACTGTAGCCGCCAACCAAAAACGCCAGGGTCGGCAGTACGTAGCTCAGGCCAATGTCGTTCGGGCTGTAGCCCATGCCGCCAAGGATGAACGGCGAGGCCGTGAGCCAAGCGAAGAAGCTGGCCGAACAGGCGGCGAAGATCATCACGTTGCCGGTGAACACCCGGGAGGTGAGCAACTGCCCGTACCCCAGGCGCCTGGGTCCACCCTTGTGCTCCCCACGTTTGGGCACGCTGCGCAGCAATAAGGTCGGCAACAGCAGCAACAGCGACACCACCAGCAACACGCCGAAGATCGCCTGCCAACCAAAGTGATTCAACACCATGGCTCCCAACAGCGGTGCGAGGGCCGGGGACAGCGACATCAACGGCATGATGCTGGCAAACACCCGATGGGCCTTGTCGGCCGGGTAGCGGTCAATCACCAATGCCTGCCAGCTCACGGCCGCGGCACACACGCCAATCGCTTGTATAAACCGGAGCGCCAGCAGTTGCGGAGCGGTCTCGACCCAGAACATGCCCAGGCAACCGAGCACAAACAGGCTCAGGCCCGCGAGCAGGATCGGCTTGCGCCCCAGGCGGTCCGAGAGCGGCCCCCACACCAACTGCCCCAGCGCAAAGCCGGCGAGAAAAACACTCAAGCTGGCGCCCACCGCACCAGCACCAATATTCAACTGCTCGCCCATGGCGCCAAACGCCGGCAAGTACATGTCCATGGCCAGATAGCCGAGCATGCTCAGCCCCGCCAGGTACCAGGTAAAACCAAAAGAATTTTTCATCGAAGCCTTGTAGACACTGCCATCAAACTATTTGCTGACTGGCACCCATTATGAAGCTGACAATATCTGTGTGAAGCGATAATAATTGGACACTCTCATCAATAATTTTGAAGGCAACGCGTATGTGGTCGGAATATTCCCTGGACGTGGTCGACGCCGTCGCTCGTCACGGCAGCTTCAGCGCCGCCGCCCAGGAACTGCACCGCGTACCGTCGGCCATCAGTTACACCGTACGCCAGCTCGAAGAATGGCTGGCCGTGCCCTTGTTTGTACGCAGGCATCGCGATGTGGAGCTGACCCCCGCCGGCCGCCTGTTTATCGACGAGGCCCGCAGCGTGATGAAAAAAATGCTCGGCACCCGGCGCTTGTGCCAACAGGTAGCCAATGGTTGGAGCGGTCAGTTGAAGGTGGCGGTGGACTCCATCGTCAAACCGCAACGTTGCCGCCAACTGGTGCTGGACTTCTATCGGCAGTTTCCCGAAGTGGAATTGCTGCTCGAATACGAGGTGTACAACGGCGTATGGGACGCGCTGGCCGATGAGCGCACCGACATCGTGATCGGCGCCACCAGCGCGGTGCCGGTGGCCAGCCACTTCAGCTTCCGCGATATGGGCCTGCTGAACTGGTTGTGTGTGGTCAGTACCCGGCATCCATTGGCGACGGTAGAAGGCTTGCTCAGTGATGACCAACTGCGCCCCTTCGCCTCGCTGTGCATGACCGACACCTCGCGCAATCTGCCCAAGCGTGACACCTGGACCCTGGATAACCAGCGCCGCCTGGTGGTGCCCAACTGGGCTTCGGCGTTGGATTGCCTGCGCGATGGGCTGTGTGTGGGAATGGCGCCGGCCCATCAGGTGTTGCCATGGATCGAGCGCGGTGAGCTGGTGGCGCTGCAACTGAGCCGACCATTTCCGGCCAGCCCGTCGTGTGTGGCGTGGGCGCAGAGCAAGCTGTCGCCGGCCATGGCGTGGTTGTTGGAGTACCTGGGGGATACAGAGACCCTCAACCAGGAATGGTTGAATGGCCCTTCCCCCTGACCCCCTGTAGGAGCGAGCTTGCTCGCGAAAAACGTCAACGATAACGCGTGCTTGCTGAATGAACGCAGCGTCTGTGCGTCTTTCGCGAGCAAGCTCGCTCCTACAGTAGTTCGGGGTTGATCCCTCCCACATTTTGATGGAATTTCAGTCCAGTAATCGGGTGATGGCTCGTACGATCATCTCCACTTCCTTGCGCTCCAGCGTCAGTGGCGGCAACAGGCGAATGATCTTGCCCCGCGTGACGTTGATCAACAATCCGTGCTCCTGGGCGGCACGCTGAGCCAGGTCGCGGTATGGGCTGGCCAGTTCAATCCCAACCATCAAGCCCTTGCCACGAATCGCCCGCACATGCGGGTGCCCGTCCAGCTCCATGCGCAAGCGTGCCAGCAAGTGTTCGCCCTGGTGTGCGGCGTTCTGCAACAAACCTTGCTGCTCGATGATCTCCAGCACCGTACACCCGACGCGACACGCCAGCGGGTTGCCGCCAAAGGTGCTGCCATGGCTGCCTGGGGTGAACAGTTCGGCGACGGCGGCGCGAGCCAGGCAGGCGCCGATGGGCACGCCATTGCCCAGGCCTTTGGCCAGGGTCATCACGTCGGGCAGGATGCCTTCGTGCTGGAAGGCAAACCAGGCGCCGGTGCGCCCGATGCCGGTCTGGATTTCGTCGAGCATCATCAGCCAGCCGTGGCGCGTGCAGTGGTCGCGCAAGGCTTTCAGGTAACCCGCTGGCGTCACCAACACACCACTTTCGCCCTGGATCGGCTCAAGCAACACGGCGGCGATGCGCGTGCCGAACTGCGCAGTGATCGCCTCCAACGCCTGCATATCGCCGAACCCCACCTTGATGAAATCCCCCGGCAGGCGCTGAAAGCCCAGGCGCACCGACGGCCCGTCGCTGGCGGCCATGGTGCCCAGCGTGCGGCCGTGGAAGGCGTTTTCCATCACCACCACCAACGGCTGTTCAATGCCTTTTTTCCAGCCGTGCAAGCGCGCCAGTTTCAGGGCTGTCTCGTTGGCCTCGGCGCCGGAGTTGTTGAAGAATGCGCGATCCAGCCCGGACAGTTGCGCCAGGCGCTGGGCCAGCCGTTGTTGCCAGTCGATGCTGTAGAGGTTGGACGTATGCAGCAGCAAACCGGCTTGTTCGCTGATAGCTGCCACCAGCCTGGGGTGGGAATGGCCGACATTGGTCACCGCCACTCCGGCGACAGCGTCCAGGTATTCGCGGCCCTGCTGGTCCCACAGGCGCGTGCCCAGGCCACGGGTGAAACTCAGGGCCAGGGGTTGATAGGTGCTCATCAGGCAGGCGGCGGTCATGGTAGCGGCTCCAGTGCATCGTTGCGGTGATGGAAGTATCGTTAACCACCTGCGCTGGATAAACTGCGAATATCTGCAATGACTTTAAAGCAGGGCTTGATAATGGATCTGTTCCAGGCAATGTCGGTCTACGTGAAAGTGGTCGAAACCGGCAGCATGACCGCCGCTGCTCAGGAATGCGGGATGTCGACCACCATGGTGGGCAACCACCTGCGGGCGCTGGAGCAACGGCTGGGGGTGAGCTTGCTCAAACGCACCACGCGTAAACAGAACCTGACCGAATTTGGCGGGCAGTATTATCAGCGCTGTCTGGAAGTGCTGGGGCTGGTGGCGGACTCCGAGCTGCTGGCCGAGCAGATCCACAGTGAAGCCCCTAAAGGCAGCCTGCGCATCACCGCGCCTCCTGTGTTCGGCACCGAACGTCTGGTGCCGGCGTTAAGCGAGTTTTCCCAGCGCTACCCGCTTATCGACCTGTACGTAGTGCTGAGCAACGAACGAATGGACCTGGTCGACAGCGGCTTCGACGTGGCGATCCGTCTCGGTGAACTGGAGACCTCCAGCCTGATCGCCCGGCCCATGCAGCCTTACACCCTCACCCTCTGCGCGTCGCCTGCCTACCTGGCGCGACGCGGCACGCCGCAGACCCCGGAGGACCTGCAACAACATGACTGCCTGGCCTTCGCCTACCCTGCGAACGACAACTGGCGTGACACCGACAAACTGTGGCGCATGAGCGGCGATGGCGGCGAGGTGGAGGTTCCGGTGGCGGGCTCGTTGACCATCAACAGCTCCCAAGGCTTGCGCCAGGCGGCCGTCAACGGCATGGGCATCACGATGCTGGCCGACGCCCTGGTGCAAGCGGACCTGGAGAGCGGCAAGCTGGTGGCCCTGTTAACCACCTATAAATTGCCCAGCCGCCCGATGCACCTGCTGTATCGCCATGACCGTTACCGCTTGCCCAAGCTGCGGGCATTTGTCGATTTTGTCATGGAGAAGTGGGCACATTAAAAACCACGCCCAACGCCCGCAACCGCGCGGCGGTGGCCTCGGCCGATACGTGATGAATGCCCTGCCAGCCCAAGGCGACGGCAGCCTCGGTGTTGCCGGCAACATCATCAATAAACACCACCTCACTCGGTTTTATATCCGGCAGATGAGCGCGGATCTGATTGAGGCTGGCGTGGTAGATCGCCGGGTCAGGCTTGATCAACTTCAATTCGCCGGACACGACGATGTTGCGAAAGCGCTGCAGGAACGGATAGTTCGCTCGGGCGTAGGGGAAGGTTTCAGCCGACCAGTTGGTGAGCCCGAACAGCGGCATATCGGCCTGGTGCAACGCTTCTAGAATCGCCACGCCGTCAGGTAACTCACCGCGCAGCATCTCGTGCCAGCGCTCGTAGTAAGCCTGAATCAAGGGTTCGTGATCGGGATGCAGAGCAATCAGGGTGCGGGTGGCTTCGGCCAACGTACGACCGGCATCCTGCTCGGTGTTCCAGGCCTGGGTGCAGATGTTATCGAGGAACCACTGCCGCTGCGCCTCATCGGCGATCAGCTTGCGGTACAGGTGCTGCGGGCTCCAGTCGAACAGAACACCGCCGAAATCAAAAACTACTGCACGAATCGTCATCAGATCCTCCGTTAGCGTGGCTTGATAGCTGCTGGAGTCTGACAGATCTGAAAGAGGGAGGCGCCCGCAGGAGCGTAAGAAGTATCTGAAAAAGACGCGGATCAAATGTGGGAGGGGGCTTGCCCCCGATAGCAGGGTGTCAGCCACTGAAGATAGTGACTGATACACCGCCATCGGGAGCAAGCCCCCTCCCACATTTTTAACCGCGTCGACTTAGGCTTGGATCAGGCCGTTGATTTTGACGGTCGGGTTCACATCCGCGTCGTAATCAACGCCGTCGACCTCAAAGCCAAACAAGCGCAGGAACTCAGCCTTGTAACCGGCAAAATCGCTGATCTCGTTGACGTTGTCATCGGTGACCTGGTTCCACAGCGCAGCCACGGCGTCCTGAACCTTGGGTTCGAGCTCGGCCAGGTCGGCGCGCAGGCGGCCGTCGGCGTCGAGTTTCGGCTCGCTGCCGTACAGGCTGTCCTTGAACAGGCCATAGACCTGCTCGATGCAGCCTTCGTGGGTGCCCTGCTCTTTCATCACTTTGAACAGCAGCGACAGGTACAGCGGCATGATCGGGATCGCCGAGCTGGCCTGGGTCACCACCGCCTTGAGCACCGACACCCGGGCGTCGCCCTTGAGCGCAGCGAGGTTTTCGCGCAGGGTCAAAACTTTCTTGTCCAGGTCTTTCTTGGCTTCGCCGATGGAGCCGTTCCAGTAGATGTCCTGGGTCAGCTTCTCACCCAGGTAGGTGAACGCGGTGGTCTTGGCGCCTTCGGCCAATACATCGGCGTCACGCAGGGCGTCGATCCACAGCTGCCAGTCTTCGCCGCCCATGACCTTCACGGTACCGTCGATTTCTTCCTGGGTCGCAGGCTCAAGCGTGGTGTCGACCACCACGCCCTTGTCGGTGTTGATCCCGCGCAGAGTCACGGCCTTGCCGATTGGCTTGAGGGTGGAGTTGTGTACCACGCCTTGCGGGTCGGTACGGCGTGGGGCGGCCAGGCTGTAGACCACCAGGTCGATCTTGCCCAGGTCTTTCTTGATGGTTTCGATGGTCAGGCGCTTGATCTCGTCGGAGAACGCGTCGCCGTTGATGCTCTTGGCGTACAGGCCTTTTTCCACAGCAAACTTCTCGAACGCCGCGCTGTTGTACCAGCCGGCGGAGCTCAGTTTGCCTTCTTCGCCTTCTTTCTCAAAAAACACGCCCAGGGTGTCGGCGCCGCAGCCAAACGCAGCACTGATGCGCGCGGCCAGGCCGTAGCCGGTGGAGGCACCGAGGACCAGTACCTTTTTAGGGCCGCCTTCGATGACGCCGTTTTTGGTTACGTAGTCGATCTGCTCTTTGACGTTCGCTTCACAGCCAACAGGGTGAGCGGTCACACAGATAAAGCCACGAACCCGCGGTTTGATGATCATAAAAATTTCTGCCTCTTCCAAGGTGCCGAAGGCCAATAGTGGCCATTCAACTTCAATCGTACCGGTCTATGACGCCTGAAAAACCGAAGCGTCACGATAGTCGCAAATCTTCTGTTCTCAAAATTCAATCCACAACGCTCCGGACTCGTCCCTGCCGGGCGTTAAAAATTGTGCACAGGCTTCACAATTTTCGAACCATTTAAAACGCCTGCGCGGCCCGTAAAGTCCTATCATGACGATATTGTTTCATTATGTTTCAAAGTTGGAGCCATGTTTCATGAGCAAAAGTGCTGTCGGCAAAAAGCTGGTGTCCCTCGCCTGGGTAGTCGGCGTGTTGCTATTGATTGGCTGTTTTCCGCGAACCTGCCTGGTGTTTCTGCTGCTGGTGGTGGTGTGCGGTGTCTACGATTTCTTGCGCAATGGCCTCTACGACCGCGACACCTTCAAGAAATACTTCATCGGCAACGGTCGCAATACCTGGGTGCTGGCGCCGTTCAACACCCTGCTCGACCTGCTGAGCAGCCGCAACCAGCATGTCTATACCCTGCACGACTTGCCCCCCGCGTGGCGCCAAGACCTGCAACAGGTGATCGACGACGCCATGGCCCGCAAGGATGAAATCATCGGTTACCTGGACGAACGCATGGCCGAGAAGAAACGCGGCATGTTGTTCTTCCAGTGGTACGGTCGCCCGATCGAAACCACCCTGGATATCCCGCAGTTGCGCAAAAAACTGCCATTTGTGAAGACCATCGGTGTCTCGGTGTTCAACGAAAACCGCTCGACCTCGTTCCACTTCGGCCCCCTGCGCATGATGTTCCGTGTGCTCTACAACATGGCCCCGGCGCCCCACCATGAAGGCGTGTATATCCAGGTGGGCAAGCACAAGCACTACTGGCATGACGACCCGCTGTTTATCTTCGATGACACGCTGATGCATGCGTCCTTCAACAAAAACGACGCCAAGCGCTACTGCCTGTTCATCGACATCGTGCGCCCGACGATGCTGCCGTCGGTGCTCAACGCCGTGATCGCAGGCTTTGCCGGGCTGGTCTTTACCCTGCGTCGGGTTTTCTACAAAAACTGGAAGCTGATTCAGTAAGTTCTGCGGCATGATGGTGTTGGACGGTATTTGCGCTGGGCCTTGCGCCTGAGGTAAATAACCGTCTCGTGCGACCTTAATTGGCGCTCACCCTTCTCAAGCCATCGCCCCCAAGCAAGCGCGGTGGCTATGCTTTCAAGGAATCAGAATGCCCCAACGTCAAGTCATCAACGCCTCCGTCAGCCCCAAGGGCAGCCTCGAAACCCTGTCCCAACGTGAAGTGCAGCAACTGAGCGAAGCCGGTACCGGCAGCATCTACACCCTGTTCCGCCAATGCGCCCTGGCGATTCTCAACACCGGCGCGCATATCGACAACGCCAAGACCATCCTCGACGCCTACAAAGACTTTGAAGTGCGCATCCATCAGCAAGACCGCGGCGTACGTCTGGAACTGCTCAACGCCCCAGCCGATGCCTTTGTCGATGGCGAAATGATCGCCAGCACCCGCGAAATGCTGTTCAGCGCCCTGCGCGACATCGTCTACACCGAGAACGAGCTGGACAGCCAGCGTATCGACCTGAGCAACTCCCAGGGCATCACCGACTACGTGTTCCACCTGCTGCGCAACGCCCGTACGCTGCGCCCGGGTGTGGAGCCCAAGATCGTGGTGTGCTGGGGCGGCCATTCGATCAACACCGAAGAATACAAATACACCAAGAAAGTCGGGCACGAACTGGGCCTGCGCAGCCTCGACGTGTGCACCGGTTGCGGCCCAGGCGTGATGAAAGGCCCAATGAAGGGCGCGACCATTTCCCACGCCAAGCAACGCATCACCAATGGCCGTTACCTGGGCTTGACCGAGCCAGGCATCATCGCCGCCGAAGCGCCGAACCCGATCGTCAATGAGCTGGTGATTTTGCCGGACATCGAAAAACGCCTGGAAGCCTTCGTGCGCGTCGGCCACGGCATCATCATCTTCCCCGGCGGCGCCGGCACCGCGGAAGAATTTTTGTACCTGCTGGGCATCCTGATGCACCCCGATAACCGCGACGTGCCGTTCCCGGTGGTGTTGACCGGGCCCAAACACGCCGCGCCTTACCTGGAACAGCTGCACGCATTCGTCGGCGCCACACTCGGCGAAGCGGCGCAGCAGCATTATCAGATCATCATCGACGACCCGGCCGAAGTGGCCCGCCAGATGACGACCGGCCTCAAGGCGGTGAAGCAATTCCGCCGCGAGCGTAATGACGCGTTCCACTTCAACTGGCTGCTGAAAATCGACGAAGGCTTCCAGCGCCCGTTCGACCCTACCCACGAAAACATGGCCAGCCTGCAACTGAGCCACGCGCTGCCGCCCCATGAATTGGCGGCCAACCTGCGCCGGGCGTTCTCCGGGATCGTGGCGGGTAACGTCAAAGACAAAGGTATTCGCCTGATCGAAGAAAACGGCCCGTATGAGATTCACGGCGACCCGGCGATCATGAAACCGTTGGATGAATTATTGAAGGCGTTCGTGGCCCAGCACCGCATGAAACTGCCGGGCGGCGCGGCGTATGTGCCGTGCTATCGCGTGGTGCAGTAAGCCAGCGGCGGTCGGTCATAGTTTGTATTCGTTTGGGACATGGCACGGCGTGTGAGGAACAAGAGTTCGGACTAGGGTTTTACTATTCCGACTCATTCACCTCAGCGAGCGACCTATGGACCAACGGATATTGTCCTCCGTCATTCCTTACCCTAAGGTAAGGAATATCACGATGGAGATCTTCACTATGGCCACCGCCACACTCACTTCAAAAGGGCAAATCACTATCCCTGTGCAGGTCAGGACAGCCCTGGGCCTGGAAACAGGCGACCGGGTGGAATTCGTCGAAATGGAAGACGGCAAGTTTTCCATGATTGCCGCCAGCAAAACCGTCAGGGACCTCAAGGGGTTGATCCGCAAACCCGCTCATGCCGTGTCTATCGAAGACATGAACCGCGCCATCGCGGCCCAGGGAGCAAGCGCTGGATGATCGGCCTGGATACCAATGTGCTGGTGCGTTATGTGACCCAGGATGACCCGGTCCAATCCGCCAAGGCGTCCCAACTGATCGAATCGCTCACCGCCGCCTCACCCGGTTTCGTCAGCCTGGTGACGCTGACGGAACTGGTGTGGGTGTTGCAGTCCTGCTACCAGTCGGCCAAAAGCGACGTGGTGACGGTGCTGGAGACCTTGCTGCACACACGGGAACTGACCGTCGAGCACGCCGATGTCATCTGGCAGGCCTTGCGCAAGTTCACCGCAAGCAAAGCCGACTTTGCCGACTGCCTGGTTGAACGCTGTGGCCATGCGGCCGGTTGCGAGTACACCGCCACCTTTGATCTGAACGCGGCCAAGGCAGCGGGGATGAAACGGCTCGGCTAGCCCGCCTTGTTTGTGTAGGAGCGAGCTTGCTCGCGAAAAACTCACAGGCACCGCGTGCAACCTGAATGCCCGCGTAACCGTTGACGTTTTCGCGAGCAAGCTCGCTCCTACAGAGAAGAGGGAGAGGAGGTTTGGTCAGCGTATCCAGCCACCGACCTGCCAATGGTAGCCATCACTACGCTGCACCCAGTGCGGGTGTACATAACGATACCCCTGGCGCACCGGCTCCCAATGGCCGTGCACCGCCACATAGCGCCCGCCTTCCCAGCGCCAGTAACCGCGTGACCAGATATAACCCTCGCGTACCGCCGGTTCGACTTCGATCACCTGCACCGGTGGCGGCTGCGGCGCCACCACCTCAACATACTCACGTTGCACCGGCCTGCGCTCATGCACAACACGCTCTTGCACACATCCGGAAGCCGCGACCACCATGGCGGCCAATGCTGCATAACGTAGCAACATACAAAACCCTCGGGCGCGAACGCCCCACACCTGCATCAGAAAGAAATCCTTCCTTTGTTGCAGCCGGGCCCTGCTTGGGCCTGGGTTATTTTTAACAGGAGATGTCTGTCGGGTTGCTGAACCTGCCAGCCTCAGTAAGTACAGGCGACAGTCGGTCGCTTCAGGCGCACCAGCACCAACCCCGCCACGACCACGGCAATGCCCGTGTAGGTCGATGCGTGGATCACATCGCCAAACATCAACGCCGCCCACACCAACGTCACCGGCGGCTCCAGGTACACCAGCGCCGCCACATGGGTCGCCGTCATCACCCGCAGCAGCATCCACAGGCTCAAATAGGCGAGGAAGGTGGAGAACACCGTCAGCCACACAATCGAGATCAGTACGTTGGTGTCATGGGGAATACTCAGGGTGTCGGTGTAGATCACGGCCGCGGTAAAACCTATCAAGGTCAACAGCGACTGGATAAACAGCGGCAATACCAACCCGCTGTCCTGGGCCTGCACCGAGCGACGCTCGTACAAAGTCGCCAGTGTCAGCCCAAGTGCCGACACCAGAGGCAAGAGATACATGACCAGCCCGACACCCTGCCCGCCACCGCCATACTGCCCGGCAATCACAATCGACACACCGACAAAGCCGATCATCAACCCCAACCACTGCCAGCCGCCACTGCGCTCGGACGCCATGCCCGTCGACAATGCCGCTGTCATCAACGGCTGCAACGCCGCAATGATCGCCGCGATCCCGGGCGGTAGACCGTTCTGGATCGCCACGTAGAGGCAGCTCAAATACAGGAACTGCGACAGGAACCCGACAACTGCGTGATGACGAATCTGCTGCCAGGAAACCCTCAGCAACCGTCTGTTCAAAAACACTGCCAGGCATAACGAAACCAACAAAAAACGCCAGAACAAAAGGTTGAAGGCTCCAGCACTCTGCGCGCCTAACTTGGCACCTATAAAGCCGGAACTCCAGGACAGGACAAAGACGACCTGAAGCAGTAACAACCGCGTGTAGCCGATACGAGCCGTCATCGTGCCCCCTGCAACTGCAACGGCACGAGTTCGCCAAACGTGATGGGGTCAATCCCCAAACGCCGATATTGCTCGCTGGCGGGTCGCACCAGGTCACGCTTGAGCTGGAACCACGGCTTGATGGTACGCAGCACGCCATCGTCGGATGCCAAGTGCCAGAACTTATTGACATCCGCCTGACTGTAAGGACAGTGAAACGACAACACCAACGACATGCGCCGGCCTTGAGTGAGTGGGCGTACGCCATGAAACACTCGACTGCCGTAGATATACACCGCATCGCCACTGGCTTTCACACCACAGCTTCGCACGTCGTCATTGAGGCTTGCGACATCAAAGCGCTCCACAGGGCCCTCAAAATAAACGAACTCTCCACCTTCGTACTCGCTGGGCTCAGACAGCATTATGTTCAGCACAAAGCTGGTTCCATCGGTATGCCACATACCGATCTGTGCCCTATCGTGCAGAGCCTGGGGCGGGTAGAAGTAATTGACCTGGGAACGGGCGCGCAAGAAAGGGTGCGGAACCAGCGGCACACCTGCAATTTTTGACACCGCCAGCAGGAACGCCCGACTGTCCATCATCTCCCGGATAAGTGTCGATGACCGCGTTGCCGCACGGGTACGGTTAGAGATAATCCAGTCGCTGGTGCTGGACCCCGCCTCCAGCTGATAACACGCTCGCCTCAACTCGGCGATGCCCTGCTTATTGAACAGCCCCGAGACCTGAGCCACTGCCGTCAACTGCTCGGGCTGGGCAATTACTAGTGGCGACCTCATGTACCCCAGGTTCGCTAAGCTGCGATGACCTGTGAGGCATGGGCCATCACTGCGCAAATAACTGTCACTCCAGTGTTGCAACGTGTCGAGCAGGGCCCCGGGATGCTTACATCGAGATGCGGGAACCAGTGATGCTTGCAGGGCTGACTTCAGGTGACCGGCTCCCCGAAGTGATACCAAATATCGAGCACCATATTTCATATCTATCTGACTCCATGCTTTGTCACTCACAATGGATGCCAGCAAAAGCCGTACGCTCTCACTGGCACTTGCCGTGATATATCGAAGTTCATCAATGCCACAGGCGCCATCCATCATTAGGTCACCCTAGACAGGTGCCACTTGCTCCAATGCCTTATCAACCAACAACAAACCTTGCTCGGTCATCTGCTGAATCCCGAGAGCAAGCCCCCTGTGAGCGCCTTCAAGCTCAAATGCCAGGTTGGATATCAAATTATTAACGGATGAGAACGTCTCAGCAGCGCTAGCCAGAAGTGTTTCGGTATCCACATCAGAAGAAACCGAAAAGAGACTAAGCTTTGATCGAGCCGCCGTAGCGGAGTTGTCTGCTTTCGTACTTCGAGAACGGTTGGGTTTTGTCTTATCCATAGCGCAGTTCCTTTCGCAGTTTTGATCACACAGCGCCGTGATGACGCCGGCTAAATAAAAGGCTAGGCTGCGAGCATGATTTTGTATATTTGAATAATCTGCACAACTAATCCCAAAAAGAAGAATCATGAGCAAGCAACTCAATATCGATCTGCTTCGAACCTTTCATGCGGTCGCCCGCTTCCGTCGCTTCAATGAAGCAGCGAGCCATGTGCATCGGAGCGCTTCGACCGTTACGACGCAGATTCAAAAGCTGGAAGACTTAGTCGGCCAACGCCTGTTCAGCCGGAGTAACCAAGGTGTTGAGCTGACGATGTATGGCAAGAAACTACTCAGCGAAACCACCGACTTTCTCAAGAGCCACGACCGCTTACTGGCCTCCTTAACCCCCCAGCGCATGCAAGGAAGGATTCGCCTGGGGCTTCACGATTCTTATGCGCCGGCTTTCATGCGCGACTTCCTGCCGCAGCTTATCGCTGACAATCCCTTGCTTGAGTTGGAAATAGAAGCCAGATCCAGTGGCGAACTGTTCACCATGTTCAGCCGGGAACAGATTGATTTGGCATTGATCGTCAGTGCTCAGCCGTTGGAGCAAGGAGAACAGTTGGGTTCGATACAGCCTGTATGGGTTGTTTCCGACCAATTCAAAACACCCGAACAGGCGCCGCTACCCATCGCAGTGCAATTGACCGGTTGCCCCTATCGAGCCTCAGCGATACGAGCGCTGAAAGAGCATGGAGCCTACTATCGAGTCCTGCTGGAAAGTGCCAGTTCTACTGCGGTAGAAGCCGCAGTGTTCTGCGGATTGGCCGTTGGACTGATTGAAGAAAGTCGAATAACAGTTGGGTTGACTCAAAATATCCCCGGCGTTCGCCTACCTGAATTGCCGCGCCACCACATCTACTTGTTGTCCGATAGCGCAAACCATTTGGCGCTTCATCTGCATGAACAACTCAAAAAGGGGTTCACCCTCTGAATACACACAAAAAAGCCCGCTGACCGTCACCGGTTCAGCGGGCTTTTTCGTGGGTGTTGCTTACAGCGCCAGATCAGACGCCGGCTTGCTTGGCTCAGCCGCAGGCTTGGCAGCCTCGGTAGCCTGTGGAGCAGCCAGTTGCGGGATCGCTGGCGGTGGTGTCAGTTGCAGCACACCGGCAGTGTAGGCCCATTCCTTGGCAACAGCTTCAGGGCTGTCGTTCAGCTTGGTGCCGTAGCTTGGCACGATCTGGTGCAGTTTTTCCTGCCAGGCTGGGCTGGCTACTTTGTCCTTGAACACCTTTTGCAGCACGGTCAGCATGATCGGAGCCGCGGTGGACGCGCCTGGCGATGCACCCAACAGGCCTGCGATGGTGTTGTCGGCAGAGCTGACCACTTCGGTACCCAGCTTCAGCACGCCGCCTTGCTCTTCATCACGCTTGATGATCTGCACGCGCTGGCCGGCTTGCCACAGGCGCCAGTCGGACTGCTTGGCGTTCGGGAAGTACTCTTGCAGCGCCTTGAAACGGTCATCATCAGACAGCATCAGTTGGCCGGCGAGGTACTCGACCAGTGGGTATTCACGAATACCGACTTTGGTCATAGGCCAGATGTTGTGGGTGGTGGTGCTGGTCAGCAGGTCCAGGTACGAGCCTTCTTTCAGGAACTTGGTCGAGAAGGTGGCGAATGGGCCAAACAGAATCACGCGCTTGCCGTCCAGCACGCGGGTGTCCAGGTGCGGAACCGACATCGGTGGCGAACCTACCGAAGCCTTGCCGTAGGCCTTGGCCAGGTGCTGCTCGGCGATGGTCGGGTTCTCGGTCACCAGGAACGAACCACCCACCGGGAAGCCTGCGTATTCCTTGGCTTCAGGAATGCCCGACTTCTGCAGCAGGTGCAGGGCACCGCCGCCGGCGCCGATGAACACGAACTTGGCGTCGGTTTCAGTCTTGGTGCCGTCTTTGAGGTTTTTGTAGCTCACACGCCACGAACCGTCGTCGTTGCGGGTGATGTCCTGCACTTCGCTCGACAGCTTCAAGTCAAACTTCGGCGTGGTTTGCAGGTGAGCGACGAACTGGCGGGTGATCTCGCCGAAATTCACGTCGGTACCGATCGGGCTCCAGGTGGCCGCGATTTTCTGGCTCGGGTCACGCCCTTCCATCATCAACGGAACCCACTTGGCGATTTGCGCCGGGTCTTCGGAGTACTGCATGCCAGCGAACAGCGGGCTGGCCTTCAGGGCTTCGTAGCGTTTTTTCAGGAACTTGATGTTGTCATCGCCCCACACAAAACTCATGTGCGGAGTGGAGTTGATGAACGAACGCGGGTTCTTCAACACGCCCTGCTGAACCTGCCAGGACCAGAACTGACGGGAGATCTGGAACGCTTCGTTGATCTCGACCGCTTTCGGGATCTCAACGTTGCCGTTCTTGTCTTCCGGGGTGTAGTTCAGCTCAGCCAAGGCCGAGTGACCGGTACCGGCGTTGTTCCAGCCGTTGGAGCTTTCTTCGGCCACGCCATCGAGGCGCTCGACCATCTCCATGGACCAGTCCGGCTCCAGCTCATTGAGCCAGACACCCAAGGTTGCACTCATGATGCCGCCGCCGATCAGCAGCACATCGACTTTCTTTGCCTCTTCCGCGTGAACGGACGTGATCCCCATCGACAAAGCCAGCCCCAGCAGGGCAGTGTTTACTTTTTTAAACATCAGTAGCACCTATGATAAAACGCCATCCGCCCTACCGCCCCCGATCATGAGTAACCCTCGTTCACGCTACGTCAGGCAACGTAGCGCGGGGTCTGCACAGTCACATAAAGGCTGCAGGGTGGGCACACAAGGCCGATGGATCGACCTCACTGTTATGTCCCTTCTGCGCTGACTTCTTATCATTATTGGCTTCAGCTACCTGGGCGACAGCCAACCGCTGGGACGTATACGGGTGTACGCACCAAGGAAAGACTAGCCCAAGACGGCGCGCAGAATATCACGCTAAACAGCGTTTATGCGCCGTTTGGCCAATTGACAGGCCCAAATCGCGGCTTTTAATGCGTTCCTGTCAAGCCTGGCAGCCGCGACCTGCGGTCACAGGCGTGGAACTCTGCCGAAAATGGCGGTTCTAGACACCTTCGTCGCGGCTTGCGTAGCATCGGCGACGTCCTTCGTGCACACCCTCCACACAGAGTTACCCATGACAATCCAGCAAACACCCGGGCAGGTACTGCCCGCGCGCAGCGCCGTCAAAATGGAAGCGGCCATGGCCGTGGGCGCCTTCGCGATCGGCACCGGCGAATTCGCCATCATGGGCCTGATGCCCGACATCGCCCAGAACCTGGGCCTGAGCGAACCCCAGGTGGGCCACGCCATCAGCGCCTACGCCTTGGGCGTGATGGTCGGCGCCCCGCTGCTGGCCATCCTCGGCGCCAAGCTGCTGCGCAAACACATGCTGCTGTTGCTGATGGGCCTGTACGCCCTGGGCAACTTCGCCACCGCCTTCACCCCGACCTTCGGCTCGTTGGTGGCCTTCCGCTTTATCAGCGGCCTGCCCCACGGCGCCTACTTCGGCATCGCCGCCGTGGTCGCCTCCAGCATGGTGCCCACCGACAAACGCGCCGGCGCCGTGGCCCGCGTAATGATGGGCCTGACCCTGGCCATGCTGCTCGGCAACCCCATTGCCACCTTCCTCGGCCAACACCTGGGCTGGCGCTCGGCGTTCGCCCTGGTCAGCGTGATCGCCCTGCTCACCATCGCCCTGGTCTGGCAATTCGTGCCCCACCGCCACGACGAACAACGCAGCGACCCACGCAAAGAACTGCGCGCCTTCACCAAACCCCAGGTCTGGATGGCCCTGTCCATCGGCGCGATTGGCTTTGCCGGGATGTTCTGCGTATTCAGCTACCTGGCGCCGACCATGCTGGAAGTGACCAAGGTCTCGCCGCAATGGATCCCCTTCGGCCTCGCCGCCTTTGGCGTGGGCGGCATCATCGGCAACATTGCCGGTGGCAAGCTGTTTGATCGCATGCAGTTTCGGGCGGTGGGTTTGATATTGGTATGGTCGATGGCCGTGCTGCTGTTCTTCCCCTTCGCCGCCTCGTCGCTGTGGGGCGTGCTGCTGAGCATGGGGTTGGTGGGCACCATGGTCGCATTGGCGGCGCCGTTGCAGATTCGGTTGATGGACATCGCACACGAAGCGCCGAGCTTGGCGGCGGCGTCGAACCATGCGGCGTTTAACCTGGCGAATGCGCTGGGGCCGTGGTTTGGGGGGATCGCGATTACGGCGGGGTTGGGGTGGACCAGTACCGGCTACATCGGTGCTGCTACAGCGCTGGTGGGCCTGGGTCTCTACCTGATTGCGCGGCGGATGAAAGGCGGCCATTAACGGCTCGCCTAATACCGATCAGCTAAGCGAAAGCAGTGGGTCAGTTATAGATTCTGTGACTGACATGCCGCCTTCGCGAGCAAGCCCGCTCCCACAGGTATCTGGGCCGGGCGCTGATTTTGTGGGCGATACATGGCCAATGTGGGAGCTGGCTTGCCTGCGATAGCGGCGTATCAGTGACAGATGAATTAACTGACTCACCGCCATCGCGAGCAAGCCCTCTCCCACAGGGATCCGAGCCGGGCGCTGATTCTGCGAGCGATACATGGCCAATGTGGGAGCTGGCTTGCCTGCGATAGCGGTATATCAGTGACAGATGAGTTAACTGACCCACCGCCATCGCGAGCAAGCCCTCTCCCACAGGGATCCGAGCCGGGCGCTGATTCTGCGAGCGATACATGGCTAATGTGGGAGCTGGCTTGCCTGCGATAGCGGTGTATCAGTGACAGATGAGTTAACTGACCCACCGCCATCGCGAGCAAGCCCTCTCCCACAGGGATCCGAGCCGGGCGCTGATTCTGCGAGCAATACATGGCCAATGTGGGAGCGGGCTTGCCTGCGATAGCGGTATATCAGTGACAGATGAGTTAACTGACCCACCGCCATCGCGAGCAAGCCCTCTCCCACAGGGATCCGAGCCGGGCGCTGATTCTGCGAGCGATACATGGCTAATGTG
>NZ_JAEKCN010000012.1:0-260317 GCF_016405455.1 Pseudomonas sp. MF7453 | reverse complement strand
CAGGCAACCTCAAGCCCGGAACTGCCCCAGGCTCGCCTTCAACTGCGCCGCCAACCCATCCAGCACCTTCCCACTGGCCGTCGTCTCCACCACCGCCTGCGCGGCACGCTCGGCCTGGGCATGGATCACCTCCACGCGCCCACGCACCGCATGGGCGCCCTGGGCCTGGTGCTCGGCGGCGCGAGTCGCCAGGCCAATGGCCGCGTGAACCTGCTCCACGGATGCCTGCACCGTCTGCTGCAAGCGCACGCTGTCGCGCAACACCAGCAAGCCCTCATTGGCCTGGCGGCCAGCCTTGCCGATGGTTTCCACCGCTTCACGCGCGCCCTGTTGCAATGCCACGATATGCGCCTGGATGTCGCCGGTAGAGCTCTGGGTCTTGCTGGCCAGCGCACGCACCTCGTCAGCCACCACCGCAAAGCCACGCCCGGTCTCGCCCGCTCGCGCCGCCTCGATAGCCGCATTGAGCGCGAGCAAATTGGTTTGCTCGGCAATGCCATGAATCACGGTCAGCACGACCTCGATCTGCTCGCTTTGCTGCGCCAGACGCTCGATTACCTGGGAGCCGGCCTGGACCTGCCCCGCCAGCGCCTCAATCAAGCTGCCGACTTCAGCCGAAGTGCGCGAATTCTCATCCGTGGCCTGGCGAATATCCACCACCTGCTGTAACGCCGCCTGCATGGCGTGGCTTTCAGCCTGGGCCTCGTCAGCCATTTGCGACAGTGCGCGCAAGCTTTCTGCCACCTCGTCGCGCTGCAAGCCCGCTGCCGCGTCGGCGCCAGCATTGCGCAATGTCATGGCACCGATTTCCACACCGGTACGCTGGGCCACGTCGCCCGCCTCGCGCACGATGGGCTGCAACTTATCCACAAAGCGATTGACCGCCGAGGCCATATCGCCGATTTCATCCTTGCTGTTGATCTGCACGCGCTTGGTGAGGTCGCCCTCGCCTGCGGCCAGATCATCCATCGCGGCAATCAGCAACTTCAGGCGATTGACCACGCGTCGCCCCAGCACAATGGCGATCAGCAGCAATACCCCAAGCCCCACCAGTGCCAGCCCCATGCCGATGCGCCAGCGCAGGGTGCCCGCCGCGTCTTGCACGGCGCTGGCGGTATTGGCCGTCATTTGCGTGGCAGTGGCTTGCGCAGATTGCAGCCGGGCGCCCATGGCGCTGGCACTGTCAGCCGCCGCCCCCTTGAGGCTGTCGCCCACCAGTTGATCACCGCTGGCGATCAACGCGGCAAAGCGCTTATCCAAGGCTTGCAGGTCGGCTTCAACCGTCGCGGTCGACACGCCCATGCGCACCTTGCCGATTTCTACACCATTGGGGCTGATCGAGGCTTCGACGTAATACACCGACGGGTCTGTCTTGGCCGCGTCCAGCACCTTATCCAGAGCACGCTCACCCGCGCCCTTTGCCAGCAGGGCCTGGTTGATCGGGTTTTCGCGGTTCAGGTATCGGGTCAGGTGCTCGCCTGCGGCGTCGTCATACACCACGAACAGCACATTGGGGTTGCGCTGGGCCCGGCGGGCAAACTCTGAAAGGGTCGGCACGTCACTGTCCCACATGGCGCGAGGCGCGACCGAGGCCAGCAACTGCGCCATGTCATTGGCGGAGTCCTGCAGGTCTTTTTCCAGCGTCGCACGCAACTGCTTTTGCTCTTCCTGCAAGCGCGTGGACAGCCCGGCTGTGAGGCGCTGGCGCGTGCTGGCGGACAGGCTGTCCAGGCTGGACGTGACTTCCTTGCCAGCCTGGGCCAGTTCACCAGACAACTTCTGGCTATCTATGCCCAGGCGATTGCCCAAATCGGCTTCCAGCGCCGTCACCGTGCTCCGCGTCAGCGCGACGGCGACCAGCACTTGCACCAAAAGGGCGATACCAAGGGTAACGAACACCGGCCGCAACAGACGGCTTTGTAACAACGAGAGAACGGCAGACACTGGAAATCCCTCCACCACGGGTGCCACTAATTTGATAGCACCTCGAAAGAGGGAAACACAGCAAGGGTCGTGCCGTTTGCCGGGCAGAAACGACAAAGGGCTCCCGAAGGAGCCCTTTGCTTTTTACATCAACAGCTTATTAAGCGAACGGGTGACGCAGAACGATGGTCTCGTTGCGGTCCGGGCCGGTCGAAATAATGTCGATAGGCGCACCGATCAGCTCTTCCACACGCTTGATGTAGGCGCGAGCGTTGGCTGGCAGTTCTTCCAGGGTCTTGGCGCCCACGGTCGATTCGGTCCAGCCTGGCACTTCTTCGTACACAGGCTGCAGGCCCACGTAGCTGTCAGCGTCAGTCGGGGCAACATCGTTGCCTTGGGCGTCTTTGTAGCCGACGCAGATGTTGATGGCTTCCAGACCGTCGAGTACGTCCAGCTTGGTCAGGCAGATGCCCGAGATGCTGTTCACATCGATAGCGCGACGCAGGATAACGGCGTCGAACCAGCCGCAACGACGAGCACGGCCAGTGGTGGCGCCGAATTCGTGACCTTGCTTGGCCAGGTGTGCGCCAACGTCGTCGAACAGCTCAGTCGGGAACGGACCGGAACCTACACGGGTGGTGTAAGCCTTGGTGATGCCCAGAATGTAGTCCAGGAACATCGGGCCAACGCCCGAGCCGGTGGCAACGCCGCCAGCAGTGGTGTTGGAGCTGGTCACGTACGGGTAGGTACCGTGGTCGATGTCCAGCAACGAACCCTGGGCACCTTCGAACATGATGTCCTTGCCGGCGCGACGCAGATCGTGCAGCTCGGCGGTCACGTCCAGCATCAGCGGCTTGAGCAGCTCTGCGTATTCCTTGCACTCGGCCAGGGTCTTTTCAAACTCGATGGCAGGCTCTTTGTAATAACCGACCAGCATGAAGTTGTGGTAATCCACCAGCTCACGCAGCTTGTCTTCAAAGCGCGGCATGTTGAGCAGGTCGCCCACACGCAGGCCACGACGTGCAACCTTGTCTTCATAGGCCGGGCCGATGCCGCGACCGGTGGTGCCGATCTTCAGCTCGCCACGGGCCTTTTCACGGGCCTGGTCCAGCGCAACGTGGAAGGACAGGATCAGCGGGCAGGACGGGCTGATACGCAGGCGCTCACGCACCGGCACGCCTTTCTCTTCCAGCTTGGTGATCTCGCGCAGCAGGGCGTCAGGTGCAACTACCACGCCGTTGCCAATCAGGCACTGCACGCCTTCGCGCAGTACGCCCGACGGGATCAGGTGCAAGACAGTTTTTTCGCCATCGATGACCAAAGTGTGGCCAGCGTTGTGGCCACCCTGGTAGCGCACTACGGCGGCAGCATGTTCGGTCAGCAGATCAACGATCTTGCCTTTGCCCTCATCACCCCATTGGGTGCCCAGGACTACGACATTCTTACCCATAACACTTGTCCTCATTCGCGCAAACTTGGTGCCGGCGATGGCCGGCAGGAAAACTCAAGAAGCCAGTGGCGATACTTGCCAAAGCCCGTTCTGCTGAATCAATTGCCGGTCGCAGTCCGCTTCACGGGCGGCGGCCAATGGCTGCCCAGGCAAGGCCTGGACCACACGCTGACCCTCACTGCGTAACTGGCAAACCTGCTGCCAGAGCGCCGCGTCCGTACTGTCGGGCATCCAGATGCCGCCAGACGGCAGCTCGACCTCAGCACGCCCCAGGGTCACCAGGGTTTTCAAATCGGTGGAAAAGCCAGTGGCCGGACGTGCACGACCGAAGTCGGCGCCGATATCGTCGTAACGACCACCTTGGGCGATGGCTTGGCCAACACCCGGAACAAATACCGCGAACACCACACCGGTGTGGTAGTGGTAGCCGCGCAACTCGCCCAGATCAAAATACAGCGGCAGCTGCGGGAACCGCGCCGACAAGCGTTCGGCAATCGCCAGCACGTCATCCAGTGCCGCCAATACCGGCGCCGGCGCATTGGCCAGGCGCTCACGCGCAGCCACCAGCACTTCACGGCCGCCGCACAGGTCCACCAGCGCACGCAGCATAGCGGCCAGTTCAGCCGGCACACCTGCTGTCAGGGCGATCACTTCGTCGATAGCCTTGCGCTGCAGGGCATCAAACAGCTGTTGCTCCACTTCACCGGACAACCCGGCCGCACGGGCCAGGCCACGGTAGATACCAACGTGACCGAGGTCCATGTGGACATCCGGCACATCCGCCAGTTGCAGCATGGCCAGCATCAGGCTGATCACTTCAACATCGCTGCTCGGGCTGGCATCGCCGTACAACTCGGCGCCCAACTGGATCGGGCTGCGCGAAGACGACAAGGCGCGCGGCTGGGCATGCAGCACGCTGCCGGCGTAGCACAGGCGGCTCGGACCTTCGCGGCGCAGGGTGTGCGCATCGATACGCGCCACTTGCGGCGTGATGTCGGCACGGAACCCCATTTGCCGGCCCGATTGCGGGTCGATCACCTTGAAGGTACGCAGATCCAGGTCCTGGCCCGCGCCGGTCAGCAGGGATTCCAGGTACTCGATATGGGGAGTCACGACAAACTCGTAACCCCAGCTCTGGAACAGATCCAACACCTGGCGACGCGCTACTTCAATGCGCGCAGCTTCTGGTGGCAGTACTTCTTCGATGCCATCTGGCAGCAGCCAGCGGTCTACCGTTGCCATTACGCCATTCCCCTTTGATCCGGGCGGCCAGCCCTCGGCCGAGCCTTGAGTGAAGCAGAAAATACCCGCCCCTTGCATAAACCACGCGCAAGAGCGACGTGACGAACGGCCTGCAAACGGCCTCGTCGGGCACTTTCCTCGAAAAACCTGTCACGCCTGCCGAATCAAACATGCAGACGCAAAAAAGCCGGGAATTTCCCGGCTGCCGCATCATACACCCGTTTTCTGAAAGGATCACCCCGCCAGGCATTTTAGCCGCCCGACGGAGTGCGCCTTACAGAATCACGGGCTGGTTACTTGGACTTTTCCAGGTAGCGGAAGAAGTCGCTACTTGGGTCCAGCACCAGTACGTCGGTTTTGTTCGCGAAGCTTTCACGGTAGGCACGCAGGCTACGGTAGAACGCGTAGAACTCCTGGTCCTGGCCGTAGGCCTTGGCGTAGATCGCTGCGGCTTGAGCATCGCCATCACCACGGGCCTCTTCAGACTCACGATAGGCTTCTGCCAGCAGGACACGCCGCTGACGGTCGGCATCGGCACGGATACCTTCAGCCAACTCGTTACCCTTGGCACGGTGCTCACGCGCTTCACGCTCACGCTCGGTGCTCATACGCTCGAACACGCTGCGGTTCACTTCCTTGGGCAGGTCAATGGCCTTGACGCGAACGTCGACCACTTCAATACCCAGCTCTTTCTCCGCCATGGTGTTCAGCGAACGGGTGATGTCAGCCATCAGCGCATCACGCTCACCGGATACCACCTCGTGCAGGGTGCGCTTACCAAACTGGTCACGCAGGCCCGATTCCAAACGACGCGACAAACGCTCGTCGGCAATCTGCTTGAGGCCGGAGGTCGCAGTGTAGAAGCGCTCGGCATCCTTGACGCGCCACTTGGCGTACGCGTCAACCATCACGGCTTTCTTTTCCAGGGTCAGGAAGCGCTGTGTCGGTGCATCCAGGGTCATCAGGCGGGCGTCGAACTTGCGCACCTGGTTGACGTAGGGGACTTTCACATGCAGGCCCGGCTGGACATCCGCCTGGACCACGCGACCGAATTGCAGCAGCACCGCACGCTCGGTCTGAGCGACGATGTAGAAGCAGTTCCAGGCAGCGATGACCACGACGACGCCCACAATCAGGGCGGTCAGCGATTTATTGCTCATCAACGGCTCTCCCTGGTACGTGTTTGCTGTTGCAGCAAGTCAGCGGCCGCACGGGCGCTCGCTTCGTTGGCAGCGGCATTCGAACCGGTGGACGGTGCGCTGGTGCCGCTACGACCACTCTCGATCATCTTGTCCAGCGGCAGGTACAGCAGGTTGTTCTGCCCACCCTTGTTGCCGGTCACGAGAACCTTGCTGGTGTTGCTGAAAACTTCCTGCATGGTGTCCAGGTACAGACGCTCACGCGTGACTTCCGGTGCCTTGCGGTACTCGGCGACCAGCTTGGTAAAGCGATCTGCCTCACCCTTGGCGCGCGAGACCACTTCATCGCGGTAACCGTTGGCATCTTCAAGGATGCGCTGGGCCTGACCACGGGCTTCCGGCACAACGCCGTTGGCATAGGTTTCAGCCTGGTTGCGCGAACGCTGCTCGTCTTCACGGGCACGGATCACGTCGTCAAAGGCTTCCTGCACTTCACGCGGTGCCGCTGCGCTCTGTACGTTCACCTGAGTGACGGTAATACCGGTGCGATAGGTATCGAGGAACCGTTGCAGGCGCTCCTTGATTTCGCTGGCCATCAATTCACGCCCTTCGGTCAGCACCTGGTCCATGGCGGTAGAACCCACCACATGGCGCAGGGCACTTTCGGTTGCGTGTTGCAGGCTGATTTCCGGCTGATCAACGTTCAGCACGAAGTCCTGCAGGTTGCTGATCTTGTACTGCACGGTCAGCGGCACTTCGACGATGTTCTCGTCTTCGGTCAGCATCTGGCCCTGCTTGGTGTACGCACGCTCACGCGTGACGTTCTCCATGTACTTCTTGTCGATCGGCGGGAAATAGATGTTCAGGCCCGGCCCGACAGTCTCGTAGTACTTGCCGAAGCGCAGCACCACGGCTTGCTCCTGCTCGTCCACCACGTAGACCGCGCTGTACAGCCATACAGCTGCGAGCACGACAAGACCCAGGCCCAGCAGGCCATAGCCACCGCCCTTGCTTGTGCGACCGCCGTCGTCACCACCACGTTTTTTTCCACCACCGAACAACCCATTCAGGCTTTCCTGCAGCTTTCGGAAGGCCTCGTCGAGATCCGGTGGCCCCTTGCGGTCGCCATTATTGCGGCGCTTACCACCCCAAGGATCCTGATTATTCGAGTTGCCACCCGGCTCATTCCAAGCCATAGCGCTCTCCATCTGATAAAGCAAAGACGCACCCACGGCGCGCCGACCAATGCTACAGAATGCCTGCTACTGCGGCACAACCGCTTTCTCAGGCTTTTATTGCAAAGTGTGTTGTTCGATGAACTCTGCCGGTACAACACCCTCTCGGCTGACCAGCCGATTGAGTTCCGAGCGTGGCAATCGAACGGCCAGCAAGCTGACACCTTCTTCGTCGTGTTCTTCTTTCTGTACCGCACCCAGCTCGAAAAACTGTGCCCGCAGTCGAGCAAAACGCTGCGGCAAGCGCAAGGTGCCGACAAACAAATCACTGCCCAGCAACTCGGCAATCGCTTGTTCAAGCAGCTCCAAACCACTGCCATCGCGCGCCGAGAGCCATACCCGCTGGGGCTTGCCGTTTTCGTCACGCTGAATTTGTGGCTCAACGCCTTCAAGCAAATCGAGTTTGTTATAGACCTCAAGGATCGGCAAGTCCTGGGCACCAATCTCGCCCAGCACCACCATGACCTGTTCAATCTGCAACATGCGATCCGGTTCGGCCGCATCGATCACGTGCAGCAGCAGGTCGGAATTGCTCGACTCTTCGAGCGTAGACCGAAATGCCTCGACCAGCTTGTGCGGCAAGTGACGAATGAAACCCACCGTATCGGCCAGGACAATCGGCCCCAGGTCGTCGATGTCCAGACGGCGCAAGGTCGGGTCGAGGGTGGCGAACAGTTGGTCGGCCGCGTAAACATCCGATTTCGTCACGTTGTTGAACAGCGTGGATTTACCGGCGTTGGTGTAACCCACCAGCGACACGGTAGGGATATCCGCACGGGAACGGCCACGGCGCGATTGTTCGCGCTGACTGCGGACTTTTTCCAGGCGGCCCTTGATCTGGCGCAGGCGAACCCGCAGCAGACGCCGGTCGGTTTCCAACTGGGTTTCACCCGGACCACGCATACCAATGCCGCCACCTTGACGCTCAAGGTGCGTCCAGCCGCGAACCAGGCGGGTGCTCATGTGATCAAGCTGGGCCAGTTCGACCTGGAGCTTGCCTTCATGGGTACGGGCGCGCTGGGCGAAAATGTCGAGAATCAGGCCGGTACGGTCGATCACGCGACACTCGAAAACACGTTCGAGGTTACGTTCCTGACTGGGCGTGAGAGTGTGATTGAAGATCACCAGATCGGCTTCTTCAGCGTGAACCAGGTCGCGCAGTTCCTCGACCTTGCCGCTGCCGATCAGGTATTTGGCGGTTGGCCGATGACGCGGCACGTTAAAAAACGCAACGGTCTCGGCGCCGGCCGAATTTGCCAACTCCTGAAACTCCTGCGGATCTTCGCGCGCCTCAGGGTCCTGTCCATCCAAGTGAACGAGGATTACTCGCTCACCACCACCGTGGCGCTCAAAGAACAAAGGAGACTCCTATCAGGCGTTACCTGGCTCAGCGTCACCCTGTTCATCACCTGCTGCGCTAGGCAGACGGATTGGACGAACTGGAACGACTGTCGAGATAGCGTGCTTGTAAACCATCTGGCTGACGGTGTTTTTCAGCAGGATAACGAATTGGTCGAACGACTCGATCGTACCTTGCAGCTTGATGCCGTTGACCAGATAGATGGAAACCCCAACTTTCTCTTTACGTAAAGTATTCAAGTAAGGGTCTTGTAGCGAATGCCCTTTTGACATGTGCCGCACTCCTTTAAGGATCAATAATAAAAAATCGGAAAATAGATAGCTTATGGCCGTCACACCCCCAAGGATAGACGGCAATTGCAAGGACTCAGCTCAATATGGAGACCGTTCCCAAGTATTTCAAGGCGCGTGACAGATTGTCGCTGTCCAGGCTGTCCAACCAGTGCAAATCGCTCCAGCTGCGCAGCCAGGTGAACTGGCGCTTCGCCAATTGGCGCGTGGCAATGATGCCGCGCTCCTGCATTTCGGCTGACGTCAGCTTGCCATCCAGATGATCCCAGACTTGGCGGTAGCCTACAGCACGTATCGAAGGCAACCCTGCATGAAGGTCACCTCTTGAACGCAGTGCTACGACCTCGTCCACAAACCCCTGTTCCAACATAATTGTGAATCTTTGTGCAATTCGTTCATGCAGCACCTGGCGATTTGCCGGAGCGATGGCCAGATTCGCCACAGTATAGGGCAATTGTGACTGTCCAGATGCGCCTGCATCAGTACTTTGCGCAGTTTGTTTCAGGCGATGTTCAGTCATGGTCTGGCCGCTGACACGCCAGACTTCCAGAGCACGGGTAAGACGCTGGGGATCATTGGGGTGAATGCGCGCTGCGGACACCGGATCCACCGCCGCCAACTGGTCGTGCAGGGCTTGCCAGCCAAGGCGCGCAGCCTCTTCTTCGAGTTCAGCGCGCACCTGGGCATCGGCAGGCGGCATATCGGCCAGACCTTCCTGCAACGCCTTGTAGTAGAGCATGGTGCCGCCCACCAGCAGCGGGATATTGCCGCGCGCGGTGATCTCGGCCATGGCCGCCAGGGCGTCGGTGCGAAAATCCGCCGCCGAATAGCTCTGCGCCGGATCGATGATGTCGATCAATTTATGCGGATACTGGGCCAATAGCGCCTTCGACGGCTTGGCCGTGCCGATATCCATGTCCCGGTAAACCAGGGCAGAGTCGACGCTGATCAACTCGCAGGGCAGCACTTTGGTCAGCTCGATGGCCAGGTCGGTCTTGCCGGCGGCCGTGGGGCCCATCAGGAAAATGGCGGGGGGCAAGACACTCATCAGCGGCCGCGCAAGAACAGTTTGTCCAGATCGTCCAGGCCCATTTGGGTCCAGGTCGGTCGGCCATGGTTGCATTGCCCGCTGCGCTCGGTGTTTTCCATGTCGCGCAGCAGGCCGTTCATTTCCGGCAGGGCCAGGCGGCGGTTGGCGCGGATGGCGCCGTGGCAGGCCATGGTGCCGAGCAATTCGTTGATATGCGCCTGGATACGGTCGCTGGTGCCGTACTCCATCAGGTCGGCCAGCACATCGGCCACCAGGCGGTTGGCCTCGGCCTGCTTGAGCAGCGCGGGAATCTGGCGGATCGCCAGGGTTTCCGGGCCCAGGCGTTGCAGCTCGAAGCCCAGCTTCTGGAACACACTGTGATGTTCTTCTGCGCAGTCGGCTTCACGCTGGCTCACCGCCAGGGATTCGGGCACCAGCAGCGGCTGGCCGCTGAGGCCTTCGCTGGCCATGGCGATCTTCAGGCGCTCGTACATGATCCGTTCATGGGCAGCGTGCATGTCCACCAGCACCAGGCCATGGGCGTTTTCGGCGAGGATATAAATGCCTTTGAGCTGCGCCAGGGCATAGCCCAGCGGCGGGATATCACCGCCGCCTTCGGGCAACGCCACAGCAGCACCCGGCTCGGCACCCGGCAGCGGCGCGAAAAACTCACGGTACGCCGCCTGGGCCTCGGCCACCGGCACCGTCGATTGCGGGCGCGGTGTGTATTGGTACTGATAACCCGCACCGGCACCCGAGTTCGGCGCCGTGTAGGCTGGCTGCTGCGGCGACGATTGCAGCAGGTTGGCCGCCAGGCTCATTTCACCTTGCGGCCCGAACTCACCGGCCTCGGGACCGCTCGGGCGCACCACTGCGGTGACGATCGGCGCCGACAATTGATCATCCGGGCGCACATCGCCCAAGGCGCGGTGCAGCGTGCCATACAGGAAGTCATGCACCATGCGCCCGTCACGGAAACGTACTTCGTGCTTGGTCGGGTGCACGTTGACATCGACCACCGACGGGTCGACCTCGAAGAACAGCACAAACGTGGGGTGCCGCCCGTTGAACAGCACATCGCGATAAGCCTGGCGTACCGCATGGGCCACCAGTTTGTCGCGAACTGCCCGGCCATTTACAAAGAAATACTGCAAGTCCGCCTGGCTACGGGAGAACGTCGGCAACCCGACCCAGCCCCATAACCTCAGACCATTGCGCTCGATCTCAATCGGCAGCGCCTGTTCCAGGAACCCGCTGCCACACACTGCTGCCACCCGCCGAGCACGCGCGGCGTCGTCGTTGGCCTCGTGCAGGCTGAGGATGGTCTTGCCATTGTGGCGCAGGTGAAACGCCACATCGAAACGCGCCAGGGCCAGTCGCTTGATCACTTCTTGCAGGTGATCAAATTCGGTTTTCTCGGCCTTGAGGAATTTACGCCGCGCCGGGGTGTTGAAGAACAGGTCGCGCACTTCTACGGAGGTACCGACCGGATGCGCCGCCGGCTGAACCCGAGGCGCCATATCGCGCCCTTCGGTTTCGACCTGCCAGGCTTGCTCGGCGTTGCGCGTGCGGGAGGTCAGGGTCAGGCGGGCCACGGAGCTGATGGAGGCCAGGGCCTCACCGCGAAAACCCAGGCTCATGACCCGCTCCAGGTCTTCCAGATCGCGGATCTTGCTGGTGGCGTGACGGGCCAGGGCCAGCGGCAGATCATCGGAGGAGATGCCGCTGCCGTCATCACGTACCCGCAGCAACTTGACGCCACCCTGCTCCACGTCGACATCGATGCGCCTTGCACCAGAGTCGATGCTGTTTTCCAGCAGTTCCTTGATCACCGACGCCGGGCGCTCAACCACCTCGCCCGCGGCGATCTGGTTGGCCAGGCGCGGGCTGAGCAATTCAATGCGCGAGCCGCTGTTCAACAAGGTTTCGCTCATTACTGTGCCGCCAATTCAGTGCCGGGGATGGTCAACACCTGGCCGATCTTCAACTCATCGGTTTTCAGGTTATTGGCGCTGCGCAAGGCCGCAGGCGTGACCTGGAAACGTACCGCCAGCATGGCAACGGTGTCGCCGGGCTGTACGCGATGGTCACGCGGGCCCTGGGCAATTTTGCCGGAGTCACGCAGCCAGGCGATGTAGGTGCCCGGCGGCGGGTTCTGCTGGAAGAACTGGCGCACACCGGCGCTGATGGAGCGTGCCAGCGCTTGCTGATGGCTGGCGCTGGCCAGTTTCGACGCTTCGTTGGCGTTGGAGATAAACCCGGTTTCCACCAGGATCGACGGAATATCCGGCGACTTCAACACCATGAACCCGGCTTGTTCCACCCGCTGTTTATGCAGCGACGTCACGCGGCCGATATTGCTCAGCACTTTCTGCCCGACGTTCAGGCTGGAGGTCAGCGAGGCGGTCATCGACAGGTCGAGCAGTACGCCTGCGAGCATCTTGTCCTTGTCATCAAGCGAGACGTTGCCAGCCCCGCCGATCAAGTCGGAACGGTTTTCACTGTCAGCCAGCCAGCGGGCGGTTTCGGAGGTAGCGCCGCGATCCGACAGGGCAAATACCGAGGCGCCAAATGCAGCGGTTGAAGGCGCGGCGTCGGCGTGAATCGACACGAACAGGTCAGCACCTTTCTTGCGCGCAATTTCGGTACGGCCACGCAACGGAATGAAGTAGTCACCGGTGCGGGTCAGCTCGGCACGGTAGCCTTTCATGCCATTGACCTGGCGTTGCAGCTCACGAGCGATGGCCAGTACCACGTCCTTCTCGTGCTGGCCGCGAGAGCCGGAAGCCCCTGGGTCTTCACCACCGTGGCCGGCGTCGATCACTACGATAATGTCGCGCTTGCCTGCCGGTGCAGGCGGCGGCGGTGGCAGCTTGACCTGGGGTTGCGAAGGGTTGACCGGCACCGCAGGCACCGTCGCTACGCTCGGCGTTGGCGCAGGCGGCGGTGCGGCGTCGGCGGGGTTGTCGAACAGGTCGACCACCAGGCGGTTACCGTACTGGGCGTTGGGGGCCAGGGAGAAGCTCTTGGGGGTCACGGCCTTTTTCAGGTCGATGACCACACGCAGGTCGGTCGGCGTACGCTGGGCCGAGCGCATGGCGGTAATCGGCGTGTTGGCAGTAGACACCTTCAACGGCGCGGCCAGGCTCGCACCGTTGATGTCGATCACCAGGCGATCAGGTGCCGTCAGGGTAAAGACGCTGTGCTGGACCGGGCCAGACAGGTCGAACACCAGTCGCGTGTTATCCGGCGCTCGCCACAGGCGAACACTTTTTACCTGTGAAGCAGCCAGAGCATTGACAGTTATTGCCGCAAGCAACACCCCCACGACAGCAACCAACGCGCGAAAGCGCATACCTAACCCCACCAATTATTTGAATTCCAATGCCAGAGCAGCACACCACGATTGACCGCGTGGGCTCTGGGGCAACAACTTCAGCTGACGTCCGTGCTCATGCGGCGTAATGGTAATGGTCAGGTCCGGCTTTGGCAAAAAGCCTGTGCCTTTATCTGGCCATTCGATCAGGCACAACGCATCTTCATCAAAGTAATCACGGATGCCCATGTACTCCAGCTCTTCCGGATCGACCAGGCGATAGAGGTCGAAGTGGAAGGCGCGTACGTCGCCAATCTCGTAGGGTTCGACCAGCGTGAACGTCGGGCTTTTTACCGCGCCGGTATGGCCCAGGCCGCGAATAATCCCCCGGGACAATGTGGTTTTGCCTGCGCCGAGATCACCTTCGAGAAAGATCAACCCTGCCCCTTGCGTGACCTGCGAAAGACGCTGACCCAACGCGACCATGGCCTCTTCATCTGCCAGGAAAAGAATTACTTCAGACACGGCGACTGCTCCTCCAGCAATTGACGAATGGCAGGAATCAGGTCGCTGGCAGCCAGGCCACGACCAAAACTACCCTGGCGGTCGCCAGCGGTCGCGTGCAACCACACGGCCAGGCAGCTTGCCTCATACGCGGGCATACCCTGAGCCAATAGCGCGCCGACCAGACCGGCCAAGACATCACCGAGCCCCGCCGTCGCCATCGCCGGATGGCCTTGATCACAGCGGGCAAGCCGTCCATCCGGACTTGAAATCAAACTGCCAGCACCCTTGAGGATAGCCACTGCATTGAATTTGTGGCTCAACGCGCGCGCCACATTAAGGCGATCGGCCTGAACCTGGGCTGTCGATAGCCCCAACAAACGCGCAGCTTCGCCCGGATGAGGAGTAATCACACAGTTGGCCGGCAACTCGACGCCGCCGGTGGCCAGTTGATTGAGCGCGTCGGCATCCCACACCTGCGGCTGGCCGGCATTGGCCGCGACCGACAACAGGCTTTTGCCCCAGGCGGCATCGCCCAGGCCTGGGCCAATGACGATCACCGAGATTTTTTCCAGCAGGCCCATCAATTGGTTGGCCGAGCTCACGCCGACCGCCATGACCTCCGGCAGCCGGGCCAGAGCGGCCGGCACATGTTCCGGCCGAGTCGCCAGCGAGACCATGCCGGCGCCGCTGCGCAGGGCACTTTCAGTGCTCAGCAGCGCCGCACCGCCAAAGCCACGGTCACCACCAATGACCAGCAGGTGGCCGAACTGGCCCTTATGGGCGTCCGGGGAACGCGCAGCCAGTTGCGGCAAATGGCCGGGCAACAACGGCTGAACGTCGGTAATTGGGTGTTTTGTCTGAGGCATGCGTCTTCAAGCTCCGATGTCTGGCAGAATTATACGCATCTAACCTGTGGTTTCCCGTGTCTCATGCCTGCTATTACCTCCGATCTGCCCGCCCTTGCCCAATCGATCAAAGACTGGGGTCGCGAGCTGGGCTTTCAACAAGTCGGCATCAGCGGCCTCGACCTGGCTGAGCATGAACAGCACCTGCAACGCTGGCTCGACGCGGGCTACCACGGCGAGATGGAGTACATGGGCGCCCACGGCAGCAAACGCTCCCACCCGGACGAGCTGGTGCCCGGCACCTTGCGCGTGGTGTCACTGCGCATGGACTACCTGCCCGGCGACACCCAGATGGCGCAACTGCTCGGCCAGCCGGAAAAAGCCTACATCTCGCGCTACGCCCTGGGCCGCGATTACCACAAGCTGATCCGCAAGCGCGTGCAGCAACTGGCCGACCGCATCCAGGCGCAGATCGGGCCGTTCGGCTTTCGCGCCTTTGTCGACAGCGCGCCCGTCCTGGAAAAAGCCATCGCCGAACAAGCCGGACTGGGCTGGATCGGTAAAAACACCCTGGTGCTCAACCGCAAGGCCGGCAGTTATTTCTTCTTGAGCGAACTGTTTGTCGATTTGCCGTTGCCGGTCGACCCACCCCACACTACCGAACACTGCGGCCGTTGCACGGCGTGCCTGGACATCTGCCCCACCAACGCCTTCGTCGGCCCCTATGTGCTGGACGCCCGGCGCTGTATTTCCTACCTGACCATCGAACTCAAGAGCGCCATCCCCGAAGACCTGCGCCCACTGATTGGTAACCGGGTATTTGGCTGCGATGACTGTCAGATCGTTTGCCCATGGAATCGTTTCGCCCGCCCCACCGCCGAAAGCGATTTCAAGCCACGGCACAATCTGGATAACGCAGAACTGGCCGAATTGTTTATGTGGGACGAGGATAAATTCCTCAACAGCACCGAGGGCTCGCCCCTGCGCCGCGCCGGTTACGAGCGTTGGTTACGCAACCTGGCGGTGGGCCTGGGCAATGCGCCGTCGAGCATTCCGGTACTGGAAGCCTTGAAGGCGCGGCGGGACTACCCGTCGGAGTTGGTACGCGAACACGTGGAATGGGCGCTGAACCAGCACGCCACGCGCTAGTGCACATCGTCGTTGTAGACGAACTTGGGCATTTCCCAGTGAAAACGGATCGCCAACAGGCGCAATAGAAAGCCACTGAACAGCGTCAGCAGAATCGCCTGTTCGCTCGGCAGTTCCAGATACAGGCACAGCAAGTAGAACCATGCAGCCAGGAACGACACGCTGGCGTATAGCTCGCGGCGGAAGATCAGCGGGATGTCGTTACAGAAGATATCCCGAAGGATGCCGCCGAATACGCCGGTAATGACCCCGCTGACCGACGCCACCAACATACCGTGGCCCATTTCCAGGGCGGTCATGCAGCCAATCAGGGTGAACGCCACCAACCCCAAGGCGTCCAGCGCCAAAAACAGCGAGCGCAGGCGGCGCATCAGCGGCGCGATAAAGATCGTCACCAGCGCCGCGACGGAGGTCAGCACCAGATATTCCGGATGCTTGACCCAGGTGAGCGGGTAGTGGCCGAGCAGCACATCGCGCACCGAACCACCGCCCAAAGCCGTCACGCAGGCGATCAACACCACGCCGAACCAGTCCATGCCGCGCCGACCGGCGGACAGGGCGCCAGTCATGGCTTCGGCGGTGATGGCGATGAGGTAGAGCATCAACAGCATGATGGCGATCCTTGCAGGGAGGCCGGCAGTCTAATCATTTGCTGATGGCACCAAAAGGGGGCGCTTGGCGATAAACCGCGTCGCCTGTATCGCAGGCAAGCCAGCTCCCACATTTTGAATTTGCGAATGCAGTCAAATGTGGGAGCTGGCTTGCCTGCGATGGCGCATTCACTGGCGCCGTAGAATCAAGCCTTGATGAAATGCTTGCGGTAATGCTGCAACTCGGCAATCGACTCGCGAATATCATCCAGCGCCAGGTGCGTGCTGCCTTTATGGAAGCTGTCTTTGACTTCCGGCGCCCAACGCGCAGCCAGTTCCTTCAAGGTCGACACATCCAGGTTGCGATAGTGGAAGTAACTTTCCAGCGCCTTCATGTGCGTATAAAGGAAGCGCCGGTCCTGACAGATACTGTTGCCGCAGATCGGCGACTTGCCCTTGGGCACCCATTGTTCCAGGAACGCGATGGTTTCGGCTTCGGCTTCGGCCATGCTGATACGGCTGTCGCGCACACGCTGGGTCAGGCCGGAGTTACCGTGGGTGCGGGTGTTCCACTCGTCCATGGTGGCGAGTACCGCGTCGCTGTGGTGGATGGCGATCACCGGACCTTCGGCCAAGGTATTGAGATTGCTGTCGGTGACAATCGTCGCCATCTCGATGATGACGTCGGTGTCGGGGTTCAGACCGGTCATTTCCAGATCGATCCAAATCAGGTTCTGTGGGTTTTGCATGGCTTGATTCTCTTGGCACCTTGGCGTAGCTGCGCAGTTTAGCAGGCGGGGGCGTGCTAGACTCGCGACCGTTTTACCCAACTTTTGCATTATCGACACGGAACACCAATGGCCAAACGCCAGCTCAACCGTCGCCAAAACTGGCGCATCGAAAAGATTCAAGGCGAACGCGCAGCGCGCGCCGCCAAACGTGAATCCTCCGCCGTGGAAGCGCTCGAGGGCGGCGACCTGGGCCCCGAACAAACGGGCCTGGTGATCGCGCACTTTGGTGTGCAAGTCGAAGTCGAGGCGCTGGAAGGCGAACTCGCAGGCTCTGTGTCCCGTTGCCACCTGCGCGCCAACTTGCCTGCGCTGGTGACCGGCGACAAAGTGGTATGGCGCGCGGGCAACCAGGGCATCGGCGTGATCGTCGCCCAGTTACCGCGCAGTACCGAACTGCGTCGCCCCGACAGCCGTGGGCAGCTCAAGCCGGTGGCGGCCAACGTCGACATGATCGTGATCGTGTTCGCACCGTTGCCCGAGCCCCATGCCAACCTGATCGACCGCTACCTGGTCGCGGCAGAACACGCCGGTATCCGCCCGCTGTTGCTGTTGAACAAATTCGACCTGATCGACGAGCAGAACGCCCCGGCGCTCAATGCGTTGCTGGCGGTCTATCGCACCCTGGGCTACCCGGTGCTGGAAGTGTCGGCCCATCACGGCAACGGCATGGAACAACTGCAACAGCAGCTGGACGGGCGCATCAGCGTGTTCGTCGGCCAGTCTGGCGTGGGCAAGTCGTCGCTGGTCAACAGCCTGTTGCCGGAAGTCGATACCCGCGTCGGACCGCTGTCGGAGCTGTCCGGCCAGGGCACCCACACCACCACCACTGCACGGTTGTTCCACTTCCCCGGTGGCGGCGAGTTGATCGACTCCCCGGGTATTCGTGAATTCGGCTTGGGTCACGTCAGCCGCAGCGATGTGGAAGCGGGCTTTATCGAGTTCAACGACCTGATCGGCACCTGCCGCTTCCGCGACTGCAAGCACGACCGCGAGCCGGGCTGTGCTTTGCTCAAGGCGCTGGAGGATGGACGCGTGCAACAACAGCGGATGAACAGCTATCGGTCGATTATTGCAAGTTTGCCTGAGAGCAGTTACTAACCCGCCAGCCTCTGTAGGAGCGAGCTTGCTCGCGAAGGCCTCAAGCGCAACGCGGGCATCCTGGATACACGCGTTATCGTTGATGCTTTTCGCGAGCAAGCTCGCTCCTACAATGACAGCGCAGATACAACAAGGCCGCGATCATCGCGGCCTTGTTGTATCTGGAGCTTAGGACCCCGGTGCAGGCGCCGTAGGATCCTTGACGCCCCCATCATCAAACAGGTTCAGCTTCTGGCGCAGCTCATGGGCTGGCAGCGGTTCCTGCTCCGGCGGCAGCGCGTTGGGGTCGGCCGGCACTTCGCCTGGCGCACCCTCGCCCTGGGTCGGTGCCGGTGGCGATGGTTGATCGCCCTCAATCGCACGCTGGGCTTTTTTGGTCAGCACCACGATGTCGATACGGCGGTTGACCGGGTTGAACGGGTCTTTGGGATCAAACAGTTGCGAGGAGGCAAAACCCACCACGCGCGCCACTTGCGGGTCCGGGTAGCTGCCGGCTACCAGCGCACGCCGGGCGGCGTTGGCGCGGTTGGCCGAGAGTTCCCAGTTGCCGAAATCGCCCTGGCCCGCGTAGGGCTTGGCGTCGGTATGCCCACTGATGCTGATCTTGTTCGGCACCGCCTTGATGGTGTCGGCCATGGCCAGCAGTATGTCTTCAAAGTACGGCTTCAAGCGCGCACTGCCAGAGTCGAACATGGGCCGGTTGGCGGCGTCGGTGATCTGGATGCGCAGCCCCTCGGGTGTGATTTCGAAGGAAATCTGGTCCTTGAACTTCAGCAGCTGCGGGTTTTCTTCAACCTTGTTCTGCAATTCCTGCAGCAACAGCTCCAGGCGCTCCTGTTCGACCTGCTCGGCCATGGACTCGACGGTATCGCGCTCGATCGGGATTTTTTCCTGGGGCGACTCAGTTTGCACTTCCGGGTTGATGGTGCGCTCTGGCGCCAGTTCCGGCGAGCCGCCCAGGTCAATGACAAACGGCGTGCCGCTTTCCGAAAAGCCAATCGGGTCTTTGAAGTAACCGGCGATGGCGATTTTCTGTTCCGGCGTGGCGGTGGACATCAGCCACAGCACCAGAAAGAACGCCATCATCGCCGTGGCAAAGTCGGCAAACGCGATTTTCCAGGCACCACCATGGTGCCCCGCAGCGAAGCGCTTGACGCGCTTGATGATGATCGGCTGGTTGTTTTCCATGACTTAGCGACCGCGAACCGCTTGTTCCAGCTCGGAGAAACTTGGGCGATGCTTGGGGTACAGCACCTTGCGCCCGAACTCCACGGCCAGCGATGGCGGCATTCCCGATGCCGAAGCCACCAGGCACGCCTTGATCGCTTCGTAGAGGTTGACCTCTTCCTTGGCGTCGTGGGCCAGGGAGGTGGCGAGCGGGCCGAAGAAACCATAGGCGGCGAGAATACCGAAGAAGGTACCTACCAGCGCCGCACCCACGTGCATGCCGATGGCCGCCTGATCACCCTCGCCCAGGGACGCCATGGTCACCACGATACCCAGTACCGCCGCGACAATACCGAAACCGGGCATGCCGTCGGCGATACCGGTCACCGCATGGGACGGATGCTCCAGCTCTTCCTTAAGGCTGAACAACTCCATGTCGAACAGGCCCTCCAGCTCGTGGGGAGCCATGTTGCCGGAGGACATGATGCGCAGGTAATCACACACAAAAGCCGTCATGCGCTCATCTTTGAGCACGGCCGGGTACTTGGCGAAAATCGGGCTGGCGGCGGCATCTTCGATGTCGCCCTCGATAGCCATCATGCCTTCACGGCGGCTCTTGTTGAGGATCTCGTAGATCAGCCCCAGCACCTCTAAATAAAAGGTGTGAGAGAAGCGTGAACTGAACATGCCCAGCGATTTTTTGACCACATGCATGGTCATGTAGCCGGGGTTGGCCTGCAAGAATGCGCCAAACGCGGCACCGCCGATGATCAGCACTTCGAAAGGTTGGATCAGTGCGGCAATTTTACCGTGGGAGAGGACGTACCCTCCGAGCACACTTGCGATGACGACAATGATGCCGATAATTTTAGCCATAGGAGATGGGTACTTGCGCCGTCGGGTTCATGGACATATTGGGTGCAGCAGAAAACTCTTGTTCTACTTATCGGCAAAACTGCGCCAGACTATAGCCCGTTAAGGCGAAAAGCCAATTCGGCCCGTTCCGGGCGTGTTGAACGCAAGTGATGATCGCGCCCCAATCATGGCAATCGAAACCACAGTCCCAACGAACCGCCCCACCACCCTCGCCGCCTGGATCAAGCGCCTGGACGACGTGCTGCTGCCCGTTCCCCAGGCCAACCATGAGCGTGTGTGCAAAGCCATCCGCGACAGCCGCAGTTCATTGCGAGATATTGCCGAGCTGATGCAAACCAGTCCGACCCTGGTGCTGAGCGTAATGCGCGAAGCCAACAGCCAAACCCACGGCAGCCTGGCAGAACCGGCGGAAAACCTCGAAGTAGCGCTTAACCGCCTGGGCCTCAAACGAGCCGAGGAACTGCTGGCACGCCTGCCCTCGGTGCCTGTCCGTGATATTCCGGTGGCCTTGCGCCAACTGCTGCTGGTGAGTCAGCACGCGTCCCAGCAAGCCAACGGTTTGTTCGGCAGTCGCCTGGCGCGGCTATGGCAGGACATCCACTGGGGCAGCCTGCTGTTTCTGTCGCCACTGTGGCCGATGGCCGTCGCCTACCCCAAGCTTTTGGAGGAATGGGAGCTGCGGGTGATTCACAAGGGTCAGTCGGCGCGCCAGGTCGAGCAGGAGCTGTTCGGCGTGCGTTTGCTGGACTTGTGTCTGGGCCTGACCGAAGCCTGGCACCTGCCGATCTGGGTTTCCCAGGGCTACAAGCTGCTGCTGGCCGAGCAACGCCTGCTGGTCAAGGCGCTGCACATTGCCCGCGAAGACGACGCCTTGCGCCACCAGCAATTGCTCGACGCCGAACCCAACCTGCGCCGCTGGCTGAACCAGCCGGCCAATACCGTGTTGCTGGCCAACGGCCTGGCCATGTCCGCCCAGGAATCCTGGACCTGCCCGCACACCGAACGCTGGCAATACCTCACCGCGCTGTACCTGCAAGTGCCCTTGAGTGACGTGCAACAACAAGCACACCAGCAGGCCGTGACCAGCGCCCGCACTACCCTGATGCCGGACCTCTGGCACCCGGCGCTGTCGCTGATCTGGCCGTGGCATGTGCAAAAGGTCCATCGCGGCTTGTTGCCGGCACCGCCGCCCACTGCCGAAGCCCTGGCCGTATGGCGTACGCATTGCACCGAGTTGCTGGTGGAGCCGAGCCGCTTTGCCAACGCCATGCACCTGACCACCTGCGCCAAGCAAGCCTTGGTGGCCAGTGGCATGCAGCGGGTGTTGTTGTTCATGGCCGATCGCGCCTTGAGCACCTTGCGCGTGCATCAAGCCGACGGCTTGCCCAAAGACGCCGCGCACCTGAGCCTGGATGTGGTCAACAGCACACTGCTGCAACGCCTGCTGGAAAAGTCCGCCCAGGTGCGTCTCACCCCCGACAACCATGCGCAGTTTTCCGCCCTGCTGCCGCCGATCCTGCGTCGCCTGTTTACGGGCGAACACTTGCTGCTGCGTTCGCTGAGCTGCAACGGCCGCGTGGTGATGCTGGTAGTGGCGGACCAGGGCGGCGGCCCGTTCTCGGAAACCACCGTACAGGCGTTCGGCAAAACCGCCCAATGCATCGAAAAGGCCCTGCACAGCTTTACCAACCGCAGCGCCTGAAGCTTGCGCTACAATCACCGGCCTTTATCACCAACATTTGTGCCCAGGAGACCTCACATGCCTGACTTCTCTGGCTTGCCGCTGGTGATCGAATCCAGTGACCTGCTCGCTCAACTGGATGCCGAGCACCTGATTCTGGTGGACCTCACCAGTGCCGCCCGCTACGCCGAAGGGCATATCCCCGGCGCGCATTTTGTTGATCCCAAGCGCACCCAACTGGGCCAGCCCCCGGCACCCGGCTTGCTGCCGAGCAAGGCCGACCTGGAAAAACTGTTCGGCGAACTGGGCCACACCCCGGACGCGACCTACGTGGTCTATGACGACGAAGGCGGCGGCTGGGCCGGGCGCTTTATCTGGATGCTCGACGTGATCGGTCACCAGAAATATCACTACCTCGACGGCGGCCTGCTGGCGTGGCTGGAGGAAAAGTACCCGCTCTCCACCGAAGTGCCCGCATCGGCAGGCGGCCCCGTCAGCCTAACGTTGCACGATGGCCCCACGGCTACCCGTGAATACCTGCAAAGCCGTCTCGGCGCGGCCGACCTGGGCATCTGGGATGCCCGCGGCCCGCTGGAATACTCCGGCGAAAAAGTGCTTGCCGCCAAAGGGGGCCATATCCCCGGCGCGGTGAATTTCGAATGGACCGCCGGCATGGACAAGGCGCGCAACCTGCGCATCCGCCGCGACATGCCGCAAATCCTCGAAGACCTCGGGCTGACCCGCGATAAAGAAATCATTACCCACTGCCAGACTCACCACCGCTCTGGCTTCACCTACCTGGTGGCCAAGGCGCTCGGTTATCCACGAGTCAAAGGTTATGCCGGTTCCTGGGGCGAATGGGGCAACCACCCCGACACTCCCGTTGAGATTTAAGGTTTAAGGACAGTTATGAAAAAGCAGTTGTTTATCCTCAGCCAGTACTTGCTGCCGCACCACTTGCTCTCGCGCCTGGCCGGCTGCATTGCAGAGTGCCGCGTGCGCTGGTTCAAAAACGCCTTTACCGCCTGGTTCGCCAAGCGCTACCAGGTGGACATGTCCCAGGCCCTGGTTGAAGACCTGAGCGCCTATGAGCACTTCAACGCGTTCTTCACCCGCGCCTTGAAAGACGGCGCCCGCCCGCTGGACCAAACCCCTGGCGCGGTGCTGAGCCCAGCCGATGGTGCAGTCAGCCAGCTCGGCCCGATCGAACATGGCCGTGTGTTCCAGGCCAAGGGCCACAGCTTCAGCGTGCTGGAACTGCTCGGTGGCGATGCGGCAATGGCTGCGCCGTTCATGGGCGGCGATTTCGCGACTATTTACCTGTCGCCCAAGGACTACCACCGGGTGCACATGCCACTGGCCGGCACCTTGCGCGAGATGGTCTATGTGCCGGGGCGGATTTTCTCGGTCAACCAAACTACTGCCGAAAACGTACCGGAGCTGTTTGCGCGTAACGAGCGGGTTGTATGCCTGTTCGACACCGAGCGCGGCCCGATGGCCGTGGTGTTGGTGGGTGCGATGATCGTCGCGTCGATTGAGACGGTGTGGGCCGGGCTGGTAACGCCGCCCAAGCGCGAGCTGAAAACCTTCCGTTACGACGAAGCTGCCCGTGCGCCGATTCACCTGGAAAAGGGTGCGGAGCTGGGTCGTTTCAAGCTGGGTTCGACCGCCATCGTGCTGTTCGGGCCGGATCAGGTGAAGTGGGCTGAGGAACTGGCAGCGGGTACGCCGGTGCAGATGGGCCAGGGTATCGCGCTGCCCAAAGCCTGATCTACACAACCCCTGTAGGAGCGAGCTTGCTCGCGAAGCACTCAATAGCACCGCGGGCATCCAGAGTGCCCGGGTAATCGTTGGCGACTTTCGCGAGCAAGCTCGCTCCTACAGTGGTTTGTGTGATGTCCTAGAGCTGACCGTCGCGGTCGCGCAAGCCCAGCAGATACAACACGCCATCCAGCCCCAAGGTCGAGATCGCCTGTTTGGCCGACTGCTTGACCAACGGCTTGGCGCGAAACGCCACACCCAATCCTGCAATCGCCAGCATCGGCAAGTCATTGGCGCCATCGCCGACCGCAATGGTCTGCTCCAGGCGCAAGCCTTCCTTGTGTGCCAACTCCTTGAGCAGGTCGGCTTTACGCTGTGCATCGACAATCGGCTCGACCGCCACGCCAGTCACTTTGCCATCCACCACTTCCAGCTCGTTGGCGAATACGTAGTCAATGCCCAACTTGGCCTGCAACTGCTTGGCAAAGTAGGTAAAGCCGCCGGACAGAATGGCGGTCTTGTAGCCCAGGCGTTTGAGCTCGGCGAACAGGGTTTCGGCGCCTTCGGTCAGGCGCAGCGACGCGCCGATAGAGTCCAGCACGCTCACGTCCAGGCCTTTGAGCAACGCCAGGCGTTCCTTGAAGCTGGCACGAAAATCCAGCTCACCGGCCATCGCCCGCTCGGTAATCTCGCTGACTTGCTCGCCGACGCCCGCCGCCTTGGCCAGTTCGTCGATGACTTCGGCTTCGATCAGGGTCGAGTCCATGTCGAACACCGCCAAACGACGGTTGCGACGGAACAGCGAGTCTTCCTGGAAGGCGATATCGACGTTCAACTCCTGGGCCACGCTCAGGAATTCGGCACGCAGCGCTTGCGCGTCAGCCGGCTCACCGCGCACGGAGAACTCGATACAGCCCTTGCCCTTGTCAGCCGGGGTGTCCAAGGGCATACGACCCGACAGACGGTCGATATGGTCGATATTCAACCCGTAGTGGGCAGTGATCGAGCTGACACGCTGCAATTGTTCAGCCGTAACCTTGCGAGTGAGCAACGTCACGATATGGCGTTTTTTGCCCTGGCCTTCCACCCAGTGCTGGTAATCGGCTTCGGACACCGGAGTGAAGCGGACCTGTTGATCCAGCTTATAGGCCGTAAACAGGATGTCCTTGAGGACCGACGAGGCCTGTTCGGTACTGGGTATCTCGACCAGGATGCCGAACGACAGGGTGTCGTGGATCACCGCCTGACCGATGTCGAGGATGTTCACACCACCCTGGGCCAGCACGCCGGTAATGGCCGCGGTGAGACCCGGTCGGTCTTCACCCGTGATGTTGATCAGGACAATTTCGCGCAAAGCGCACCCCCAGGCTGGAAAAAAACCGCATTCTACCCACTTTCAGTGACCATCGGGCACAGCCAGTGCTTTGCCGGTCATGGGCCTGTCGCTATACTGCGCGTCAACTTCACGGACCAAGAGCCGAGCGCAAGTGAACCGGCCCACGCCAGTAAAAACCGATAACTTCTTCCTGCTGATCTTCCGGGCACTGCGCCACCGCCGTGTACCGATCGCATTACGCATCGCCAGCCATAACGTGATCCTGGTCGCCCTGGCCCTGGTGATCTACGCCTGCGTGATGGGGTTGCAGTTCAAGCAGGCCATGCATGAGCAAGCCGACGCCCTGGGTGCGAGCCTGACGACCCAGACCGCCACCTCGGCGACTGAGTTGCTGGTGTCCAACGACATCCTCAGCCTCAACGTGCTGCTTAACAACCTGACCAAGAATCCGCTGGTGGCCCACGCCGCTATTTATAGCGTGGACAACCGGATCATGGCCGAAGCCGGGCAGCGCCCGAAGAACGGCTTGCTGGGTGAGGCCGAGGGCCTGTACCAGAGCAACATCACCTTTCAGGATGTGAAAGCCGGCCAGCTGCGTATCAGCCTCGACATGCAGCAGTTCCAGCAGCCGATGACCATCAGCCTGCAAAGCATGGGTATCTTGAGCGCGATCCTGCTGGCCCTGGCTCTGGCCTTGAGCCTGCGCCTGGGGCGGCATATCTCCACACCGCTGATGCAACTGCGCATCTGGCTGCGCGATATCGACGAACACACCCCGGCTACCGATCGCCAGGATGAAATCGGCGACCTCGCGCGCCAGCTGCATGCCAGCTTCGCTCCGGAGCCTAAAGCGCCGCCAGTCGAGCCTGAACCCGAATACGACGATACCGACGACTATAGCGACGAGCCTGAGTTTGAAGTACGCAATCTGCGCGACCCGGGCTTTGACGAAAGTGCTCCGGTCGCCGGCCTCAAGCCTGCGCCGCGCCATGTGGTCAAGGCCGAAGAAGACGAACTCGACGAGGAAGACCCCTTCGCCGATCTACGCGATACCTGCGCCGGGACCCCGGCCACTGCGCCAAAACCCGTTGCGGTGGTCAGAAACACCGAGCCGCAGCACAGCGCCGTACTCGCCGTGCAACTGGGCTCCCAGGAGCAACTGCGCCGCCTGCCCCGTGCACGTCTGACCGAACTGCTCGAACGCTACCGCGACTGCCTCGACCAGGCCGCCTCGCTCTATCAGAGCGAACTGCATACCCTGAACGATGGCAGCACACTGATGCTGTTCCACAGCGAAGACAGCGGTGAAGACTACCTGACCAATGCAATCTGCTGCGGCGAATTGCTGCGCGCCCTGGGCCATGCCTTGCAGATCGAAGTAGCCGACAGCGGCATCACCCTGCAATTGCAGCTTGGCTTAACCGTGGGTGATGACCTGTTTGGCATGAGCCAGATTGACCTGCTGCTCACCGAGATCGCCCAGGATGCCCTGGCCCTGTCCCAACACAGCCGCAACCTGCTGCTGGTGGAACGCAAGATCAGTGAAGACCCGCTGATCCGCCAACGCGCACGTATCCGCCCGATTGCCAGCCCTGAAGGCGCCAGCTGCGTGGAACGGTTGATGGAGCCGTATCCGTCGATGCTGGAGCGGCAGTTGGCGCGGATGCATGAAACCCGTAAGCCCTGAGACCAAGGCTTTTTGTAGGAGCGAGCTTGCTCGCGAAAAACTCACAGACGCCGCGTTTATTCAGAAAGCACGCGTTATCGTTGACGCTTTTCGCAAGCAAGCTCGCTCCTACAGAACAGCCCAACAAAAAGGCCCGCTTATTCAGCGGGCCTTTTGTTTGTGCGCCATTCAGATCAGAACCTGAACACTTCCAAGTCCGTACGAATCGGCGTCGCCATCGGCATCTTCGGCTTTTGCGGGGCTGCGGGCTTGGCCTGGGCAGGGGCCTGTTTACGCGGCTGTACCTCGGCTATCGGCGGCTGGTTCGCCAATGGCTTAAGCGCTACCGACAACTGCTGTGCCAAGTGCTGCAACAGCACTCCCTGGGCCTGGACCTGGGAAGCGGTGGTGCCGGTATGTTCTTCCTGCAGGTGCACGATGCGGTTATCACGTACTTGCCCGCGACGGTCGATCAGGCGCCACTGTGCATCCAGAATCGCCGGTTGCGACTTGCCGGAGTCGAGCCGTGTGATGGTCAGCAGCACCTGCACATCCGGAGTGAAACCGGACGGCCCTGGCGCCAGGACCACACGCTGGCTGTCCAACTGCCCGGCCACCTGACGCAACATCAGTTGATTGATATCGGACGACAAACTGCCCGCCCAACGACCATCAGTGGAACCTTGCAGGCTGCCGTCGCTCTGACGTTGCAGCAGGGTTTCGCGTTGCAGGTAATCGGCAACAACTACCGGACCGAGCAATACCGCCATGCCAGCCGTTTGGGCCGGCTGAGCCGGGCTACCGCTGTCCAGCTGGTACAGCGACACCGGTTGGTGTGTGCTGCAACCCGCCAGCCCTAAAAGGCCAGCGAGCATCAAAAATAGAGGAAGGCGTGGAGCAGTCATCATCCCATCCAAGTGGCTGCCACAAGGCGAACCACAATGTAATACTAAAAATAACCTGACACGCTCGGCCACGCCGGCGCTGGAAAGGCCATATCATCCGTGAATATGCGCCATGACTCCAGCGCGAAAGCATCGATCTACAGGTTAAATCGTAGATCGAGTGCTCTAGGGGGCGTTCTCAATTAGTTTCCCCGCGACGGGGAAACTAATTGAGAACGCCCCCTAGTACGCCTTAAACCGGCGTTTCTACCAACAAGGCATCCACTCGCTGGAAACCTCTAGGCAGTTTGTTACCGCGTCGACCACGCTCTCCCTTGTAGTGTTCAAGGTCGTCAGGGCGCAATGACAACGTGCGCTTGCCGGCCTGGAGCACCAGGGTAGAGCCTTCCGGGACCACCGCGATGTCGGTCACGTACTCTTCGCGACTGGCCACCCGGTCACCGGGAATCCCGATAATCTTGTTGCCCTTGCCTTTGCCCAGCTGCGGCAAATCGCTGATTTTGAACACCAGCAAGCGACCTTCGGTGGTCACCGACGCCAGCCAGTTGCTTTCACGGTCATCCACCGGCCTTGGCAGAATGACCTTGGCGTTGTTCGGCAGGCTCAACAGCGCCTTGCCCGCCTTGTTCTTGGCCTGCAGGTCTTCGCCCTTGACCACGAAACCGTAACCGGCGTCGGAGGCGATGACGTACAGCGAATCATCGTCCGGCAGCAACACGCACTCGAAATTCGCCCCCGGAGGCGGCGTGAGGCGCCCGGTCAACGGCTCGCCCTGCCCCCGTGCAGATGGCAGGGTGTGGGCCGGCACCGAATAACTGCGCCCGGTCGAGTCGATAAACACCGCAAACTGGTTGGAACGCCCGGCGGCAGCGGTCTTGAAGCCATCACCGGCTTTGTATGAAAGGCCGGTGGCGTCAATATCATGCCCTTTGGCGGAGCGAACCCAACCCTTTTCCGACAGAACGACGGTAATTTTCTCGTTGGGCAACAGCTCGGTTTCGGTCAGAGCCTTGGCTTCTGCACGCTCGACGATCGGCGAACGGCGGTCGTCGCCATAGGTTTCGGCGTCTTTGATCAGCTCGCTGCGCACCAGCTTCTTGAGCTTGGCTTCGCTGCCCAGCAGCGCTTGCAGCTTGGCTTGTTCCTTGAGCAGCGCATCCTGCTCGTCGCGCAGCTTCATTTCTTCCAGGCGTGCCAATTGGCGCAAGCGCGTGTCGAGGATGTAGTCAGCCTGGATTTCGCTCAGTTCGAAACGCGCGATCAACTCGGCTTTCGGGTGCTCGGCGGTGCGGATGATATGGATCACTTCATCCAGGTTGAGGTAGGCAATCAGCAAGCCGTCCAACAGGTGCAGGCGGCGTTCGACCTTGTCGAGGCGAAATTGCAGGCGGCGCCGCACGGTCTGTACGCGAAACTCCAGCCACTCCACCAGCAGGTTGCGCAGGTTCTTCAACTGCGGCTTGCCGTCCAGGCCGATGATATTGACGTTGACCCGGTAGCTGGACTCCAGGTCGGTGCTGGCGAACAAGTGCTGCATCAGCACTTCATGATCCACCCGGCTGTTGGTCGGGATGATCACGATGCGGCATGGGTTTTCGTGGTCGGACTCGTCACGCAGGTCGGCAACCTGCGGCAATTTCGACGGCTTGGCCTGCATCAACGCGGCGATCTGCTCCAGCACCTTGGCACCGGACACCTGGTGCGGCAGCGCGGTGACAATAATGTCGCCGTCTTCGATGTGGTACACGGCGCGCATACGCACCGAGCCCTTGCCGGTTTCGTACATCTTCAGCAGGTCGGCGCGCGGCGTGATGATTTCCGCTTCGGTCGGGTAATCCGGGCCCTGGATATGCTCGCAGAGCTGCTCGACCGTGGCCTTGGGCTCATCCAGCAGGCGCACGCAGGCGGTGGCGACTTCGCGCAGGTTGTGCGGTGGCACATCGGTGGCCATGCCAACGGCAATACCGGTGGTGCCATTGAGCAGGATATTCGGCAAACGTGCCGGTAATACCAGGGGTTCGTCGAGGGTGCCGTCAAAGTTCGGCCCCCAGTTCGCGGTGCCCTGGCCCAACTCACTGAGCAGCACTTCGGAGTAACGCGACAGCCGCGCCTCGGTGTAACGCATGGCGGCGAAGGACTTGGGATCATCCGGCGCCCCCCAGTTGCCCTGACCGTCCACCAGCGTATAGCGATAGCTAAAGGGCTGAGCCATCAACACCATGGCTTCATAGCAGGCCGAATCGCCGTGGGGGTGGAACTTACCGAGTACGTCACCGACGGTACGCGCCGACTTCTTGTGCTTGGAATCAGCGTCCAGGCCCAGCTCACTCATGGCGTAGATGATGCGCCGTTGCACGGGCTTCAGGCCGTCGCCGATATGCGGCAAGGCACGGTCCATGATCACGTACATGGAGTAGTTGAGGTAGGCATTTTCGGTGAAGTCAGCCAGCGACCGGCGTTCTACGCCATCTAAGCTGTCTGCGAGGATGTCACTCATGCGGGCCTCATCATTGTTGGGTAACGCGCAGCGGAACTGCCGCTGCGCCGGGTCAATTGAAAAAACGGCTGGCTCATGGCTGGGCGCTCCAGCCACCGGCAGGGGCGGCGAAACGATAGACCACGGGGCGTTTCTCACCATCGGCGCGAGGGCCGAAATTGTTATCTATACCGATCCATGCGCCGTCGGCGTCCAGCAGCAGGGCTTCGGCCAGGCCGTAAGGCTGTGGATAACGCCGCTGCGGCGTAAGGGTCTCATCGGCAAACGACCAGCACAGCTCAACCTTGGCCGTGACCGTGTCGCGCCGGCAAATCTGGAACGCATTGCGCTCCAGGGTAAACAGCTTGCCATTGAACAGCGCCAGGTCGGCAAAGTCATTGGATACCGCCTTGGCGTTGGTAAACTGCGCCGGCTGCACTTCCTGCCCGGCCTCGCTCAGCAACACGCAACGGCCATCGCAATCCCACACGCTCTGCCCGCGCTTGATCGAGATCAGGCCGCGACGCTCACGCTCGGCGGCCAACCAGATCTGGTTGCCTTCGGGGCTCACCGCCAGCCCCTCGAACAAAGCATTGAAGTGCAGCAACATGCCACTGGCCCTGGCTTCACGCACCATGCCAGGCGCGATTTTCAACCACTCGGGCGCGCCCGTCGCAGGCACCTGCAACACGGCGGCATGGGCTTCACTGACGATGTAACGGTTGCCTGCGGCATCACAACTGATGCCTTCAAAATCCAGGTCGCCACCGCGAATAAACGAAGCAGCCTTGGTACGCGAACGCAGCCCCCAAGGCAGACCAGACTCGGGCACCGGTGGCAGATCGATCTTCAACGCTTGCGCGCTCCAGGTCGGCGCACGGGTATCCAGGCGGTAGATCTGATCATCATCGCGATCGGAAACCGTCCACAAGTCTGCGCCACACAACGCCAGGCCCGACAGGTTACCACCGCGCATACCGTCCACCGGGTGCTCGGACACCAGTTGCAGCTGCGCTATGCCGGCTGCAACCACGTGGGGACTTGCCAGTGCGCTCAACATCAGCATCGCCAGGGCGAAGCCTGTGCGCATCAGCCCAGAACCTCGGCCAGGTTGCCTTTGGATTCCAGCCAGGCCTTGCGATCCGGGGCACGCTTCTTCGCCAGCAGCATGTCCATCATTTCCGAAGTGCCGGCGAAGTCTTCCAGGGTCAGTTGCACCAGACGCCGAGTGTTGGGGTCCATGGTGGTTTCGCGCAGTTGCGGCGGGTTCATTTCACCCAGGCCCTTGAATCGCGTGACCTGCGGCTTGCCGCGTTTTTTCTCGGCCACCAGGCGATCGAGGATGCCATCGCGCTCGGCTTCGTCCAGGGCGTAGAAAATCTCCTTGCCCAGGTCGATGCGGTACAGCGGCGGCATGGCGACGTAAACGTGACCGGCATCCACCAATGGGCGGAAATGCTGGACGAACAAGGCGCACAACAACGTGGCGATGTGCAGGCCGTCGGAGTCGGCGTCGGCGAGGATGCAGATCTTGCCGTAGCGCAGCTGGCTCATGTCCTCAGCGCCCGGGTCGACACCGATTGCAACAGCGATATTGTGCACTTCCTGGCTGGCAAGCACTTCGCTGCCGTCCACTTCCCAGGTATTGAGGATCTTGCCGCGCAACGGCAGGATCGCCTGGAACTCTTTGTCCCGCGCTTGCTTGGCGGAACCGCCGGCAGAGTCACCCTCCACCAGGAACAGCTCGGAGCGCATCGGGTCTTGCCCGGCGCAGTCGGCCAGTTTGCCGGGCAATGCCGGGCCCTGGGTGATGCGCTTGCGCTCGACTTTTTTGCTGGCCTTCAGGCGCCGACCGGCGTTGTTGATCGCCAGCTCCGCCAGGGCCAGGCCCAGTTCCGGGTGCTCGTTGAGCCACAGGCTGAAGGCGTCCTTGACCACACCGGAGACAAATGCCGCAGCTTCACGGGACGACAGGCGTTCTTTGGTCTGACCGGAGAATTGCGGCTCCTGCATCTTCATCGACAGCACGAACGCGATGCGCTCCCACACGTCTTCCGGCGCCAGTTTCACGCCGCGCGGCAGCAGGCTGCGGTATTCGCAGAACTCGCGCATGGCATCCAGCAAGCCTTGGCGCAAACCGTTGACGTGGGTGCCGCCCTGGGCGGTGGGGATCAGGTTGACGTAGCTTTCCTGCACGCTGTCGCCACCTTCGGGCAACCACAGCAACGCCCAGTCGACGGCTTCCTTGTTACCAGCCAGGCTGCCGCAGAAGGGCTCGTTGGGCAGGCGTTCGAAGTCGCTGACCGAGTCTTCCAGGTAGGAGCGCAGGCCGTCTTCGTAATGCCATTCGACCTTCTCGCCGGTGCCTTTGTCTTCAAAGCTGACCAGCAGGCCCGGGCACAATACGGCCTTGGCCTTGAGCACATGCTTGAGGCGGCTGATGGAGAATTTCGGTGAATCGAAATATTTCGGGTCCGGGGCGAAGTACACGCTGGTGCCGGTGTTGCGCTTGCCAACGGTGCCCACCACTTCCAGGTCGGTGGCTTTATAGCCATCGGCGAAGGTCATCTGGTACTCGTTGCCGTCGCGCTTGACCTTGACCCGCACTTGCGTCGACAGGGCGTTGACCACCGAAATACCTACACCGTGCAAACCGCCGGAGAACTGGTAGTTCTTGTTGGAGAACTTGCCGCCGGCGTGCAGTTTGGTGAGGATCAGCTCGACGCCCGATACGCCTTCTTCCGGGTGAATGTCCACCGGCATGCCGCGACCATCGTCGGACACTTCAAGGGAGTGGTCGGCATGGAGGATGACTTGTACCGACTTGGCGTGCCCGGCCAAGGCTTCGTCGACGCTGTTGTCGATGACTTCCTGGGCAAGGTGGTTCGGCCGACTGGTGTCGGTGTACATGCCGGGGCGTTTGCGCACCGGGTCGAGGCCCGAGAGGACTTCGATGGCGTCGGCGTTATAAGAGCTAGCGCTGGGAGTGGCCATGGGGTCTCGTCGTGAGTCGTTCGATTAAAAAGTGACCTGCGATTTTTTACAGTGACGAAAAATCGAAGGATTGATACTGATCTGCGCCAATGCCGGCAAAACTCAACAAGGCCGGCAACTGCTCGGCGAACCCTTGGTAACCATGGTCGCCCCCTGCCTGGATGCGTAAGGCACAGGCCCGGTAATACGCTTGGGCCAGGCGATAATCCAGGGTTTCATCTCCGGTCTGCAACCACACCTGATAACGCCCGGGATCCTGGGGCGCGGGGACCTCCAGCTCGGCCAGCGCCGCGACGTGATCGTGGGTCAACTCCCAAGTCTCATCGGTGTAGAGGTTCTTCTGGGTGCCCAGGTAACCATCGAACATCCGGTGCGGGCTGACCGCCGGATTGACCAGCAGCGCCTTCAGGCCATAGCGTTCGGCAAGATGGGTTGCATAGTAGCCGCCGAGTGAGCTGCCGACCAGCAGCGGCCGCCCCAGTTGGTCAATGGCCTGCTCCAATTGCAGAATCGCCTGACGCGGGTGGTGGTGCAGCGCCGGAACACGCAGCCGGTCGGACAGGCCAAGCTTGCCCATTACGGTGATCAACTGGCTGGCCTTGTTGGAGGCCGGCGCACTGTTGAAGCCGTGGATATACAGGATCGAAGCGGACATGCCGGGCTCTCCGTGCGTGGGCCAAAAAGGCGCAGTTTACAGGGATCGAGGCTGTGTGTGAGTACACACTCTCTCTGACACCCTCTCCCACATTTGATCAGTGTTTGCAGGTCTTAATAGCCGTTGCTGCCGTAATCGACCGTAAAAGCGAAGCCTTTGACTCGCTCCACCCCCGTTTCCAACCGTCCGTCGGCATGGAGGCGCAGCCAGCGATACCCCGGCGCTTGCTCGCTGACCTTGAATTCTTCACTGCCCGGCGCGAACTGGATGCAGGTGGACGGCGAGGCCAGCAACCGCACGCCGTTGCGCTCGCGATCGATTTCCTGATGCACATGCCCCCACAGTAGCGCCTTGACCTGCGGGAAGCGGTCAAGCACGGCGAACAGCGCCTCGGGATTGCGCAGGCCGATCGGTTCCATCCACGCACACCCGATGGACACCGGATGATGATGCAGGCACACAAGGTGATGGCGGCTCGGCGCTTCGCTCAGGGCCTGGGCGAGCAATTGCAGCTGCGAATCCTGCAGGTAACCGGGCACCGAACCCGGTACGGCGGAATCCAGCAGGGTGATGCGCCAATTGCCCACGTCCACCACAGGTTCGAGCAGGTCGCTCTGCACAGCAGCATGGGCCATAACCTGCGGCTCGTCATGATTGCCTGGGATCCAGCGCGTCGGCGCGCCGATGGGCGCGGTCATGTCACGAAATAGCTGATACGACGCCAACGTGCCGTCCTGGGACAAGTCGCCCGTCGCCAGCACCAGGTCAATACCCGGCTGTTGCTCGTGCACCAGGTCGATCACTCGTTGCAGGCTTTCACGGGTGTTCATGCCCAGCAGCGTGCCGTCCGCTTCGGCAAACAGATGGCTGTCGGACAATTGCACCAACAATGCAGCATCAGGGTTTATGGTGGGTACGCGAGGCAAGGCGCTCTCCCTGGCAATCACAGGCTTGGATAATTTGACGATTATGCTGGGGCAGGACTCAAAGAGGAAACCTGAGAAAACAGGCTCAGTTCACATCTAGCGCACAACTTCAAATTCGTGGCCCAGGGCCAGGCAGTGGCTCAGCCATTCGCCGAGGAACACATTGAGCTGTGCTTTTTCATCCGGCTGATGCATGAACACATTCGGGTAAGGATAGATGCTGCGAAAGCGTCGCGCATGTTCGGCACTGATCACTTCGGCCATACGCGCGTCGTGGTACACCTGCACTTCAAGTTGCGGCACCGGCAGCCAGGGCAGGCTGTGTTCCTGGCGCACGCGCAGGGTGGTGGTGTACGGGCAATTGACGATGACTTCCAGGGTCAGCACGCCGAGCATCTGGTCGCCATGGGTCACGGCGATACGCCGCGCCTCGGGGGCGTGACGCATATCGGGAAGCAGGCGCATCAGCCGCGCATAGTTGGCCTCGCAGGCGGCTTGCAGCCCGATCAGGTCTACTCGATAACGTTCCCGTGCCTTTACTGCCATAACCCCCTCACTTCCGCGCGATTAAGCGCAAGCCATTGCAGGGCGATGATGCTGGCTGCATTGGAAATTTTGCCGTCGCGCACCGCCTGAAAGGCATCTTCGAATGCCCAGACGGTGACGCGGATATCTTCTGCCTCTTCTTCCAATCCATGGATGCCACCAGCGCCCGCGCTGTCGCAACGGCCCAGGTACAGGTGGACAAATTCGGTACTGCCGCCGGGCGACGGGAAGTACTTGGTGATCGGCCACAGCGCGGAGAACGCCAACCCAGCTTCCTCCTCGGCCTCGCGGTGTGCAACCTCCTCCGGTTGCTCGTCCTTGTCAATCAGGCCAGCGACCATTTCTACCAACCAGGGGTTGTCGGCACGCCCCATGGCGCCGACGCGGAACTGTTCGATCAGCACCACCTCGTCACGTTGCGGGTCGTAGGGCAGCACGCATACGGCGTCATGGCGAACGAACACTTCGCGGCTGATCACGCGGCTCATGCCACCGTCGAATTTCTCGTGGCGCAGCTGCACGCGATCGAGCTTGTAGAAGCCCTTGTAGGCATTGTCACGCTGAACAATCTCAATCTTGTTCGGCGTCGACTTCGCGATGTCCGTCATAGTGTCCCTCGTTAAGCTCGTGCAATGGGCGCCATCCTAACGCGCCGATGCCCGTTGATGCAGCCCCTTTCCGGTTGCCGGGACCGGCGGCGGACGTCAAACTCCCCACCATCAGTCTAGTGGCGAACTGACTGCCTTGTTGGCAGTCCAAGCGCTACTCTTTTCGCTTTCCATCGATTTACGAAGGACACACATGTCGCTTTTAAAAATCGCCTCCATGGCCTGTATTGCCTTGACCCTGGGTGCTTGCCAGAGCCTGTTCCAACCCGGCCAGCTCAAGCCGCTGGACGTGACGACCGACAAGTCGGAACAGATCAAACCTGGCTGCAATAGCCCGGACTGCCCCCTGGTGAACATCGATACCGTGCACTTCCCCGCCGACCCGCAACTCGACAGCCTGGTCGAACAGCGCCTGCTGCAGATGACCCGCACCACGCCCGGCGCCAGTGTGCCTGCGACGCTCAATGCTTATCGAGACAAGTTCCTGCGCGAATCGGCAGACCGCCACAGCATGTATTTGCAAGCCAAGGTACGTGAGCAACATGACGCACTGGTGATCGTTGAAGTGTCCAGCTACCTCGACACTGGCGTGGCCCATGGTGAGCCTGGCCGTGGCTTCATCAACTACTCGCGTCTGCTGCACAAGGAACTGAGCCTGGCCGATATGCTGCTGCCGGGCCAGGAGCAGGCATTCTGGAACACCGCGAAAGTTGCGCATAACAGTTGGTTGATCAACACCAAAATGGACCGCGACCCGGAGTTCCTGAAGAACTGGCCTTTCCAGAAAACCCCGAACGTGGCCTTGACCAGTGGTGGTGTCGTGCTCAAGTACAACGTCGCCACCATCGCCCCTTACGCACAGGGGCTGATCGAAATCACCCTCCCCTATACGCGCCTCACCGGCGTGATCAAGCCTGAGCTGATGCCGGCACGCCGTTGATCGGTTGACGCTTCAAGGGTGTTATTGCAGAGGGCGATTGGGTGTTTGTCGGATCGCTATCGCGGGCAAGCCCGACTCCCACAGGGGACCGGCGGTGAACACAAAATCTGTGTACCACTCGGCCAACTGTGGGAGCCGGGCTTGCCCGCGATGACGGCGGTGCAGACACCGCCGCCTAGGGATCAGACCTTCTTGTAGAGCTGACTGCCTTCGCGCTTGAACCGCTCCGCCTGCTCGGCCAAGCCCTTGGCCACGTCCACATCCACCGCTTCAATACGCTGGTTGGCCGCATACTCACGCACTTCGTGAGTCACCTTCATCGAACAGAATTTCGGCCCGCACATGGAGCAGAAATGCGCGACCTTGGCCGACTCCTTCGGCAGCGTCTCGTCGTGGAATGCCCGTGCGGTATCCGGGTCCAGTCCGAGGTTGAACTGGTCTTCCCAGCGGAATTCGAAGCGCGCCTTGCTCAGGGCGTTATCGCGAATCTGCGCGCCAGGGTGGCCTTTGGCAAGGTCGGCCGCGTGGGCCGCAATCTTGTAGGTGATGATCCCGGTCTTCACGTCATCCTTGTTCGGCAGCCCCAAGTGCTCCTTGGGCGTGACGTAGCAGAGCATGGCGCAACCGAACCAGCCGATCATCGCCGCACCGATACCCGAGGTGATGTGGTCGTAGCCCGGCGCAATATCAGTGGTCAGCGGGCCGAGGGTGTAGAACGGCGCCTCGTCGCAGCACTCCAACTGCTTCTCCATGTTCTCTTTGATCAGTTGCATCGGCACATGGCCGGGGCCTTCGATCATGGTTTGCACGTCGTGCTTCCAGGCGATCTTGGTCAACTCGCCCAGAGTCTCCAGCTCACCGAATTGCGCAGCGTCGTTGGCATCGGCCACCGACCCCGGGCGCAGGCCATCCCCCAGGGAGAAGCTGACGTCATAAGCCTTCATGATTTCGCAGATTTCTTCGAAATGCGTGTAGGCGAAGTTTTCCTTGTGGTGGGCCAGGCACCACTTGGCCATGATCGCGCCGCCACGGCTGACAATGCCGGTCACGCGGTTGGCAGTCAGCGGTACGTAACGCAGCAACACGCCGGCGTGGATGGTGAAATAGTCCACACCCTGCTCGGCTTGCTCGATCAGGGTGTCGCGGAACAACTCCCAGGTCAGGTCCTCGGCCACGCCGTCGACTTTTTCCAGGGCCTGGTAGATCGGCACGGTACCAATTGGTACGGGCGAGTTACGGATGATCCATTCGCGGGTTTCGTGAATATGTTTGCCGGTGGACAAGTCCATGATGTTGTCCGAACCCCAGCGGATACCCCAGGTCATTTTCGCCACTTCTTCTTCAATGGACGAACCCAAGGCGCTGTTGCCGATATTGCCGTTGATCTTCACCAGGAAGTTACGGCCGATGATCATCGGTTCCAGCTCGGTGTGGTTGATGTTGGCCGGGATAATTGCGCGGCCGCGGGCGATTTCTTCGCGCACGAATTCAGGCGTGATGATTTTCGGAATGCTGGCACCAAAGCTGTGCCCGGCATGTTGTTGCTTGAGCAGGCCAGCTGCACGTGCTTCTTCGAGCTTCATGTTTTCGCGGATGGCCACGTATTCCATCTCGGGCGTAATGATGCCTTTTCGTGCGTAGTGCATCTGGCTGACGTTGGCGCCGGCCTTGGCCCGACGCGGGTTTTGCAGGTGGGCAAAGCGCAGGTTGGCCAGGTCCGGGTTATCCAGGCGTTCCTGGCCGTATTTGGAACTCAGGCAGGACAACCGCTCGGTATCGCCCCGCTCTTCGATCCACGGCGAGCGCACATCAGCCAGGCCTTTGCGCACATCGATGATGACGTTGGGGTCGGTATAGGGGCCGGAGGTGTCGTAGACCACCACAGGGGCGTTGATTTCGCCGCCAAACTCGGTGGGGGTCACGTCCAGGCTGATTTCCCGCATCGGCACGCGAATATCCGGGCGGGAGCCCTGCACGTAGATTTTCTGCGAGCGGGTAAACGGCTGCACGGAGCCGGAGTCGACCTTGGCCGATTCACTCAGGTGCACGGTATTTTTGGGTTTTGTATTTTTTATCTCAGTGCTCATCACGGGCTCTCCAACTGATCCAGGCGGTGGATGTTTGTCGGAGCGAACCTGTGACGGACGGACGCACTGGAACCAGTGCTGTGCTTGGCGCACGAGGGCTGTTCGATTGTCGAACAACATCCCGGACGAAGCACAAGAGGACTCGCCGGGTGACGAGAAATCTTGTTCCCTACGCAGGCGCTAACCTGATCAGGTTCAACGGGATCCGGTATTTACCGATCTCAGCCTTCCAACAAGGCACCCCGACAAGAACGCGGCCAGTCTAGACCATGGCGTGGGCAAATTGCCAATAGCGGTGCATTCAGCATGATGAATGGCGTGATCGTGGGATTGTTGTGCGCAGGCCCGGCCACTACACTCGGGCACTGCTTCAAGGCTTGACGCCAGGAATGGCCAGCCTTAGCCTTGAGCGCTAAATTATAGTCGTAATATTAAAATTAGGGATCGCCTCATGCTGCGCAAACTCTCACTGGCTGTTGCCGTGTCTTGTGCGACCAACGGACTGGTCTGGGCAGCTGAAGCGCCCTTGTCCACCAACACCGATCTGGTCAGCGTCTATCAGGAAGCGGCGAGCAACAACGCCGACCTGGCCGCTGCCCGTGCGCAGTACGGCGCGCAAAAAGAAGTGGTGCCCCAGGCCCGCGCAGGTTTGCTGCCGAATCTGTCGGCCGGTGCCGACAGCAATAACGTGCGTACCCAGATCGATCAACCGGCCGCCACGGCCAACCGTGACGCCCACTCCTGGCGCGCGACCCTGAGCCAGCCGCTGTTCCGTGCCGACCGCTGGTTCCAGCTGCAAGCCGCGCAAGCGGTCAATGAGCAAGCCTCGCTGCAACTGTCGGCCTCCGAGCAGAACCTGATTTTGCAAAGTGCCGAAAGCTACTTCGCCGTACTGCGCGCCCAGGACAACCTGGCGTCGACCAAAGCCGAAGAAAATGCCTTCAAGCGCCAGCTCGACCAGTCCAACGAACGCTTCGATGTGGGCCTGTCGGACAAGACCGATGTACTGCAATCCCAGGCCAGCTACGATACCGCCCGGGCCAACCGCATCCTGGCCCAGCGTCAGGTGGACGACGCTTTCGAAGCGCTGATTACCCTGACCAACCGCCAATACAACTCGATCCAGGGCATTGTCCATACGCTGCCCGTGCTACCGCCGGCGCCGAACGACGCCAAGGCCTGGGTCGAAACCGCCGGGCGTCAGAACCTCAACCTGCTGGCCAGCAATTACGCAGTAACCGCCGCCGAAGAAACCCTCAGGCAGCGCAAGGCCGGCCACTTGCCGACCCTCGATGCGGTTGCGCAATACGAAAAAGGCGACAACGACGCCCTGGGCTTCAGCAACCCGAATCAGCTGCCTATCCCGTACGGTGGCGATGTGTCGCAACGCACCATCGGCTTGCGGTTGAACATCCCGATCTACAGCGGCGGCCTCACCAGTTCGCAAGTGCGCGAATCCTATTCACGCCTGGACCAGTCCGAGCAACAACGTGAAGGCCTGCGCCGCCAGGTGGTGGAAAACACGCGCAACCTGCACCGCGCAGTGAACACCGACGTGGAACAGGTACAGGCACGCCGCCAGTCGATCATCTCCAACCAGAGCGCGGTGGAAGCCACGGAAATCGGCTATCAGGTGGGCACGCGCAACATCGTCGATGTGCTGGACTCACAGCGCCAGTTGTACGCGTCGGTGCGTAACTACAACAACAGCCGCTACGACTACATCCTCGACAACCTGCGTCTGAAACAGGCCGCCGGCACGCTGAACCCTGGAGACCTGCAAGACCTGGCGCGCTACCTCAAGGCCGACTACAACCCGGACAAGGACTTCCTGCCGCCGGACCTGGCCAAAGCCGCTGCCGAACAGCTCAAGGCCCGCCCCGGCTATTAAGCGCACCCCCGAACCCATGTGGGAGCTGGCTTGCCTGCGATGCAGACACCTCGGTACATCTGGTACACCGAGGTGATGCTATCGCAGGCAAGCCAGCTCCTGCATTGGGTTGGTGTTGTCAGTGTTTGATCAGTCTGTCCAAGCCATCCAGTAAACGCTTTAACGCGCCCTGGTTGGCCTGCATCACCTTGAGCCCCGCCTGCGCCATCTTGCGTGCGTCCTGGGGCAATTCGAACAACTGTCGCACCGCCTCGGCCAGCCCATCGGCATCGTCCACCTCTCGCAACGCCCCGGCATCACGCATCATCGTGCTGATTTCGAGGAAGTTGAACAGGTGCGGCCCCATGATCACCGGCTTACCCAGTGCCGCCGGCTCCAGCGGGTTGTGCCCGCCGGTCGGCACCAGGCTGCCACCCACAAAGGCACTGTCGGCCAGGGCGTAGAGAAACAGCAACTCGCCCATGGTATCGCCGAGCAACACCGAGGTTTGCTCGGTGACCGGTTCGCCGCTGGAGCGACGCACCGTGGCAAACCCTTGCTGCACGCTCAGCTCGAACATCGGGCCAAAGCGCTCCTGGTGGCGCGGCACCAGAATCAGCAACGCATTGGGATAGCTCGCCAGCAATTGGCGATGGGCCGCAAGTACGACTTCATCTTCACCTTCGTGGGTACTGGCCGCGATCCACACTGGCCGGTCGCTGGCGCCCCACTGTTCACGCAGGTCAGCAGCGTGGGCCGTCAACTGGGGGTCGACGGTCAGGTCGAACTTGATCGAGCCAGTCACTTCCACGGTTTCAGGGCGTGCGCCCAGACTGCGAAAGCGTTCGGCCTCGGTTTGCGTCTGCACGGCAAACAGGCTCATTTGCGCCAGCATCGGTGCCGTCAGCTTGGCGAAGCGGGCGTAGCCCTTGGCCGAGCGCGCCGACAACCGTGCATTGGCCAGCGCCACCGGAATACCGCGTTGGGCGCAAGCATGAATATGGTTGGGCCATAGCTCGGTCTCCATGATCACCGCCAGCTTGGGCTGCACACGGTCGAGGAAACGCTTGGCGGCGCACGGCAAGTCGTACGGCAAGTAGCAATGCTGGATGCGCGGCTCATTGGCGAACAACGCCTGGATACGCTCGGAACCGGTGGGCGTCATGCAGGTGACGGTGATCGGCAGTTGTGGATAACGCGCCAACAGCGCGCGAATCATCGGCGCGGCGGCAATGCTTTCGCCCACCGAAACGGCGTGCACCCAGATGCCGCCGGGGCGCATCACCGGCAAGCCACAGGAAAACCGTTCGCCCACGCGCTTGGCATAGGCCGGTGCCTTGCGCGCGCGCAGCCATAAACGTAAGGCCACCAACGGCAGCGCCAGGTAAAACAGACAGCTGTAGAGAGTTCTATTCATGGCGGCGGAGTTTATCGGCTTTTTCAGTCGATCGCCTGCAAGCACTCGGCAAATCGTTTGGCCAGGAAGCGGGCGGCGGGACCCAGGTGTTCATCGCGCCGCCATACCAGCTCCACTACCAGCGCCGGCGGTGTCCATTCGCTGGCTAACTCAACCATCTGTTGCTGGTAGGTCGGGTATTGCACGATGTGCCGAGGCAGCCAGGCCCAGCCCAGACCGCTCATCAGCCATTCGGCCAACACGTAGAAACTGTCGGCGCGCCACACCAGAGGGCTGGCCGCTTCGCTGCCGGGATAGACACTGGTCTGGGTCGACATCAACAACTGTCGATGCTGGGCCAGATGCTGACACGTCACATAGGTTTCGTTGGCCAGCGGATGATTCACCCCGCACACCGTGACCATTTCCACACTGCCCACTACCCGCCGCTCAAGGGCCTCGGGGATTTGGTCGTGGTAGAACAACAATCCCAGATCCGCCTGACGCTCCACCAGCTTGCGCGCCACATCGCCCTGGGCGGCGCTGGACAGTTGCACCTCCAGCAGCGGGTATTGCACCGCCAGCGCCTCCAGGCTATCGAGCACCGGCTGAAACAACATCGCCTCATCCTGGGCCAGGCGCAGGCAGGCTTCCTCGCCGCGGGTCAGGGACAGTGCCCTGCCGTTGAGTCGCTCGCATTGGCGCAGTACTTCACGTGCTTCCTCCAGCAACACGCTGCCGGCTTCGGTCAGGCGTGGCTGGCGGCCGCTGCTGCGCTCGAACAGGCTGACGCCCAGGTCCGCTTCCAGCAGGGCGATGCCATTGCTGACCGCCGATTGCGCCTTGCGCTGCCCGCGCGCCACGGCAGAGAACGAGCGCTGCTCGGCAACGCTGACAAACAGGCGCATCTGTTCCAGATTCCACTGCACGCTCATGGCTTAACCCATCTCCATTCCAGATAGGTAATGACTTTACCCCATCTGGCAAACGACTAGAATACCGACAGATTTTGAAACCACACCGAGGATTACCCCAATGAATGCCGCCTATGCTTACCTGGCCATTGCCATTTGCTCGGAAGTGATCGCCACTGTCTCCATGAAGGCGGTCAAAGGCTTGAGCACACCGATCCCGCTGCTGCTGATGATCGTGGGGTATGGCGTCGCGTTCTGGATGCTCACCCTGGTGGTGCGCACCGTGCCCGTGGGCGTGGCTTACGCGGTCTGGGCCGGGCTGGGGATTGTGATGGTCAGCGTCGCGGCGCTGTTCATCTACGGGCAGAAGCTGGATGTACCGGCGATGCTGGGCATGGGCCTGATTGTGCTGGGCGTGGTGGTGATTCAGCTGTTCTCGAAAACCGTCGGGCACTGACCGTCACTCAACAGCCTGTATACTGCGCCTCTTGTCTTGAACACTGAGGTCGCCGATGCCATCCGTTATTTCCACCGACGTTCTGATTGTCGGCGCCGGGGTTGCCGGCCTCTGGCTCAATGCGCGCCTGCGCCGCCAGGGGTTTTCCACGGTGCTGGTGGAAAGCGCCAGCCTGGGCGGCGGGCAAAGCGTGAAGTCCCAGGGGATCATTCACGGCGGTGCGAAATACGCCCTGCACGGCGCCCTCACCGGCGCCTCCGAAGCCATTGCCGACATGCCGCGCCGCTGGCGTGAAGCCCTGGCGGGTGACGGCGAGCTGGACCTGTCCGGCGTGCGCGTGTTGTCCCAGGCTCATTATCTGTGGTCCCCGGGCACGCTCGCCGGCAACCTCACCAGTTTTTTTGCCAGCAAGGCCGTGCGCGGCCGCGTCGATCAGGTCAAGGGTGAGGAGCTGCCTGCGGCCCTGCAAGACCGCCGCTTCAAGGGCAAGGTCTATCGCCTGGCGGAATTGGTGGTGGACGTGCCGAGCTTGATCGAGCGTCTGGCGCAACTGGCAGGTGACGGCTTGCTTGCGGGCCAGCACATCGAACCGTTGCTGGACGGTAATACGCTGGTGGGCCTGAAGGTCGATGGCCGCGAGATCCGTGCCCAGCGTATCGTGCTGAGCGCCGGCGCCGGCACCGCGGATCTGCTCGCCGCCCTGGGCCAGAGCCAGCCGGCCATGCAAAAACGCCCGCTGCATATGATCATCGCCAAAGGCCCGGGCCTCAAGCCGCTATACGCCCACTGCCTGGGCGGCGGTACCAAGCCACGCATCACCGTCACCACCCACCCGGCCGCCGATGGCAACTGGGTATGGTACCTGGGCGGGGATATCGCCGAGGCCGACGGCGTGGCGCGTACACCTGAAGAACAAATTGCTACCGCACAGAAAGAACTGGCGCAACTGCTGCCCTGGATCGACATGAGCCAGACCCAATGGGCGACCCTGCGGGTAGAGCGCGCCGAGCCGCTGCAATCGGGCCTGAGCCGCCCCGACAACGCGTTTGTGGCCGAGAACGGCCGCCTGCTGGTCGGTTGGCCGACCAAGCTGGCCCTGGCGCCGGACTTCGCCGATCGCGTCCTCCACGCCCTGGAGCGCGACGGCATCCGCCCCGGCGCCAGTACCCCACTGCCCGAGCTGCCAAAACCGTCAATCGGCCAACCCGCCTGGGAGCAACTGTTGCCATGAGCCTGCCAACCCTGCACGACCTGCATCGCCCACTGGGCAACACCGGCCTGCTGGTGTCGCCATTGGGCCTGGGCACCGTCAAGCTGGGCCGCGATCAAGGTGTTAAATACCCCAGCGGCTTTCAGATTCCTGGCGACGACGAGGCGCGAATGCTGCTGCGCCAGGCTCGCGAGCTGGGCATCAACCTGATCGACACCGCGCCCGCCTATGGCATGAGTGAAGAACGCCTGGGCCCGCTGCTGCGTGGCCAGCGCAACGACTGGGTGATTGTCAGCAAGGTCGGCGAAGAGTTTGCCGATGGGGTGTCTCATCACGATTTCAGCGCGGCCCATACGCGGATGTCGATCGAACGCAGCCTGAAACGCCTTGAAACGGATTTTATCGACCTGGTGCTGGTGCACTCCGACGGGAACGACTTGCATATCCTCAACGACTGCGAGGTTTACCAGACCCTGGGCCAACTGAAGCAGGACGGCAAGATTGGCGGTTTCGGCTTCTCCGGCAAAACCGTCGAAGGCGGCATCAAGGCGCTGGAACAGGGCGATTGCGCGATGGTCACCTATAACCTCAATGAACAGTCCGAGAAAGCCGTGATCGATTACGCGACCACCCATGGCAAAGGCATCCTGGTAAAAAAAGCCCTGGCCAGCGGTCATGTGTGCCTGGAGCCAGGAATGGATCCAATTCATGCCAGTTTCCAGCTGTTGTTTGCGCAAACGGGCGTCGCCAGTGCTATTGTCGGGACCATTAATCCGCTGCACCTGGCCCATAACGTGGCAACCGCTGCCCGAGTCATCCGTCAACTCTGATGCCGCCCACGCGGCCGACCCCGTCGCACAAAGGAGCCGACATGCCGCGTACGCTCATAAGAAAGAACCCCAGCAACTTCAAGACACTGCCGCTGCACGTCGAAGCCACCCCCGAAGGCCTGAGCTACCAGAGCGTCGGTATGCCGCTCAACTTCGCCCAAACCCTGCAACGGCGCAAGCCGGTCGAGGTGCCGGACGCCGAACGCTTCGCCCTGGAACTGGCGAACCTCGGCGTTTCTGTGCGCTTGACGTTGCACTGGCAAAACAAGGATTACTGGGTGTTGGTGCGCCAGCGTCGCCAGGACCGCGGCGATGTGGTGCTCAAGCTGATCTCCGGCTACGTCCCGGCCCATGAATTGAACCTGCCGCTGCATACCGCCATACAGGAAATTGCCGAAGAGTGCCTGCTGGAGACGCCTGAAGGCTGGCTCGGCGGGCGCTTCAACGACACCTGGCTACCGGCGCCCTACTCCGCCGCCCTGCATTACCGCGAAGCCCTGCCGTTTCGTCTGAGCCCCTTGTCCGGCGCCGCACGCCCGGTACGCTGCGCCACCACGCAACTGATCGAGCGCCCACGGGCCTACGTGCACCTGCCGACGGCGTCGCTGCAATTGATCTATGACTTGCGCCTGGAAGTGCCAAAGGAAGCCAAGTCCCTCAGCTTGTTCCATGTGGATGAGCGCCTGGAAGGCGACCAACTGGTGGCGCGCCTGGATCGCCAGCGTCCGGACCTGTACCTGATGCCATTGAAAGACGGCGAGCCGTTGGCCGAACTGTATACCGTCAAGAAAGATCAGCTCTACCCGGCCAGCACACGCGGTTTGTACCTGGCGGAAAGCTTTGCCCGGCAAGAGGGCTGGCTGGTGCGCGATGAGCGGATTCGCTGGAAGGATTGGCTGCGCCAGCAAGGCCTCGCAGAACCGGAAAAGGACTCGAAGCTCAAGCGCTTGACCGGCAAGGCGCGGCAGATGCTGCGCAAGATCGTGCCGAAGAAAAACAAACTGTAGGCGCGAGCAAGCGCTGATCAGCTATTGAGCAAGCGCTCCAGCCCAATCTTCAAAGGGGTAGGCTCAGGCAGTGTAAAACTCGCCAGCAATCGCTGATTGTTGGCGCGCGAATGGCGAATATCGCCCGAGCGCGCCGGCCCGTAAGTGACGGTTGGCAACGTGCCCACCACCTCCTCCAGAGCTTGCAATACCTGCTTAAGCGTAGTGGTACGGTTCCAACCTACGTTGATCGCCCCCAACGGAGTATTCGGGGACTCGATAGCCTGCACCAGCACATCGACCAGGTCTTGCACGTACATGAAGTCACGGGTTTGCTCGCCATCGCCAAACACGGTAATCGGCAGGCCCTGCTGAACGCGCTCACTAAAGATGCTGATCACGCCGGAGTACGGCGATGACGGGTCCTGCCGAGGCCCAAATATATTGAAGAAACGGAAGATCACCGGCTCCAGGCCATGCTGGCGGCGGTAGAAGTCAAAGTAATGCTCACCGGCCAGCTTGTCGGACGCGTAGGGCGTCAACGGTGCCTTGACGGTGGCTTCGTCGATCGACGCACCTTCGCCGTTGTTGCCATACACCGCAGCACTCGATGCATACACCACGCGCTTTACACCAGCTTTGCGCATGGCTTCGCAGACATTCAGGGTGCCGACAAAATTGCTCTGGTGCGTGCTGACCGGATCGTCCACTGACGCCTGTACCGAAGCCACCGCAGCCAAGTGCACCACCGCCATCGCACCGACAGCGGCATGCGCCAGCAACGTCGCATTTGCGACATCCCCCTCCAGCAGCTCCACCTGCGGATTGTCCAACGGCAGGTTACCGCGCTTGCCAGTGGACAAATTATCCAGCACACGCACGCGATAGCCCTTGGCTACCAGCGCCTCCACCAGGTGCGAGCCAATGAAGCCCGCGCCGCCAGTGATCAATATCAATGGATCGACTTTAATCATTGTTACGAATTTTCTCGACAATCGCCGTAGTAGAGCTGTTTTCAACCAGCCCCAGCACTTTTACTGTGCCACCGTAGGCACTGACGATATCAGCACCGACCACCTGCTCAACCGTGTAGTCACCGCCCTTGACCAGCACGTCCGGCTTGACCTGGGCCAGCAGGTTTTCCGGGGTGCCCTCGGAGAAGCTGATCACCCAGTCCACTGCGCCCAGACCCGCCAATACCGCCATGCGCCGATCCACACTGTTGATCGGGCGGCCCGGGCCTTTCAAGCGACTGACCGATGCATCATCGTTGACCGCGACGATCAAGCGATCGCCTTGGGCACTCGCCTGCTCCAGGTACGTCACATGCCCGGCGTGCAGAATGTCAAAGCAACCGTTGGTGAACACAATGCTTTCGTTATGGGCCCGGGCATCATCAATCGCCAGCAGCAATTGCTCCAGGCCCAGCACGCCGCGCTCCGAACCTTCGGAGCGCTGGATCGCACGGCGCAATTCCGGTGCGCTGATGGCAGCAGTACCCAGCTTGCCCACCACAATGCCTGCGGCCAGGTTGGCCAGGGCCACGGCGTGGGGCAGCTCCTCACCGGCCGCGATAGACGCCGCCAGGGTGGAAATCACGGTGTCACCGGCACCGGTAACGTCGAACACTTCACGGGCACGCGCCGGCAGGTGCATCGCCGGATGGCCCGGACGCAGCAGGGTCATGCCGTGCTCGCCACGGGTCACCAGCAGGGCGCCCAGATCGAGGTCGGCCATCAGCACCGCGCCCTTGCTCACCAGTTCGTGCTCATCGGCGCAACCGCCGACGATGGTTTCGAACTCACTGAGGTTGGGCGTGAGCAGGCTGGCGCCTCGATAAACCGAGAAGTCCTTGCCCTTGGGATCGGCAAGTACCGGAATGTTGCGAGCCTTGGCGGCCTGGATCAACACCTGGTGATTCTGCAAGGCGCCTTTGCCGTAGTCGGACAACACCAGCACCTTGATACCTTCGAGCAGTGCCTCGACCTGATCGCCAAGGGCCAGGGCGTCGGTGGCGAAGGGTTCTTCGAAATCGATACGCAGCAACTGCTGATGACGGCTCATGACCCGCAGCTTGACGATCGTCGGCTGATGGGCGATGCGCTGGAACAGTGCACGCACGCCAGCCCCCTGCAGGCTGTTGGCCAGGCTTTCGGCAGCTTCGTCGTCGCCGGTCACCCCCACCAGGGAGGCCGGAGCGCCGAGGGCAGCAATATTGAGCGCGACGTTGGCAGCGCCACCTGGGCGGTCTTCGATTTGCTCGACCTTGACGACCGGTACCGGCGCCTCAGGGGAAATCCGTGAGGTACCACCATGCCAGTAACGGTCGAGCATGACATCGCCGACCACCAAGACAGCGGCTTGATTGAATCGCGGCATGGACAACTTCATGGAGCAACCCACATACAAAATGAACAGGGCAGCGATATTAACACAGGGTGAGCGCCGTCTAGTTCGAGAGCTTTAACCGCTGTACATCACGTAGCAAAACTGATCATTTTTTGAGCACGCCCGCCAGAATACGATCCACCGCCTCGGTTATGCCCACCGTATCGGTGTTGATCTCGCAGTCGGCTGCCAGCGGCGCCTCGTAAGGGCTGTCCAGGCCGGTGAACCGCTTGATACGCCCGTCCAGCGCCGCACGGTACAAGCCCTTGGGGTCACGCCGGGCACAAACGGCAAACGGCGTACTGATGTAAATCTCAAAAAACTGCCCAACCCCGAACAACGCCCTGGCCGACGCCCGATCAATGCTGAATGGCGATATGGCCGAGACAATCACTATCAATCCGGCATCCACCATGAGCCGCGCCACTTCGCCAATGCGTCGGATATTTTCTTTGCGCGCCGTATCGCTCATACCAAGGTCACTGCACAAACCGGTACGCAAGTTATCGCCATCGAGCACGAAGGTATGCCGCCCCTGCTCGCTGAGCCGCACTTCAAGGGCATTAGCCAGGGTCGACTTGCCGGACCCGGACAGGCCCGTCAGCCACAGGCAGCACGGTTGTTGATGCTTGAGTGCCGCCCGCGCCTGCACCGATAACGACAAGGCAAAGGGCCGGATGACGGCAGATTCATTGGATAGAGAGTGGTTACTCATAACCCAGGACCTCGTAGTCGCGTATATAGGCACGCCGAACCAGGCGGCGGGTACGCGTGGAGCAAAACGTCTTGACCGGTTCGCTGCGGCGAGCCAGGGACGTATTCAGATGCGGCAAGGATGCGTTCACGCCGAGGCGTTCACACAGGTACTGGAAGTCTAGATCCAATGACTCGTGGCGCCCGAGAAAATCCATGGCCATCAGGCCCATGTGATCGACTAGAAAGTCGGTCTGTGGGGCGAAGTGCAGTTGGCGGCGCAGGTTGTCCGGGTGCAGCCACCCCGCCACGAAATGGTCAAAGTCTCGGTAGCTGGACAACAGCGTCCGAGCTTGCTGATCGCGGCCATCGGTCTGACTGCTGCGCAGATAGGTATAGGCCGAGTAGGCACGCTCCAGCGGATCGCGTACGAAAGCGAACTTGAAACTGCGTTCGCAGTGTTCCGGGAATTGCTGCTGGTACCAGTAATAGGGCAGATGCCCCGGCCAGCGTCCATCCAGAAGCGCGGAGCAGACGCTGCTGCCCGCACATTTGGGCACGTGGATAAATACGCACCTGCGTCGCTCAAAAGCAGGATTGAGCGCGATCGCCCCAGACAGGGATTTGTTCACCGCCTGACGATCTACTACCGACAACCGCCCCATCAGAAACATCCGTTGTTGCTTGGGAAGCAGTTTCCAGAATAGACGTTGCAACATTTCATCACCCACGCAAGAAGGTTGGCCTTCTCGTTCTCATTCGAATCGAGAAGGCCAACATAACAAACGATAGGCAGCGAATTATTTGGCTTTGGTCAAGCCTGTAAGCGGCTGGATACAAACATCGGGGCGTATTGCACGCCCCACAGCATCAGGTAATGTCGTTCTTCACCGGTTCGTCCAGACCCATGGCGTGCAGGCGCGAGTAATAGCCGCCCATGGCCAGCAATTGGACGTGTGTACCACGCTCGACAATCTCGCCGTGGTCCATTACCAGAATCAGGTCAGCTTTCTCGATAGTCGACAAGCGATGCGCGATTACCAGAGTGGTACGGCCCTTCATGACCTTGTCCAGCGCTGCTTGAATATGCCGTTCCGATTCGGTATCCAGTGCAGAAGTCGCCTCATCCAGAATCAATAGTGGCGCATTTTTCAGCAAGGCCCGGGCAATTGCCAGGCGCTGACGCTGCCCACCGGAGAGCAGCACACCGTTTTCACCGACTTCAGTGTCAAGACCATTTGGCAGCTCGGAGATGAAGTCCATGGCGTAGGCATCGGCAGCGGCTTTCTCGATGTCGGCACGCGGAGCGTCGGCAAGGTCCCCGTAGGCAATATTGTTGGCAACGGTGTCATTGAACAGGGTGACATGCTGGGTCACCTGGGCCACATGCCGGCGCAGGTTGCGTAGACGGTAGTCTTCGATTTCTACCTCGTCCAACAGGATTTCTCCGGTTTCGTGGTGATAGAAACGCGGTATCAGACTGGCAAGGGTCGACTTGCCACTGCCCGAGCGTCCAACCAGGGCGACCATCTGACCAGGCGCTGCGCTGAAGGAGATATTCTTGAGCACTTCACGCTCCGCCCCCGGGTAGGTGAAGCTAAGGTTGCGCACGTCCAGGCGGCCGCTGACGCGTTCACGCTCAACCGTCCCAGTGTCCACCTCAGGTTCTTCATCCAGCTGCTCGAAGATACTCTCGGCGCCAGCCACACCCTTCTGGATCGTCGAGCTGACTTCCGACAACTGACGGATCGGCTTGGGCAACAGGCCTGCGGCGGTGATGTAGGCTACCAGGTCACCGGCCGTGGCATCGCCACGCAGCAACAGCACCAGGAACATCAGCACGGCCATGGCGGTGTAGATCACCAGTTGCAGCATCGGCGTATAGACCGCGCCGGTCTTGTTCATGCGCAGCTGCTTGTCGGTATTGCCTTGGCTGGCAGCGGCAAAGCGGCGCTGCTCATAACCTTCGCCACCGAAGCTGCGTACCACGCGGTAGCCCTGGATGGTTTCCGAGGCCACATGGGTAACGTCGCCCATGGCCACCTGGATCTTCTTGCTCTGCTTGCGGAATTTCTTACTGGTGCTACCCACCATGATCGCGATCAACGGAAGGATCGCCAGCATCACCAAGGTGAGTTTCCAGTTCATCCACAACAGGTAGCCGAACAGGAATACCACCGTCAGACCCTCACGGATCACAACCTTGATTGCATCCGTGGCCGCGCCGGTGACCATGGTCACGTTGAAGGTAATACGGGAAATCAAATGCCCCGAGTTATGGGAGTCGAAGTAGCGGTTAGGCAGGACCAGCAGTTTATTGAACAGCTGGACGCGCAGGTCATGCACCAGCCCCAGGGAAACCTTGGCCAGGTAGTAGTTGCCCAGGAAGGACCCCAGCCCTTGCCACGCAGCGATCAGAATGATCAGCAACGGCACGGCCATCAACAGCTTCAAATCCTTGAAGAACGGGACCTGGGGCAGGAACACCACGTCCGGGTTACTCAAGCCGTCCACGAAGTATTTGAGAATTCCGGCGAGCATCGGCTGGGTGGACGCGAAGATCACGAAGCCCACAATACTCAGCAGAAACATGCCAACGTAGGGTTTCACATAGCCCAGCAGCCTGAGATAAATTTTCAGGCTGGACTCTTGGTCCGCTTTGGGCGGTGCGTCACTCATGGTCAAGCTCACTGATCGGGTAGGACGCGAACTTTATCACAAGCATCGGGCTTGGCCCGAGCCCAGACCAAAACACTGGCCAGTGCGACCGGCAACCAGGAGATGAACCACTCGGCCCGCGGCGTGCCTGTCAGGCTGGCAGCGTCGAACTGCATGGCCAGGAACGAAAACACCCACATCCCGATGATTCCCTTGCCGTAGAGGGTGTCGCGCGCCTTCCAGGCTTGCCACAGCACACCGAACCACAAGCCGCACCACAGCAACAGGCCGGGCAGGCCCAACTCGATTGCCACGTGACTGAACAAGTTGTGGGTGTGATCGAAATAGAGGTTATCGGCAAATACCTTGTAACCGCCCCCCAACCCCAGGCCGGTCCACGGATGCTCGGAAATCATCTGCAGCGCCGCCATGAAGATTTGTGGCCGGTAAGAAACACCACGGGCCAGCATCAGCGATTGCATGGCAAAAAATACCGCCACCGCCACTATGACCGCGCCGATCGCAACGACCACAGTGCGCCGATCACGGTACCAGGCCGGCATTGCCACAACAGTGAGCAATAATGCCAGCGCGGCACCGCGACTCTGGCTCAACACCACGAACAGCCCCAGGAGCGCGATGGACAGTACCCACATCATCTGCATCCAGCGGCCACGAGGGAGCCAGTGCAGCAGCCATATGGCAGCCAGACCAATGACATAGGCACCCAGGATCGGGTGGGACAATTGGCCCAGACCTTCGAGGCGCGAGGACCAGGCATTGTGCTCAAAGCCATAAAACTTGACGATTGCCACCAGCGACGACAATGCCAGACCAAAACCGCCCCACTGCATCACACGAATAACGCGCTCGGCCTGGCCGCACGCGAACACCGGGAAAAACAACAGGAACACACCGATATACAGCAAGCGCTTGGCCTCGCGCGAAGGGTCTTCGGCGCTGGTCCACAACAGGCTGATCAAGCCCCAGACGGCCAGCAGGCCCACCATCAGGCACAACCAGCGTTGGGCATGCCATACGGCCTTAAGCTGCTCACGCGCGGACCAGGCAAACACCATCGCCGGCAGCCAGAGAAAAAGCGTCAGCCCTTGTTGATAAATCTTGTTGGTCGGCGCGAAGGCAATTGCCAGCAAAAACCACAGCAAACCCAGAATCATCCACCCCTGCGCCCAACGACTTGCTTGCATCACCCGCTCCTGAATCCGTTTAACCTGCCAGGCCGGCATGGTTAAAATCCAAAACTTTCGGCATTATTGCCGATCACTGTGCCCCGCTATTCCCACAAGGCTTTCCAACGATGCAATGTTCAAGGCTTCCCCAAGCCGATTTAAATTCGATGGTTGAAGGCGCCAAAATCCTGGAACAGGACAGCTACGGCCCCAAAGTCTACCTGCTGGCCGACGGAAACATCCTTAAACTGTTTCGCCGCAAACGTCTGCTTTCTTCCGCACTGTTTCGCCCCTACTCCAAACGATTCATCGATAACGTCGCGCAACTGCAACAGCGCGGGATTCCAACCTTGACCGTACTGGCGTTCTTCCAACTGTCCACGCCCGGAATGACGGCAGTGCTGTACCGCCCGTTGCCGGGGGAAACACTGCGCCAGATTTCCAGCCAGGAAGGCTTTGACTGGCACGCGAACCTCGACCCACTGGTAGCACTTATTCGTCGCCTGCATGGCGCGGGGATCTACTTCCGCTCCCTGCACCTAGGCAATATCGTCGTCACACCGGACAACGAGATGGGGCTGATCGACGTGGCGGATATGCGTTTTTTGCGCGCACCACTGAACCCGGAGCTCGCACGGCGCAACCTGCAACATTTCGCACGCTATATTGCGCGCGAGAAGCTGAACGAACGCTTTCCAATGCAAGCATTGGAGCAAGCGCTGCTAGCGGCATGAGAACAACCGCTCTGTGGTCTGCTTGAAGTCATCCCAGGCTTGTTCAGGTGCCAGCACCCGCGACTGAGTCTCGACCACCGCGTCGCAGGACGTCGCGAACGCGCGCTCCATCAGCTCGCCCCAGGCAACTGGATCATCGACGGGTGCGTACCAGCCTGCGTCACCCAGTTGCTCGCGGAAGACTGCAAGGTCACTGGTCAGCACGGGAACGCCAGCCATTACCGCCTCTTGCAGGATCAGCCCCAGCCCCTCTTCCGAGGACGGAATCGCCACCCAGTCAAACGCACGGTAGAGGGTCGCCGCCTCAGGCAAATGCCCCGGAAGAGATACCCGGCCCTGTAAACCGAGCTGCTCGATACGCGCCTCTAGCGCTTCCCGTGCGCGCCCTTCGCCGATGATCACCAAGCGGGCGTCCGGTTTATCGGCCGAGACGCTAGCGAAACTCTCCAGCAAACAAGCAAACCCCTTGCCGTCCACCAACCGACCTACCGCACCCAGCACCGGCGAGTCACTCACAGACAACCCCAGACGGGTGCGAGCCTGTTCACGGGGCAGCGCCGCAGCACGGAAAACGGCAGGGTCGAAGGCGCTGCGCAGCACCGCCACCGGCCGTTGCAAATAACACTCGAGAGTGCCGGCAAGGGTTTGCGATACCGCGGTCAACGTGAGTTGCGACGCGGGGAACTGCGCAATCAGCTTTTTATCAACGCTGCGCAAACGTGTGGTGCCATGAAAAATCACGACTGCGCGCACATGTGGCAAGCGCTTGAGCACGGGTAGAAGCACTCGTGCGACACCAATCCCATCAAGGAGCACAACTTGCAAATCCTCTGGCAAGGCTTTTTGAAAGCGCGCGCGCATCCAAGGCATCAGCAGCTTCCATAAATGCCGCCCCTTTAGCCGTGCAGAGGACAGATCCCACTCTACGGGCTGCTCAGTCAGGCAATCATTCCTGATCGCACGCCCCTGCAGCAGCCAGGTATGCACAGATACAGATTTGTCGGCGTGGGACAGTATTTGCTGATGTACTTTCTGCACCGAGGCAAATGCAGTACCACCGGCCCACATGATGTTGAGAATACTCATCGAGAAAACCTTGTGCGGCGTGCGTACGGCGATTCGTAATTACTGATGGATCAACCAACCGATGCCGAGCCCAAGGACCAGCATCGCCGCGAGTTTGATTCGCTCCCTTCGCTTGCGTCGCGCTTTCGTTACGCGCTCTTCTGACGTCGACACGTGCAAGCCGAAACCGGTATGAAGGACCGCATCACCTTCCAAAGTCACGGCACCCAGGTTCAACTGCGCGTAACGCTTGGAGAGCCCCTTCTCGCCCTGGAACCCTGCAAACGGCGCGCACAAACGGTATTCCTTTATCCGCCGCAGGCCAGGGTTAAGCGAAAAACCCTGCCACTCCGGCTTGTCGGACAGCAACGGATAACACGGTACACCGCCGATCACCTCACGCGGCCCCAGATGGATATAGGGACTGTGCACTTGCAAGTCGTACACGTAGTTACGCAACCAAACCTGAAGGATATCCGGGCGCTGCTGCAACACTGTCTTGGAATCCTCGATAAACCCCGGTCGATAAAAGGCCCAATCGTCCTCGCAGTGGAATATGTAAGGAGTCTTGACCGACTGGTAGGCCAGATCTATGGATGCCAGCTGTCCAAGCTTTGGTCGGTTGACGAAAAAAACACAGTGGTCATGCCAGTGCTCCGGGATCGCCAGGCGAACAGCGTCATCGCCGGAGTCCTCGGTAATAATGACCTCACGGATATCCGCCGTATTGAACTGGTCGAAGCTCTCGAGCGTGTGCTTCAACAGATCGAAGCGGCCGCAGCTAGTCACGACAAGCGTTATGTCACTTTGATCAGAGAATTGCATCAAAACCTCAAAAGTATCGTGTAACCATCATTTACAGCCACCTGGCATCGGTCAAATACCCAGCTTCAGGCGCAGTCTTTCCAGCAAACTCATGGGAGCCTGCGGCCGCAGGGGTGGTTCAAGCGCTTCCACAATCCGCTGGCCTATACGTGCAAAACTGAACTCGCTGACAGCCAGCGCTTGGCCGCTGCGGGCAATGTCTGCGGCCAATTGAGGATCGGCCCGCAAGGTCGCCAGCTTTTCCTGCAACTGTGGAATATTTTTGTAGAACACGACATTGACCATATCCTCGAAGCCCAGCGCAGCGTTTTCCCCTGCGCCCTGATCAAAAGCCAACAGCACGCACCCGCAGGCCATAGCCTCGAAGTTCTTGATCATATACTCGCCCATGCCCACATCGGCACTGACGAAAAACCGGATGCGGTTGAGCGTCGCGCAATATTCCTCACCGGACTTCGTGCGCGTCACCACCAAAGGCTCAACCTTTGCCAGTTCATCGAGCAGCGCCTTGCGGCCACTATAAGCCACACTGTTGGTACTACCGACAAACGCAAGTTCGATATCACGCTCGCGATCCTGTGGCTGCAGCAGTGCCTGGTCGTAGCCCTTGGGCACGAATACTGCGTCAAAGCCTTCGGCGCGCAGGCGCTCGGTAACCATATAACCGGAGCTGATGACTCGCGCCCACGGCAAACGGCGGTAGTGTGTGCTGAACTTGCCGGTGTATTTGCAGGGAATATAGTTCTGGTAAGCGTCGTGTTCGAGAATCACCAGGTTCGGGATCGTGCGAATAAAGCCGGCCTGACGGATTTCCTGCTTGAAGCGCAGGAAGAACACAATACGGTCATAGCGGCTCACATCGACTTCACGCCGAAAGTAACCACGCAGATTGCGCTGCTCATCACTGCTCAACCAGCGGGTATCACACTCGCAGTGCTGGGCGATGCCTTCATACAAGCGATCCAGAATCGCACGCTGCTCTTTCTGCACCAGAAACAAAACTTTCATGACTTTCCCTTTCACAAACGCCAGAACAACTCATGCCGTCGTACGGCCTTGCGGAAAAATTCGTTATCACCATAGGGGGACGGCGCCCGACCGGCCAATGCACGCTGCAGCCAACGCCGCAAACGACGCTTGAACGGCGCTGGGGGTTGCAGGTCATGCATCATGCCGAGCGCCATAGCCTTGTCGCGCTGTTGCGCCAATGACAACGGCAAGCTGAACGGGCTCAGCTCAAGCGTGTCATCGAACTGCGGCGGCAAGGCGATGCCAGTGCTGGTGTCGCCCATCGGCCAACGATCATTGTCATGCAGATGGTTGGCGTAACCCAATATCGTCGCGGGCTGCCATTCCAGTCCCGCCAGGGCCTCAATCACTGCCTGCTGAGCGCAGATGTGATCAGGGTGGGGGTCGAGAACGGGATGAGGCAGCACAATCACCTCGGGCCGTGCCGTCAGCAGTAGCTGACGCAGATCGGCCAACAGGTTATTCCAGCTTGGCAAACCATCCCGATCGGCCGGCAACGGAAAAGGGTTGAACTGGCGAAACAGACGAATATCCTTGAGATCGGCTTCTCGGGAGGCGACCGCCTGATCGGGTGTGGCACGCATCGCCGACAGCTGCAGGCAGAAATACCCCAACTGCACGCACTGCGCCTGCGGCACCCCGGCCCAACGCGGTACAGCAATGCTGTCCCAGGCACGCAGGCGACCTTTGAGCCTTGAGGCTTCGACCGGGTCCATGCCCATGTCGCGATAGTGCTCGGCTTCGATTTCTCCGGCGGTGATGGTTACGATCCACGGCGCTCGCGCCTGACTGTAAAGACCGAACGCGGCCAGCTCGGCATCGTCGGCATGGGGTGCGATAACCATCACGCGCTGCGCCAAGTAATCCGGCTGGTTCCAGGCCCACAGCCTGGGTGGCCCCTGCACGTCGCAGAACCGTCCGCGCAGTCTCAGTTCACCCGCCATCAAGGCAGGTGCCAAGCCACTGAGGTTGAGGTAACGCATGCCGTTCACACCACGCTCGAAGGCTTGGCGATCCGGGCTTTCGCCGCCGGATATTGCTACGACAGGATCAAAAAAACGCCCCAACCAGCTACTCTTGATCTTAACGGCCAATACCAGGGTCGCATCGGCCGCCAAGCGCTGATCCGTCAGCAGCCGCCCACCTTCCAAGCGAATCCCCGCTACTTCGGCATCCGTCGCAAATCTGTAGCGATAATCTTCATCGGGCGCATAAAACAGATGGTCGGCAAACCACGCCTCATGCGCGACCCAAGCCAGCACGCCGAGTACAAAGGGCAGCCACCACGCAACCCAGACGCCGATCACAATAAGCAACAGCAGGCCAATCAACAGACCAACGCGTTTGTTGCGACGATGGCGCTTGAGCAATTGTTGTTTGCGGCTCATACGCTCAGCACCGGTACAGGATTGCACCAACGGTCCTTGTATTCACGGTCGGCGCGCCCGAAGGAAAACCGTAGCGGCTTACCGACCTCGCGCGCTTGCTCCCAGGCGCTCTGGGTATTGAGGAAGCTCAACACGCTGCCCGGGCTGAATGAGCGGGTTTGGGGATCCACTCCACCGTTGACGTACTCCACGCTGATCCATTCCGGCGACTCGACCCGGTACACCAGTTGCACGGCGATAGGTGCATCGTTGAGGAAAATCACCGAGCCGATCAGCCACTCACGCAGCAGCCCGATCACCTCAGCCATGTGCTCGGCCCCCGTGGCGACGAAGCCCCAGCGGCGCAAGAACAGATCGCAATAGATCGCCGCCAGTTCAGCGGCGGTAAACTCGCTCACCGGCCGTACCACACCACCGGCGTCCTCCAGCAAGCGCAGTTCGCGGCGTTGGTTGTAGCGAAATTTCTTCGACAGTTCTTCCGGAGTACGTGCCATAGCCAATTGCTCGGCCTGAGGCTTGAGACCGCTGAAACGGCCTTCGTTCAAGATCGACAGGTAGCGTGCACGGTGACGCAACGGCGCCTCGGCATTGGCGGCAGCTGGCAGGATCAGCTCGGCATTCCCCAAGTCAAACAGGCCTTTCTTGCCAGCTTGCTTGAGTACGTTCTTGGACAACGCCAGGTCGCGCCCCCAGGTAGCGATGCATGCCTGCCGCTCACCGCCCTGCTCCCAGGCCAGATAGCGCACCGGAATATCAGCCAGCCCGGCCAGGCGCTCGATCACCTGTGGATGGGTGGCGACGCTGCCGCCAAAACGCTGCCAGGCTTCGTCATAGGCAGGTGCGTCGACGACTGACCAGCCCCGCTCGCGCCAGCCTTGGAATCGATTGAGCATCAAACCCCCGCGGTCAGTTCAATAACGTGCGGCAGTTGCCAGAAGGTATCGCGTACCGCCTGATCCGAGAAACATGTACGCAGGCGCTCCAACATCATCTCGGCACACTGGCGTTGTTGATGCTGATCCATCGCCGCCAGGTGTCGCAACCCTTGGGCGAGGTGTTCAGCGTCACTGAAGGGGAACAGGATACCCACTCCTTCGACCACTTCCCGCGCGCCACCACAGGACGTGGCAAGCAACGGCACGCCGGCTGCCATGGCTTCAAGCAGCACCATGCCAAACGGTTCATGGTCGGAGCTCAGGGCAAACACATCAAATGCCCGAAAATAGCGGCGCGCATCCGGCACCTGGCCTAGAAACAGCACCTGATCGGCAATCCCCAATTCCCGCGCCTGGGCTTTCAGATCTTGTTCCAGGCGCCCGGTACCGAGGATCGCCAGGCGACTCTCGACCGGCAAGTGCGGCAGCGCCAGAGCGAAACCCTTAAGCAGAGTGGCCTGGTCTTTGTCCGGGTGCAGTCGGCCAACATTGCCAACCACCCAGTCATCCGGCGACAAGCCCAAGGCATCGCGCGCCTCTAACGCAGGCACCTGAATAGCCTGCAACGCGTCGACTTCAATGCGGTTATACAAGGTCTGAATACGCGCTGCGGGCCAGGCCGGCAGGCAGCGGCGCATGTCATCACGCACAGCGTCAGAAACCCCCAGCAGGCTCAGGCGCTTGCGGAAAATCCCGGCAAACAGCCTGCGGCTGCCGCGCTGGTAATCACCAAAGGCGTGATGTACCCCGATCACCGGCAGCCGTGTGCCAAGCAAAGCGATATAGATCGGCTTGAACCGGTGAGCGATACAGAAACTGAAGTTGCGCGATGCGGCGATTTTGCGCAGTTCGCGGATAGCGCCCAGCTTCAGCCCACGAATGGCCTTGGAGCTGAACTCCATGAACAACACTTCATCAGACGCACAACCAGCGGCCACTTGCGGGTTGGCGACCCCAGTGAGAAACACCGTGGTCACCTTATAACCTGTGCCTGCAAACAAACTGGCGTACTGCCTGGCACAGTCCAGGAAAGGCCCGTCATAGCCGTGGCAGAACTGCAGGATGTGGCGTTCAGCCGAGCGCGTCATAAGGGTCCACGCCGTCCTTGACGACCAAAATGTCTTCCATGATCAGGTATTGCAGGTCCGAGCCGAAGAACATGTTCAGCGCATCGGTGGGCGAGCAGATCATCGCTTCGCCGCGACGGTTGAGCGAGGTGTTCAGGGACACGCCGTTGCCGGTCAGCACTTCCAGCTCTTTCATCATGTCGTAGTAGCGTGGGTTGTATTCGCGCTTGAGTACCTGGGCGCGGGAAGTCCCATCTTCATGCACCACTTCCGGCACGCGGGTCTTCCACTCTTGCGACACTTCAAAGGTGAAGGTCATGAACGGCGCCGGGTGATCGACCTTGATCATCTGCGGGGCCACGGTGTCGAGCATCGACGGGCAGAAAGGCCTCCAGCGCTCGCGGAACTTGATCTGGTGGTTGATGCGGTCAGCCACGCCGGTGGCGCTTGGGCAACCGATGATCGAACGACCGCCCAAGGCACGCGGGCCAAACTCCATGCGGCCCTGGAACCAGGCCACCGGGTTGCCGTCGACCATGATCCTGGCGATGCGCTTGGGCATGTTCTCGATCTTGCGCCAGTTCGGCTTGCTCTCGTGCTTGGCGCACGCGGCAATCACGTCTTCGTTGCTGTAGGACGGGCCGAGATAGACGTGTTCCATCTTCTCGACCGGTACGCCACGGGCATGGGACACGTAGGCCGCCGCACCGACGGCGGTGCCGGCATCGCCGGAAGCCGGTTGCACGAACAGTTCCTTGACGTCGTCACGGGCGATGATTTTCTGGTTCAGCTTGACGTTCAGCGCACAGCCGCCGGCGAAGGCCAGCTTGCCGGTGTCCTTGAGGATGTCGCCCAGATAATGGTCGATCATCTGCAGGGCCAGCTTCTCGAACAGCGCCTGCATACTGGCGGCGTAATGGATGTACGGCTCGTCGGCAATGTCGCCTTCGCGCTTGGGGCCCAACCACTCGATCAGTTTTGGCGAGAAGTAGAAACCCTTGCCCTTCTCTTTGTAGCGGCGCAGGCCAATGACGTTGGCGTAGTCGGTGTTGATCACCAGCTCGCCGTTTTCAAAGGAGGCCAGGCGCGAGAAGTCGTATTTGCTGGCATCGCCGTACGGCGCCATGCCCATGACCTTGAACTCACCGTCGAGCATCTCGAAACCGAGGAACTCGGTGATCGCACCGTACAGGCCCCCTAGAGAGTCCGGATCGTAGAATTCCTTGATCTTGTGGATCTTGCCGTTTTCGCCGTAGCCAAAGAAGGTAGTGGCGTACTCGCCCTTGCCGTCAATGCCCAGGATCGCGGTTTTTTCCTGGAAGCCCGAGCAGTGGTAGGCGCTGGAAGCGTGAGCCAAGTGGTGTTCAACCGGTTCGATCTTGATTTTCTTCGGATCGAAGCCCAGTTGCTCCAGGCACCAGACGATCTTGTTGCGATAGCGCTTGTAACGACGGTTGCCCATCAGGATCGCGTCGAGGGCGCGGTCCGGGGCGTACCAGTAGCGCTTGGCGTAGTGCCAGCGTGCCTCGCCGAACAAGCTGATCGGGGCGAATGGGATCGCCACCACGTCAACGTCCGAAGGCTTGATGCCAGCCTGCTCCAGGCAGAACTTCGCCGACTCGTAGGGCATGCGGTTCTTTGCATGTTTGTCGCGTACGAAGCGCTCTTCTTCGGCGGCCGCGATCAGCTTGCCGTCGATATACAGGGCTGCGGAAGGATCATGGCTAAGGGCGCCGGACAGGCCAAGAATCGTCAATGCCACTGGGGTCTAGCCTCTTTTAGTCTGCATACAGGCGCATCGCGCCTGAAAAAAGTGTGCCTCTCGCCTGGGCGAGAAACAGCTAAAGGGCGGGATTATAGCTTAAAAGCAGTAGGAAGCTGTTAGCGCAGCTCGATGCTGCCATCGGCGCTTTGGCGGTAGATCGTATAGGGCAAGACGAGCGTGTCCAGGACGGCGGAAACCGGCGCATCCAGAATGACCCAGGGAATGCCGTTCAAGGAGAGCCCACTCGCAGAGTTTGGCGGCCCATGCAAGACACACAGGTCATAAACCAGGCCGCTATAAACTCGCGGAACAGACTTGCAGTAGGTTTTCGTCCTGTTGAGTTCCAGAACAGTGACATCATCGCCACGCAGCACCGTGGTCCCAGTGCCGCAGCTGCCCATGGCCAACGATACTCCCAGCAATACCAGCAACCGCAGAACAGGCATCCACATAGTTAATTCTTCTTGTTGTTAAAGACCGAAAACCTAGCACCACAGAAACCGGGATTCAGCTTGCACAGTCGACGCTAACCGTAGGAAGCGTCCTAATGCGCCCAGCGGTAAGGAGTTCGGCAAAACAGAGGGCGAGTCGTTAAACTTGTAGCATTTGCGTGCCCTCACTTGCGTGCGCTACCCACTCGGCCTTTTCATGACTCCTTCTGCCCCTACCTGCCTGGCCTTACTGCTGGGCCTGTGCAACAACGCCCAGGCCGACAATGCGCCCCTGATGCTGGACCCCAGCGTGGTCACCGGTTCGCGCAGCGCCAGCCCGACGTTCGACCTGCCCTATTCAGTGGACGGCATCAACCGCGAACAGATCAGCGACGGCCAACTGGGCATCAACGCCTCCGAAGCGCTGTCCCGCGTGCCCGGCCTGGTGGTGCAAAACCGCCAGAACTATGCACAGGACTTGCAGATCTCGTCCCGCGGCTTCGGCGCCCGTTCGGCGTTTGGCGTACGGGGTATCAAGCTGATCGCCGATGGCATCCCCGCCAGCACCCCGGATGGTCAGGGCCAGGCTGCAACCTTCAACCTCGACACCGCCGAGCGCATCGAAGTGCTGCGCGGCCCGGCAGCAACGCTGTATGGCAGTAACGCCGGCGGCGTTATCCAAATGTTCTCCCGCGACGGCGAAGGCCCGCCGCGTGTCGGCGCCGAAACTCTGGTGGGCAGCGACGGCCTGAACAAGAACCACCTCACTGCTGAAGGCGCGGCCAACGGTGCCGGGTTCGTGCTCGATGCCTCGCGCATGGACACCAATGGCTACCGCGACCACAGCAGCGCCCGGCGCGACCAGACTTTCGCCAAGCTCAACGTCGAGCCGGATGACGACAGCAAGCTGGCGTTGATCTACAGCAGCCTGGAGCAGAACGGTACGCAGGATCCGCTGGGGCAAAAATGGGAAGCATACAAGGCAGACCCGCGCTCGGTAGACACGGCGGCTTTGCAATACAACACGCGTAAAAGTATCGATCATCAACAATTGGGGATGAATTACGAGCGGTATTTCGGTGGTGCAACCTTGCAGGTCAACGCCTATACAGGGCGACGTAGCGTGATTCAGTATCTATCAATTAGACAAGGAACACCGCCTAACGAGCGCGGCGGTGGCGTAGTGCAATTCGACCGCAAGTTCTACGGCGGCAGCGTGCGCTGGATGCAGCCGATCGACAGTGCGCCCGGCGACTTGATGATCATCACCGGCCTGGACTTCGACCAAAGCGAAGACAGCCGTCACGGCTATCAGAACTACAACGGCAACACCCTCGGCGTGAAAGGCCAGCTACGCCGCGACGAAATCGACACGGCTCGTAGCCTCGATCCGTATATCCAGGCCAACTGGGCCCTCGACCGCTGGACTCTGCAAGCCGGTATCCGGCACAGCACCATGCAAATGGACGTCGATGATCAATTCCTGAGCAATGGCGACGCCAGCGGCAACAAGACCTACCAGAAAAATACGCCTTCGATGAGCGTGATGTATGCGTTCACGCCCGATCTGCGCGGCTACATCAGCGCAGGCAAGGGCTTTGAAACCCCGACCCAGGCCGAGCTGGCCTATGCACCGGGCAACGTCGAGGGCTTTAACTTCGGTTTGAAGCCGTCTGAAAGTACTCAGTATGAAATAGGTGTGAAGGCGCAACTGAACAACACGCGGATAAATGCCGCAGTGTTTCAGATCACCACCGAAAATGAACTTGTGATCAACAAATCAGATGAAGGCCGCACCAGCTACCAGAACGCCGGTCGCACCTTGCGTCGCGGCTTCGAACTGGGTATGGAAAGCCAGCTGAGCGAGCACTGGAGTACCAGCCTCGCCTATACCCGACTGCAAGCAACCTACGACAGTGATTTCACCAGCGGCACCAACACCATCGACAAGGGTAACTACCTGCCCGGCGTGCCACAAACCACTCTGTTCGCCGAACTGAACTGGAAACCACGGGACTGGGTCAGTACCGCCATCGAAGGCCTGTACCGCAGCAAAGTCTATGTCGAAGACACCAACAGCCAACACGCCGCACCGGGCTACAGCGTATTCAACTGGCGGGCACGGTTTGAGCAGAAGGTCGAACACTGGACCTTTCACCAGACCTTGCGCCTGGATAACCTGCTGGATCGCCAATATGTGGGGTCAGTGATCGTGGGTGACAGCAACAGGCGTTACTACGAAGCAGCCCCGGGGCGCTCGTGGTATGCAGGCGCCGGGGCTGAATATCAATTCTAATGTAGGAGCGAGCTTGCTCGCGAAAAACGTCAACGATAACGCGTGCATCCTGAATAAACGCAGCATCTATGGTTTTTTCGCGAGCAAGCTCGCTCCTACAGGGCATTGGGGCAAGCCCCCCACATTGGACCTCAAGCGCCCGCTGAAACCACGATGGTTTTAGGCAACCGCTGATCGATCACCTGATACAACGCACTGTCTTGCGGCCAATTGCGCATAAACCGCGCGCGATCCTTGGCATAGGCCGGTGCGAAGCTGGCAACGGAACTGTGCTGACACATGGCATCCAGATCGATCATCGCCCAGCGCCCGTCATTCCAGAACAGGTTATGGCCCTTGAAATCCCCATGGCTGATGCGCTCGCGGATCAGCTCGGCAAACAACTGCTCCAGCGCTTGCAACTCGCTCTGGGGCGCATCGCCGCTTTCAACATACGGCGCAAAACGCTCGATGATGTCCGGCCCTGGCAAAAACTCGGTGACCAGATATGCACGGCTACGCAACCAGAAAAAGCGCTTCTCCAATACCGCCAGCGGCTTGGGCGTAGCAAAACCGAGAAACGCCAGGCGGTTACCCTCGCGCCAGGAATGCCAGGCCCGGCTCGGGCGCCAGAAGCGCTTGAGCCAGTGGGCGAAGCCCTTGATGTTGTAGCGCTTGATCACCAATGGCCGACCGGCCACTTCGACCTTGGCCACGCTGGCCGCGCCGCCGGTTTTGTACAGGTGGCCCTGGTCGAGCAATGCGTCTGCCTGCGCCAGCACCGGCAACATAGCCGCTTCTTCTTCGCGACGAATCGCACGCAAGCCAAAGGCGCCACGCACCACGCTGAACAACGTGCATTCGCGGCCAGTCTTGTCCAGGAAGTCTTTCAGGCGCCAGGCGCTGACTTTGCGCACCTGCTTTTCCAGGGCTTGCAGCGGCAAGGCGTGCTCGCCATTACCCAGCAGGTAGTACACCAATAATTCTTCGGTAAACGGCTCAAGATTTTTCGGCAGTTGGGCGAAAAACACGCCGAGGTTTTCCAACACTCGATTGCGCGACAACGGTTTACCCGCCTCTTCGACACGGATGCCCGCGCCATCGATCAAATACAACTTGCCGTCCTGGCGCAGCAGGTTGTCCAGGTGCAGATCTTCCTGCCACAGGCCTTTGGCGTGCATCTGGGCAATTGCGCCCAATGCTTCGGCGAGCACGGCGGCTTGCTCGTCCGCCAACGGCGGCAAATGCTCGACGGTGTGCCAGGCATCGGCCAGGCTTTGGGCGCCTTCGATAAACTCAAACAGCAACCAGCCGCCCTCGCCGTCTTGCAAGCCATCGGCCAGCAGCAATGGCGTGGTCAGGCCTTGCTCGGCCAACAGGCGAACCCCCTTGAGCTCACGCTGAAAGTGCTGCGCGGCCTTGCTGCCGACCAACAATTTTGCCAGCACCGGGCGACCACGCCACACCGCCGCTCCCACGTAGCGCTGCCCGGGCAATACCCGCAACAGGCTCAGCAGTTGCAACTGCCCCGGGCCCGCCGCATCCGCCAGATCGACGGTCAACGGCAGGCTGGGGCTACGACCGGCATTTTTCAGCTCGGATAAACGCATCAGCGGTTCTCCTTGTGGCTGCGGCGTGCGGTCAGGCGCTGGTGCCAAGTGGACACCAGGTCACTGTCCTCGGCCTGCTCAAGATACGCCGCCAGCAGTTGGCGCACCTGCGCGTCCGACCATTGCGGCGCGCGACGCAGCAGCGGTTCCAGATCCTTCACCCGGTCACGCCAGCCAAACAGCAACGGGCGGGTTTTTTCCAGATCGATCAGCTGCGCGGCATAACCCTCAGCAGTGGCCTGCAGGAAAATATGCTTGGGGTAAAAACAGCCATGCACCTGCCCGACGCTGTGCAGATGACGCGCCAGCTTGCCGCACGCCAACAGGATCGCACTGTGCTGGGCGGCGCTCAATTGCGGCCACTGCTCCAGCAACGAATCCAGGTCATTCCAACCATCCAGCGCACGGGTAAGCAGCATGGCCCGGCGCTCGCCCTCGACCTTGCGTTCACCGAAGAACGCCGCCTGCAATGCAGGGATTCCGAGCTTTCGATACAGGCTGATATTACGGAATTCGCGAGCAAAACTCGGCTCGCCAAACGGCCGGTGCAAGGTGCGCGTCAGGTAGTTGCTCTGGCGCTTGAGGTAGTAGCCCTGGCCTTCAATCTCCAGGCGATACACACTGCTCCAGCCACCGTGACTGGTATTGGGCTCATCCACTGCATCCAGTTGCTTGGCCCACAGGGCATCGAACGTCGTCAGACCGTTGCGCTCAAGCAAGGCGCGGTCTTCGGCCGCCAGGAAGTCACTCATTCGCGTCCCTCAAAAAACTTCACCACGTGACGAATTCGCCGCTTGTCCGACGCCGATAAGTGCGCACTCTGGCGGTATTGCAGGTAGAACCGCAGGCGCTGGGTGGCCGACAGGTGATATTTGGCGACCTTGTCCAGACAGGCCAGGTCCTTGGTGATGCGGTATTTGAGCCAGAAACCGCGCCAGAAATCGCCGTTGGGGCAATCGATCAGGTACAGGGTGCGCTGGTCGTCCACCAGCAGGTTGCGCCACTTCAAGTCGTTATGGGTGAAGCGGTGCTCATGCATGGTGCGCGTGTATTCGGCGAGCTGGCGACTGATGCTATCGACCCACTGGGGGTCTTTCAGGCGCTCGTCATTGCGCTCGGCCAGCACCGACAAGTCTTCAGTCCTGGGCAGCTCACGGGTAATCATCGCCCCACGGTTATAGGCCAAACCCTTGCGATCCAGGCCCCAGGCGACGACATCAGCCGTAGGGATGCCCCATTTGGCAAAGCGCTTGAGGTTCTGCCATTCGGATTTCACCCGCGGCCTGCCCAGGTAACGGCGCAAGCCTTTGCCGGCACCCACGTAGCGCTTGACGTAATAGTTCACGCCTGCGCGCTCGACCCGGATCACTTCCGACAGCGGATCGCGGGTCAGTTGCTCGCCCTGGAGGGCAAATACCGCGTCCAGGCTTCCAAAGTCATCCGCCAGGGCGGCATAGGCAGGTTCCAGGTTCCAACCCGCCATCAGAGCGCATCCCCGTATCGTTGTTTGCGTGCGTAGAGTTTGTCGGCCTTGGCCTGAAGCCACAGCAACAAAGCACTTTCTTCGGCGAGGATCTGACGCAACGGCTGCTGGAAATAACCTTTGAGAAAGCGCAGTTTGTCGCGGCGGGTCAGGCCAATGTCCAACGCCGAGAAATACAGCGCTGCCAGGTCCTTGTCGCGCCAGCGATTGCTGATCTTGTCGCGGGTCTGGGCGCGATGCAGGTCGATCACCGATAGCTTGAAGTTGTCGGCAGTGACCGGTGTATCGGTGTGCAACAGGAAGTGGCAGATATAACAGTCCCGATGATTGACCCCGCCGCGATGCATCATGCCGGTCATGCGCGCCACTTCGGCAATCAGCGCATGTTTGAGGCGCGGCTCGGGCGGCTGCTTGAGCCAGTCGATACTGAAATCTTCCAGGCTGACAGTGGGCGCCAACTCTTCGGTGATGATGAACGAGTGCTGGTCGGCGGGGTTGCTACCGCTTTCACCATAGGCAACAGCGGTCATGGTCGGCACGCCCAGTTCCTGCAAGCGCTGGATTGCCAGCCACTCCTGACCCGCCCCCAGCACCGGCAGCTTGGCGGTGACCAGGTTTTTGACGATCTCGCCCCAGCCAATCCCGCGATGAATCTTCACAAAATAGCCACGCCCCTCCACCTCGGTACGCAACGTGCGACGCGCTTCGAGTTCCCGGTACACCTCGCCTTGCAACCCCTCGACAGCGGCGAACGCATCGCGCCCGGCCCAGAGGGTCTTGAATGGTTCGGCAAGCATCAACTTCATGGTTTTGGCTCCGCCAGAATCACATCCGCAGCGTGCTGCGGCATGCTGTAGAGGTCAGCCGTCTCAGCGAAGGCCAACCCATTGCGGCTCCAGGCCGCGCGCTGTGCAGAATCGGTCAACATCCGCGTCAGGTACTCATTGAGCTGCGATTGTTCATACGGCTCACTCAGGACCAGGCCGCTGTCGGCTTCGGCGATGTAATGGGCATAACCACACACAGCCGAGACCAGTACCGGCAACCCAGCAACCAGGGCTTCGAGCAACACCGTGCCGGTATTTTCGTTATACGCCGGGTGGATCAACAGGTCGGCACCCAGCAGGAAGCGCGGAATATCGCTACGCCCCTTAAGGAACTGCACATTATCGCCCAAGCCCAATGTTGCGCTCTGCAGTTGGAATACCTTGGGGTCGTCCTGGCCGATTACAAACAGACGGGTACGTTTCTTCAGCTCGGACGGCAACGCGGCCAGCGCCTTGAGGCTGCGGTCGACGCCCTTGGTCTTGAAGCCCGAGCCTATTTGCACCACCAGCAAGTCGTCATCAGCCAGGCTGAACTCCTTGCGAAATCCCTCGCGAACCTCGGCCGCATCGGGCGGAGCACGCCGGTCCAGGGCAATACCCGGAGGCAGCAAGTGGAAACGCGTGAGCGGGGTATCGTAGTGCTTGATGAACAGCGGCTGCTGCACCTCGGAGATCATCAGGATTTCGGTCTTGGCGTCCCTGGCGAACACGGCGCGCTCATAGTCGGCAAAGTGTTTGTAGCGACCAAAATAACGGTACAGCGAATGACGCAAGTTTTGCGCCTTGTCTTCAAAACAGCCATCGGCGGCGTAATACACGTCCAGACCCGGCATTTTGTTAAAGCCGATCAGACGGTCCACCGGGCGCTTGGAGAGGTCGGCTTCCATCCAGGCGCTGAGCTTCTCGTTGCGTCGATGGTTGAAGAATGCCTTGACCGGCGCCACCAGCACTTCAAAGCCTTCGGGGATGTCGCCTTCCCAGATCAGCGTATAGACACGAATCTTGTGGCCGCGCTGCTGGCACTCCAGGGCAATACGCATAAAGTCGCGCTGCAAGCCACCAAAGGGAAAGTACTTGTACAGAACAAAAGCCAATTGCATCAGTGCTGCTCCTCAGCCAGTAACAACGTGCTCAGCCGGCTTGCTACACGCTCAGGATTCAAGCGCGTGAAGCACAGGGGCGACTCACGCTTGATGTCGAACCGCCGCAAGTCGTCGGCGGTAGGTTGATAAGTACACTGCTTTTGCAGGCACGGCGCACACGGCCAGTCGCTGGCCAAATGGATCTGACCCTTGCCGTAAGCGCCCGTAAGGCCCGGATTGGTGGGGCCGAACAGGGAAATGGTGGGTACATCCAGCGCTGCCGCCAGGTGACCGAGGCCGGTGTCTACCGCCACACAGGCACGTGCGCCCGCCAACACGCCGGCTACACCCGCCAGGTTGAGTTTGGGCAGCACTTCGGCGTTGGGCAGGCCCTGGGCCAGGCGCTCGGCCCGCGCCTTTTCGGCGGCGTTGCCCCACGGCAGTTTCACGTCCACGCCCAGGCGGCCCATGCGCTCTGCCAGCTCACGCCAATAGGCTTCGGGCCAGTGCTTGGTGTCCCAGGTGGTGCCGTGCAACAGCAACACAAAGGGTTTTTTCGGTGGCAGGCCAAGCAGCTTTTCGACGCTCAAGCCATAGTCGCCCAAGCCTTTGGGCAGGTCGTAGCCCAGGGCCACGGCGAACAGCTGGCGCAAGCGCTCCACCGCATGTTGCCCACGGGCCACGGCCAAACGCCGTGAATAAAAACGCGCAGCGAGCGGCTCACGGGCCGAGTGTTTATCAAACCCGGCCACCGGGGCACGCACATAGCGGGTCAGCCAGGCGCTTTTCAGCAGACCCTGGGCGTCGATCACCAGGTCATACTTGGTCGACTGCACGGCCTGTTTGAAACGCCGCCATTCGCCACTTTTGATGGTCTGCCAAAGGTTTTTGCGCCAGCGGCGGATCGCCACCGGGATCACCTTGTCCACCGCCGGGTGCCAGGTCGGAATTTCGGCAAAGCCTTCTTCCACCACCCAATCAAAGCGGATGCCGGGGATCGCCCGTGCCGCATCGGTCAACGCCGGCAAGGCATGGATTACATCGCCCAGGGATGAGGTCTTGACTACCAGTACCCGCAACTCAGCGAACCTCGACCACGTCGCCCTGCAACCGCTGCAAGGCATCGGTTACCGGCTGCGGCAGCAATTGGCGCAGGCAGTTGTAGTGGCCGAAGCGGCAGGTGCGGTCAAAACACGGGCTGCAATCCAGGCCCAGGCGCACCACTTCGACCTTGTCGGCCAACGGCGGGGTGAAGCCTGGGGAGGTGGAGCCGTACACCGCCACCAGCGGGCGGTTCAGCGCCGCCGCCACATGCATCAGGCCGGAGTCGTTGGACACCACCGAGTCGGCGCAGGACAACAAGTCGATGGCCTCAGCCAGGGACGTGTCGCCACTGAGGTTCACCGCCTCTTCGCGCAGGCCGGGAATCAGGCGCTGGCGAATGTCCTCACCCACCGAGTGATCATTCTTGGAGCCGAACAGCCACACCTGCCAACCTTCGCGGATCTTGGTCTCGGCGACTTTGGCGTAATGCTCCGACGGCCAGCGCTTGGACTCGCCAAACTCGGCGCCCGGGCACAAGGCCAATACCGGCCGATCAAGGCTGAGGCCGAACTTGGCCAGCGCCGCGTCGCGGGTCACCGGGTCGATCTGCAAGCTGGGGCGCGGGTACGGCGTGGGCAATTGAGCACCAGGCTCGTAGGCCAGGGCCATGAAACGCTCGATCATCAGCGGGTAGCGGGTTTTATCCAGGGTGCGTACGTCGTTGAGCAGCACGTAGCGAAACTCACCGCGCCAGCCGGTGCGCTTGGGGATGCCGGCAAAAAAAGGCACCAGCGCCGACTTGAGCGAGTTGGGCAACAGGATCGCCTGATCGTACTGGCCGGCCATGGATTTGCCGATGCGTCGACGGGTCGCCAGTTCCAGGGCGCCGTGGCCGAGCGGGAAGCTCAAGGCCTTGCGCACCTCTGGCATACGTTCAAGGATCGGTCGGCTCCACTCAGGGGCGAGCACGTCGATCTGGCAATCTGGATAGCGCTGGCGCAGGCACTGGAACAGTGTCTGTGCCATCACCATGTCACCGACCCAACTGGGCCCAACGATCAGAATATTCATGTAGTTTCCACAAACGATGCGGGGAGGCTTATGCCTCCCCGCCTCGATAATGACTGTAGATCGCGGCGCGCCAGGGAGCATCTTTATGTGGGAGCTGGCTTGCCTGCGATTGCATCACCTCGGTATCACTGATAAACCGAGGCGCCTGCATCGCGGGCAAGCCCGGCTCCCACATTAATCCGCATCCCATATAAAAAATTGGCGTCGCCCAATCAGTCGAGTTTCAATTTAAGCCCAGCGCTTGCCAGATTCGCATCACCTGTCGCCGCTCGTCGGCAAATTGGTCCCCGGCGACCGTGCCGGCCTCGTTCTGCAAGGCCTGGCGATGGGCGGCGGAGCGGTAGGCCTTATACACCTCACGCAGCAAATGGGCATCGGCGGCGGGCATCAGCCCGACCTGCTCAAGGCCTTCCAGAATGCGAATATTGTCGGTGTAGCGCAGCAACGATGGATGTTGCGCAGACCACGCCAAAGCCGCGTATTGCACCATAAATTCAATATCTACGATACCTCCGGCGTCCTGCTTGAGGTCGAACACCGCCGTGGCCTCGAAGGCATTGGCGCCCCTGCCGGCCGCCGTAGCCCTGGTACCCAGGTTATCGCGCATCTTGGTGCGCATCTCGCTGACCTCCTGGCGCAGCTTCGCCAAGTCCCGTTCACGCCCCAATACCTTGGCCCGTACCTGCTCGAACGCATGGCCCACATCCTGACTGCCCACCAGCACACGTGCACGGATGAGCGCCTGATGTTCCCAGGTCCAGGCTTCATTTTGTTGATAGCGATCGAATGCGCCCAGGGAACTCACCAGCAAACCGGATGCGCCGGAAGGTCGCAGGCGCATATCCACTTCATACAGCTGGCCGGAGTTGGTCTGGGTGGTCAGCAGGTGAATGATGCGCTGGCCCAGGCGCGTGAAGAACTGCGCACCGTCAATCGGCTTGGCTCCATCGGTCTCGGCCTGAGGATCGCCGTCGTGGACAAACACCAGATCCAGGTCCGAACCATGCCCCAATTCAATGCCGCCGACTTTCCCATAACCGACAATGATGAACCCAGGATCGCACAAGGTACCGTCCAGCCTTTGGGGTGAACCGTGCCGGGCGACGGTTTGGCGCCAGGCCAGGGCCAGTACTTGCTCAAGAATGGCTTCAGCCAGCCAGGTGAGGTAGTCGCTGACTTTCATTAACGGCAGGCTGCCGGCGATTTCCGAGGCCGCTACCCGCAGGCGGTGCGCCAACTTGAAATGACGCAGGGCTTCCATTTGTTGTTCAAGGTCGTCCTCGGGGATGCGGGTGAGCCGCTCGCGCAGCTCGGCCGCCAGCTCCGGCGCCAGCGGCGGCTTGAACAGGCGGCCCTCGTTGAGCAGTTCATCGAGCAACAGCGGGAAACGGGTGATCTGTTCGGCGATCCACGGGCTGGCGGCACACAGGGTCAACAGGCGACGCAGCGCATCGGGGTTTTCGGTGAGCAACACCAAATAGGCCGAGCGGCGGGCGACGGCCTCCACCAACGGCAACACGCGTTCGAGCACCAGATCCGGGTTGGCGTGTTCGACCGCCTGAGCCAGCAGGCGCGGAATAAACGCATCCAGGCGCTCACGACCCAGCCGCTGCATGGCGCGCAACTGCGGGCTGCCGCGCAGGCCGGCCAGAGCCTTGAGGGCTTTGGGTGCATCGGTGAACCCGCCTTCGGCCAGTTGGCGGCACGCGGCGTCGTCATCCTGGGATTCCTCCCACAGCGGCAACCATTCACCACCGACGACCAACTCACTTTCTTCGCCTTCTTCTTCGTCAGGGTCGGCAATCACTTGACGGAAGTGCCAGTCCACGCGGCCACGCCAGTACATCAGACGCTCGTGGAACGCAGCCCAGTCGCTGAAGCCCAGCATGAAGGCGATACGCGCCTGGTCTTCAGGGCTGTGCGGCAGCATTTGGGTCTGACGGTCGGCAATCGCCTGGATAGCGTGCTCGGTGTAGCGCAGGAATTCATAGCCATTGCGCAGCTCGGTGATCACCGCGCCCGGCAGGTAACCCTGGCCCTCAAGCGTACCCAGCACGTTCAATAGCGGGCGTTGTTGCAGGCTCAGGTCGCGGCCGCCGTGAATCAGCTGGAACGCCTGGGCAATAAACTCCACCTCACGAATGCCGCCCGAGCCCAGCTTGATGTTCTCGGCCATACCCTTGCGCCGCACTTCCTGCTGGATCAACTGCTTCATGGTGCGCAGCGCTTCGATAGCGGAAAAGTCCAGATAGCGCCGGTAGACGAAGGGCCGCAGCATGTCGAGCAACTGCGCGCCTGCCACTTGATCACCGGCCACCACCCGCGCCTTGATCATGGCGTAGCGTTCCCAATCCCGGCCCTGATCCTGGTAGTACTGCTCCAACGCGTTGAAGCTGAGCACCAGCGCACCGGCCGAGCCGTAGGGACGCAGGCGCATATCCACGCGAAAGACAAAACCGTCGACCGTCATGGGGTCGAGGGCCTTGATCAATTTTTGACCAAGACGAATAAAGAATTCCTGATTGTCCAGGGAACGCTTTACACCCACCGTCTCGCCGCCTTCGGGGTAGGCGAAAATCAGGTCGATATCCGACGAGAGGTTCAGTTCCACCGCGCCGAGCTTGCCCATGCCGAGGATAACCATGTGCTGCGCCTCACCGCTGCGCCGCCCGGTTGGCGTGCCGAACTGGGCGCAATGGCGCTGGTACAGCCATTGGTAGGCCTGATCGATGCTGGCGTCGGCCATGTCGGAAAGGTCGCGACAGGTTTGCACCAGGTCGGCCTGGCGCGTCAGGTCGCGCCAGATGATGCGCACCTGCTGGCGCGTACGTTGGCGACGCAGCACGCGGCCCAACTCATCTTCTGTTTCGGCCTGTTGCACGGCACCGGCTATCTGGCTGCACAGCTCGCCGGGCGCAAAGCCGCGGTCCAGCTCGCCCCAGGCCACCAGTTCGAGCAACATCAAAGGGTCACGAACACTCTGTTCAATGACAAAATCACTGGCGGCGCACACGCGGGCGAAGTCGGCCCACCGTTGCGGCGTCCACGCAGAAAGGCCATGATCGTCGTCCAGCGCGGCCACCGCGTCACGAAATGACTGCTCGGCCCGCTGGGCATAAGGCAAGAGAATGGCCGGCAGTTCGGCCAGCGTTGGAAGGCTCATGGTCTATCCTTGATCGGCGTGTAATTGGCGTGTAGTTGTGAACGCAAGAGCCATGCTCGATGAAGGACTGTCGAACAAAAGTTAGAAATAGCTGAAATTAAATTAATCTTGGCAGGCAACATCAAAGTTTCACCTTTTCTTGTTCGCAATAGACCAACAATAACGATTATGCTCACCAGCAAGACCGAGCCATACGCTCAGTCTTGTGTAGTTTTACTACTCGTATATACATTCGAAAGGCTGAAATGGCCGACGATTTGTAGTAAAACTACAGGACGCCGAAGCAACCTTCGGCCATCCAAGAATTTATGTCGTCTGCCCACAAGGCCAGTCGCAAACTTCAGGCAACCGATTCTGGTAGCCTTTCCGCCCTGGAGCAAGCCATGCAAGACCTCGATCCCGTCGAAACCCAGGAATGGCTGGACGCCCTGGAATCGGTTCTCGACAAAGAAGGCGAAGACCGTGCTCACTACCTGATGACCCGTATGGGCGAACTCGCGACCCGCAGCGGCTCGCAACTGCCTTACGCCATCACTACGCCATACCGCAACACCATCCCCGTTACCCACGAAGCACGCATGCCTGGCGACCTGTTCATGGAACGCCGCATTCGCTCGCTGGTACGCTGGAACGCCATGGCGATGGTAATGCGCACGAACTTGAAAGATTCGGACCTGGGCGGTCACATCTCCAGCTTCGCTTCCAGCGCAACCCTGTATGACATCGGCTTCAACTACTTCTTCCAGGCCCCCACCGACGAACACGGCGGCGACCTGATCTACTTCCAGGGCCACACCTCGCCAGGCGTCTACGCCCGTGCGTTCATGGAAGGTCGCATCAGCGAAGAACAAATGAACAACTTCCGCCAGGAAGTCGACGGTCAGGGCCTGTCGTCCTACCCGCACCCTTGGCTGATGCCTGATTTCTGGCAGTTCCCGACCGTATCCATGGGTCTGGGCCCGATCCAGGCGATCTACCAGGCACGCTTCATGAAGTACCTGGAAGCCCGTGGCTTCATCCCGGAAGGCAAGCAGAAGGTCTGGTGCTTCCTGGGCGACGGCGAGTGCGACGAGCCGGAATCCCTGGGTGCCATTTCCCTGGCCGGCCGCGAGAAGCTCGACAACCTGATCTTCGTCATCAACTGCAACCTGCAGCGCCTCGACGGCCCGGTTCGCGGCAACGGCAAGATCATCCAGGAACTCGAAGGCGTGTTCCGCGGTGCTCAGTGGAACGTGACCAAAGTCATCTGGGGCCGTTTCTGGGACCCACTGCTGGCCAAGGACGTCGACGGTATCCTGCAACGTCGCATGGACGAAGTCATCGACGGCGAGTACCAGAACTACAAGGCCAAAGACGGCGCGTTCGTTCGCGAGCACTTCTTCAACACGCCTGAACTCAAGGCGATGGTTGCCGACCTGTCCGACGACGAGATCTGGAAGCTCAACCGTGGCGGCCACGACCCGTACAAGGTCTACGCGGCGTACCACGAAGCGGTCAACCACAAAGAACAACCGACCGTCATCCTGGCCAAGACCATCAAGGGTTATGGCACCGGTGCCGGCGAAGCGAAGAACACCGCGCACAACACCAAGAAAGTCGATGTCGACAGCCTGAAGTTGTTCCGCGACCGCTTCGACATCCCGGTCAAGGACGAAGAGCTGGAGAACCTGCCGTTCTTCAAGCCGGAGCCAAACAGCGCCGAAGCCCGCTATCTGAGCGAGCGTCGCAGCGCACTGGGCGGTTTCGTGCCACAGCGCCGCGCCAACAGCTTCAGCGTACCGACGCCAGACCTGAGCACCCTCAAGGCTATCCTTGACGGCTCGGGCGACCGTGAAATCTCCACCACCATGGCCTTCGTGCGTATTCTGGCGCAGTTGGTCAAGGACAAGGACATCGGCCCACGCATCGTTCCGATCATCCCGGACGAAGCCCGTACCTTCGGTATGGAAGGCATGTTCCGTCAGTTGGGCATCTACTCCTCCGTCGGCCAGCTCTACGAGCCAGTCGATAAAGACCAGGTGATGTTCTACAAGGAAGACAAGAAGGGCCAGATCCTCGAAGAAGGCATCAACGAAGCGGGCGCCATGAGCTCCTTCATCGCTGCCGGTACTTCGTACTCCAGCCACAACCAGCCAATGCTGCCGTTCTACATCTTCTACTCGATGTTCGGCTTCCAGCGTATCGGCGACCTGGCCTGGGCCGCTGGCGACAGCCGCACCCGTGGCTTCCTGATCGGCGGCACCGCCGGCCGTACCACGCTGAACGGCGAAGGCCTGCAACACGAAGACGGTCACAGCCACATCCTGGCTGCCACCATCCCGAACTGCCGCACCTTTGATCCAACCTACGGCTATGAGCTGGCGGTGATCATCCAGGACGGCATGAAGAAGATGACCGAAGAGCAGCAGGACGTTTTCTACTACATCACCGTGATGAACGAGTCCTATCAGCAGCCAGCCATGCCGGCCGGTGTGGAAGAAGGCATCATCAAGGGCATGTACCTGCTCGAAGAAGACACCAAGGAAGCGGCGCACCACGTACAGCTGATGGGCTCCGGCACCATCCTGCGCGAAGTGCGTGAAGCGGCGAAGATCCTGCGTGACGAATTCAACGTCGGTGCCGACGTGTGGAGCGTTACCAGCTTCAACGAACTGCGTCGCGACGGCCTGGCCGTAGAGCGCAGCAACCGTCTGCACCCTGGCCAGAAGCCAGCCAAGAGCTACGTTGAAGAGTGCCTGGCCGGCCGTAAGGGTCCAGTCATTGCCTCTACCGACTACATGAAACTGTTTGCTGAACAAATTCGCCAGTGGGTCCCGTCCAAGGAATTCAAAGTCCTGGGCACCGATGGTTTCGGCCGCAGTGACAGCCGCAAGAAGCTGCGTCACTTCTTCGAGGTCGACCGTCACTTCGTGGTGTTGGCAGCCCTGGAAGCCTTGGCTGACCGTGGTGAGATCGAACCCAAGGTGGTGGCTGACGCCATCGTCAAGTTCGGGATCAACCCGGAAAAACGCAACCCACTGGACTGCTGAGGAGATTTTTTGTGAGCGAACTCATTCGCGTACCTGACATCGGCAGCGGTGAAGGTGAAGTAATCGAGCTGTTTGTGAAGGTCGGCGACACCGTCGAAGCCGACCAGAGCATCCTGACCCTGGAGTCGGACAAGGCGAGCATGGAAATTCCTGCTCCCAAGGCCGGCGTGGTCAAGAGCCTGAAGGTCAAGCTGGGCGATCGCCTGAAAGAAGGCGACGAACTGCTGGAGCTGGAAATCGAAGGCGCTGCTGATGCAGCCCCTGCGGCGGCTCCTGCTGCCGCTGCTGCACCTGCGCCTGCCGCTGAAAAGCCTGCCGCTTCCGAGGCTGCTCCAGCCCCGGCCGCTGCACCTGCCGCCGCGACCGTCCAGGACATTCACGTTCCGGACATCGGCTCGTCGGGCAAGGCCAAGATCATCGAGTTGCTGGTCAAGGTCGGCGACACCGTCGAAGCCGACCAGTCGCTGATCACCCTGGAGTCCGACAAGGCTTCCATGGAAATCCCTTCGCCGGCTGCCGGCGTGGTGGAAAGCATCGCGGTCAAGCTGGAAGACGAAGTCGGCACCGGTGACTTCATCCTCAAGCTTAAAGTACAAGGTGCTGCGCCAGCCGCCGCACCAGCACCGGCTGCTGCTCCGGCTGCCAAGGCTGAAGCGGCACCTGCCGCTGCTGCCCCTGCACCTGCCGCAAAAGCCGAGGCTGCACCGGCCCCTGCGGCTGCCGCACCTGCGCCAAGCGGTGCCAAGGTTCACGCCGGCCCAGCCGTGCGTCAGCTGGCCCGTGAATTCGGCGTCGAGCTGAGCGCTGTTGCAGCCAGCGGCCCTCACGGCCGTGTGCTGAAGGAAGACGTGCAGGCTTACGTCAAAGCCATGATGCAAAAAGCCAAGGAAGCTCCGGCTGCCGGCGGCGCTACCGGTGGTTCGGGCATACCGCCGATCCGTACCGTGGATTTCAGCCGTTTCGGCGAAATCGAAGAAGTGCCGATGACCCGCCTGATGCAAATCGGCGCGGCAGGTCTGCACGCCAGCTGGCTGAATATCCCGCACGTGACTCAATTCGACCAGGCCGATATCACCGACCTGGAAGCGTTCCGCGTTGCGCAGAAAGCCGTGGCCGAGAAGGCCGGCGTGAAGCTGACCGTGCTGCCACTGCTGCTCAAGGCCTGCGCCCACCTGCTCAAGGAACTGCCGGACTTCAACAGCTCGCTGGCACCAAGCGGCAAGGCAATCATTCGCAAGAAGTACGTGCACATCGGCTTCGCGGTCGACACCCCGGATGGCCTGCTGGTACCGGTCATCAAGAACGTCGATCAGAAGAGCCTCCTGCAACTGGCCGGCGAAGCGGCTGCGCTGGCGGCCAAGGCCCGCGACAAGAAGCTCACCCCGGACGACATGCAGGGCGCCTGCTTCACCATCTCCAGCCTCGGCCACATTGGCGGCACTGGCTTCACGCCAATCGTCAACGCGCCGGAAGTGGCGATCCTGGGTGTGTCCAAGGCCACCATCCAGCCTGTGTGGGACGGTAAAGCGTTCCAACCGAAGCTGATGCTGCCACTGTCGCTGTCCTACGATCACCGTGTGATCAACGGCGCCGCGGCTGCGCGCTTCACCCAGCGCCTGAGCCAGTTGCTGAACGACATTCGCACCATCCTGCTGTAAGTCGCAGGGCCTTCCTGTGACCGGGAAGGCCCTTGCCACACCGATTTCCGAGCGCCACGCTCGTACCTCAACCCCGCCACTTGGCGGGGCTTTTTTTGCCTGTTTTTTTGTAGGAGCGAGCTTGCTCGCGAAGATCATCAACGATGACGCGGGTCTTCTGGATAAACGCGGTGCCCTGGCGTTTTTCGCGAGCAAGAACTAGGCGTCCCCCTCGCTCCTACAGAGGACAGGCGTGAACCACCGATCACCCCAATTACAGAAATCCGTCGCGCGGCCGATAACAGGCTTATAGCACTTAGCCTTCATCCTCTCTTGTCACTGCGTGCTGCATGATGCAACCTTGCCGCAGTCGACAGTCAAGAGGGCGTGAGCCCAGCGCAGTGCGCATTTTTCCAAGCGAGTCTCCCCATGAAAAGCCAACCCGATGTCGCCCGTATGGCGGCCGAGGTAGTGACGCAATTACCGGTGCCTTCGCGCCTCGGTATGCTGCGTTTCGAGCGGCTTAATGAGGCAAGCTGGGCCCTGCTTTACCTCGACCCCAATTGCGAACGTCAATTCGGCCTGCCGGCGGTAGAGCTCTGCGCCCTGATCGGTACACCCTACGCCAGCCTGATGGAACCCCAGGCGCGCTATCAGTTGCATGATGCAATTCAGCAGCAACTGACCCAAAGCCCCCATTACCTGGTGCGCTACACCCTGCACACCCATGATGGCCCGCTGAGCCTGCTGGAAATGGGCGAGGCTTACAAACAACACAACCGCCATCTGCTGCGCGGTTACCTGATGGTGGTTGACGGGCTGTTTGGTGAAACCGCCGCGCCCGCCCCGACCGCCGACCTGGAAAACCAGAACAGTCGCCTGCAAATCGCCCTGGAGCTCAACCAGCGTGCGCAGCAAGAACAGTTGCAACACCTGGAACGGGTGCGCGCCCAGCAGGAACTGATCCTGCTGCTGGCCCGACAGCGCTACACCACACCCAATTCGCTGCAAGAAGCCGCCGAGCTGATCACCCGCAGCGCGTGCGACATCTACCAGATCGACTGCGCCAGCATCTGGCACCTGGAAGGCCAACATCTGGTGCCTATCTCGGCGTACCACCGCGCCGACCAACAGCACCGCCTGCCCAAGGCCATCGATGCCAGCGGTTTCCCGGATTACCTGGAAGCCCTGCACTCCAGCCGCGCCATCGACGCCACCCATGCCCAACGTGACCCGCGTACCCGGGAAATGGCCGAGAGCCTGCGCGCCAACAATATTCACGCGATGCTCGACGCCAGCATTCGTGTCGACGGCCAGGTCGTCGGCGTGCTGTGCCTGGAACAAAGCAGCAGCTCACGTGCCTGGCAGTCCGATGAAATCGCGTTTGCCGGCGAGCTGGCAGACCAGTTCGCCCAAGTCATCAACAACCACAACCGCCGCACCGCCACCAGCGCCCTGCACCTGTTCCAGCGTGCGGTGGAACAAAGCGCCAACGCGTTTCTGCTGGTCAATTGCGACGGCGTGGTGGAGTACGTCAACCCAAGCTTCACTGCAATAACCCAGTACAGCGCCGAAGAAGTCCACGGCCACCGCCTGGCGCAACTGCCGGCCCTGGAAAACCTCAGTGAATTACTGTTCGACGCGCCTTCGGCCCTGGCCAAGAGCAACAGCTGGCAAGGTGAGTTCAAAAGTCGGCGCAAGAATCTGGAGCCCTACTGGGGCCAATTGTCGATTTCCAAGGTGTATGGCGATAACCGTGAGTTGACGCACTACATCGGCATCTACGAAGACATCACCCAGACCAAGCTGGCGCAACAGCGCATCGAGCGCCTGGCCTACACCGACAACCTGACCAACCTGGGCAACCGGCCTGCGTTCATCCGCAACCTCGACGAACGCTTTGCCCGCGACAGCGACAGCCCCATCAGCCTGCTGCTGGTAGACATCGACAACTTCAAGCGGATCAATGACAGCCTCGGGCACCAGACCGGCGACAAGCTGCTGATCAGCCTGGCCCGCCGCTTGCGCAACAGTTTGAGCAGCAGCGGCAGCCTGGCGCGCTTTGCCAGTAACGAGTTCGCAGTGCTGCTGGACGACGCAGACCTTGAGACCGGCCAGCAGGTCGCCAGCCAGTTGCTGGCCACGCTCGACAAGCCGATGTTCGTCGACAACCAGTTGATCAGCGTCACCGGCTCCGTGGGCCTGGCCTGTGCGCCGCTGCATGGCCGCGACCCGCAGACCTTGATGCGTAACGCAGGGTTGGCGCTGCACAAGGCCAAGGCCAATGGCAAACACCAGGTGCAGGTGTTTACCGAAGCCTTGAATGCCGAAGCCAGCTACAAGCTGTTCGTGGAAAACAACCTGCGTCGCGCCCTGACCCAGAACGAGCTGGACGTGTTCTATCAGCCCAAACTGTGCCTGCGCAGCGGCCGTCTGCTGGGCATGGAAGCCCTGTTGCGCTGGAACCACCCGGAAAAAGGCATGATCCGCCCCGACCAGTTCATCAGCGTGGCAGAAGAAACCGGGCTGATCATTCCCATCGGCAAATGGATCGCCCGCCAGGCGTGCCGCATGAGCAAGCAGTTGAGCGCCGCCGGCATGGGTAATCTGCAGGTGGCGATCAACCTGTCGCCCAAGCAGTTTTCCGACCCGGACCTGGTGGCCTCGATTGCCACCATCCTCAAGGAAGAACAGCTACCGGCCAACCTGCTGGAGCTGGAGCTGACCGAAGGTTTGCTGCTGGAAGCCACCGAAGACACGCGCCTGCAGCTGGACCAGCTGAAAAGTTTTGGCCTGACCCTGGCCATGGACGACTTCGGTACCGGTTACTCGTCGCTGAGCTACTTGAAAAAATTCCCCATCGACATCATTAAGATTGATCGCAGCTTTATCCATGAAATCCCGGATAACCAGGACGACATGGAAATCACCTCGGCGGTGATCGCCATGGCCCACAACCTCAAGCTCAAGGTGGTGGCCGAAGGTATCGAGACAGCCGAGCAGTTGGCGTTTCTGCGCAGGCATCGCTGTGATGTGGGCCAGGGCTACCTGTTCGACCGCCCGATTCCCGGCGCAGAGCTGCTGACAATGCTTAAACGCTACCCGCGCGGGCCAATCGCCTGACAGCGCTGTAACACTCGGGCACACTGACTGTCTGACAATTTACTGTTACTCAACCTGACGAGAGGACTGATCATGGTCTTGCGCTCGGAAATTCTGGTGAACAAAAACGTGCTGCCTACTCAAGAACAAGCTTTGCCTGGCCGTGAAACCCCAATGAAGCTACCGGAAACCCACTTCGTCAACGGCAACCCACTGCTGGGCCCTTTTCTGGATGACGTCGGTTTTGCGATCTTCGGCCTGGGTTGTTTCTGGGGCGCGGAACGCAAGTTCTGGCAACGCGACGGCGTGGTCAGCACCGTGGTCGGCTACGCCGGCGGCTTCACGCCTAACCCGACTTACGAAGAAGTCTGCTCGGGCCTGACCGGCCACAGCGAAGTGGTGCTGGTGGTGTATGACCAGGCCAAGGTCAAGTACGAAGACCTGTTGAAGATGTTCTGGGAACTGCACAACCCGACCCAGGGCATGCGCCAGGGCAACGACATCGGCAGCCAGTACCGTTCGGTGATCTACGCCACTACGCCTGAGCAACTGGCGGCAGCCAAGGCCAGTGCCGCGGCGTATCAGCAAGAGCTGAGCAAGGCCGGCCTGGGTGAGATCACCACAGAAATCGAAGAAGCCCCGACGGTGTACTTCGCCGAGGCGTATCACCAGCAGTACCTGGCGAAGAATCCCCAGGGTTACTGCGGAATCGGCGGCACGGGCGTGACCTGCCCGATCTGACGCCGACCTCTGTAGGAGCGAGCTTGCTCGCGAAAAACCTGAGAGCGCCGCAGGGCGCCAGGTTTCCCGCGTTATCGTTAACGATTTTCGCGAGCAAGCTCTCTCCTACAGCTGATTATTCGGCGATGAGCCAATCCATCTGCCAGCCACCTTGGGTCTGGCCCAGTTGCTTGGACAACCATGGCAGCAACTCACGCAGTTCTTCTTCCAGGCCCCACGGCGGGTTGGCAATCGCCAGGCCCGAGCCGGTAAGGGTATTGGGCGTGTCCAGCGGATGCACCAGCAACTCCACACGCAGCAGCTTCGGCGCACCGGTGCCGGCCAAGTCCTGGTAGAAACGGCGCAACATGCGCTGGTCTTTCACCGGGTACCAAATCGCCGCCACCGTCTGGCGCATACGGCTGACGGCTTCCTTGAGGGACGCGGCGCAACGCTGCATTTCGTCGAGCTTCTCGAACGGCGGATCGATCAGCATCAACGCGCGTTTTTCCGGCACCGGCAACAGCGCACGCGGCACATGCCAGCCTTCGCCCAGGTGCACCTTGACCCGGCGATCACCCTTCATATTGTCCTTGAGCAGCACGCCATCTTCGGGGTGCTTCTCGTTGAGCAGCACACGGTCCTGTGGCCGCGTGAGGCGTCGCGCCAGCTCCGGCGAGCCCGGGTAGTAGCGCAACTGGCCATCCGGGTTCATCTCGTGCAGCACGCGCATGTAGTCGGCGGTAAGCGGCGGCAGGTCGCTTGCGCCCCACAGGCGGGCGATGCCTTCCAGGTATTCACCGGTGCGGTTGGCCTGGTCGCCCTGCAAGTCGTACAAGCCAATGCCTGCGTGAGTGTCGAGGTAGGCGAACGGCTGTTCCTTGCGCGACATCAGGGCGATGAGGCGGGTCAAGGTCAGGTGTTTGAAGACATCGGCATGGTTGCCGGCGTGAAAGGCGTGACGATAATTCATGGTTGCTCCTGCGCAGGGGGCGAAGTTTACCTTCTACCGGCGCAAAGGTGCAGGGCCGCAGGGCGGGCGGTACGGATATCACGCAAGCCTCATGGGTTTAACTCAGTTGCGCGGCAAGGTAGTCCGCCAACTCGGCATGGCCGATACCCGGCCTGCGCACGAAGTAGGCGACCTTGTGCTGCAAGATCGCTGGCGAAAACGCGGTGTACAGGTCCGGGCGCTGCTCCTGGAGCCATTGGAGCAGGTTGTCGATCAGCACCTGTGGCGACTGTTGCGCGAGGTGTGCCAGCAATGGCGCCGGCACTCGCCACCAAGGGCTGGGTTTGGTCGCAGCCAACGGGCACGGCGAGACTGCCAACGACTGGCCATTGATTAAATAACGCTGGAACACCGGCAGCATCGTTGCGGCATCGTCACCCAAGTGCTGCAGCATCGGCAAAAACTGCGTGCCATCCCAGAAGCGCAAAAATACCGGCTGATCTTCAGGCAGGTACACCTGGGTCAAGCCTTTCAAGTGATTGAGCACAACCTCCTGCGGGCACGAAGACACCGCCAGCCAGCCCCAGTCCACGGCCCGGGTGTTGGCCACCCAATCGAGAAAGGCACTCCCAGGCTCGACGACGCCAACATAAGGTATCACCTCATTCCAACCGGCATAGGGCGTGCCCGCCCACACCGGTTGCGGCGGTTTCGCGCCCGCCACGGTTTGCCAGGCTGCAAACGGCTTGGCCTCGCTGGCGCTGCCCATGACGACATAGAGCTGCTCGTCCGGCTGCATTGGGCTATCGGCCAGCCAGGCGCTGGGCGTCAGGGGTGTGGCCATCAGGGAAAACTCCGTGCGTGGGCACTGATATCACACTGCCCGTTTTTGCAGCGCTCACATTCTTCGCAAAACGGCGCACTGCGCTTGAGGCTGGCCACTTGCGCAGGGCTTAGCGGCGCGGGAATAACGGCCAGTAATGTTTCCGTCACCCCAGGCATTAACGGTGCCGCCGCCGCAACAGGCGCACCGCCGAGCTGGATCGGCACACTGCTGAATATCCCGCCCGCCGACAGCGTGATCGATTGCCCGCCCGCTTGAATCGTCACACTGGCCCCGGCATCAACGACAATATTTTGCCCAGCGCCCAAATGGATGGTTTGCCCGGCACGCATATGCTGCGAACCGCCGACCGCCAGGTGATCATCCTGCTTGAGCTCGGTCAGGCGATTGCCGTGGGTGACGCGCTGTTCTTCGCCCTGCAATTCATGATGCGACTCGCCGCCCACCCGCACACGGCGCTGGTTATCGACCTGCACCTGCTGGTCGTGCAGCACATGCTGGGTCCAGTCCCGCTGGGCGCGCAGGTAGATTTCCTCCGCGCCTTTGCGGTCTTCAATGCGCAGTTCGTTGTAGCCTCCACCGCCCGGGCTGCTCTGGCTACGCAGGATGCTGCGGGTTTTGTCCGCCGGCAGGTCGAGGGGCATTGGCGTGGCGGCATTAGGCAGACAGCCCACTACCAGCGGCATGTCCAGGTCACCATTGACGAAACCTACCAGCACCTCCATGCCGACCCTGGGGATCAGCACCACACCATAGCGGTCATGGGCCCAGCCACTGGCCACCCGCAACCAGCAACTGGCGTGGTCGTTGTGCTCGCCGATACGGTCCCAGGCCAGTTGCACCTTGACCCGGCCGTATTCATCGCAATGAATTTCACTGTCGACCGGGCCGGTGACCACCGCGCTTTGGTAACCCGCTATGGTCGGGCGCGGCGACTCAGGCAAGGGCGGGCGAAAGATTGCATCCCATGGCGCGGCAACAAAGGTGTTGCTATAGCCCTGACGAAACGCCCCGCCTGCCACCTCGGTGACCGCCTCCTCCAGCACCTGGGGCTGCTTGCCTTCGTGGGTGACATGGGTGACCAGCCATAAGTCATTCCAGTCCTCGCGCGGGTGCTCGCTCAACTGCAGGAACCGGCCACTGGCAAGGGCCGACTCGTCGCTTTGCCCCTGGGCGATGCGGTAGTCACTGCGGTGCAGCTCCAGGCTGCGCTGAGCGAGATACTTGCCGTGGGCCCGGTCGGAAAACCGGCCAGGGAATTGCTGGGCCTCCAACCTGGGCAACTGCCCGTCGACCGCCGTGCTCTCCAGCTCAAGGTGCGGTTTGCAAAAATCGTAATCGCGCAGATTGACCGCCGTGGTGCGGGTTGCCAGTTGCAGCGTGAAACGCTTGATCGCCGGCGCCTGGGCAACCATGCCCGACCCAGGCCGGTACGGCGTGGGCCGATCGACCTGGGCAAAAACCGTCTGGTCATCACCAAACACCAGCAAATGAGCGTCGGGGCAATGCTGAAAGTGATAGTGAATGCCGACTTCGGCACACAGGCGCTGGATAAACGCCAGATCCGTCTCACCGAACTGCACACAGTACTCACGCTCAGGGTAATGACCGCTCAGCCGGAACTCAAACCGGTCACTGTGAATGCCCTGCCCCGCCAACACCTGTGCAACGATCTGCGGCACCGTCTGATGCTGGAAAACCCGTTGGTGGCTGCTGTGCGCCAGATACGCCAGGTGCGGCGCCAGGCTGAGCTGGTAGCGCGTCAGGCGGCGGCCGGAATCGCCCTGGGCAACCCGATACACCAGGCCATGCACCCCATGGCCGCGATCATCGAAACCCAGGTACACCTGGCGATGCAGCAGGCTCTCCAGGTCGATATCCGGCTGCTCGCTGACCAGCTCAAGTTCAAAACGGTATGGCTGGCTGATAGCCTCGGTGCCGCTGAATTCATACACCTTGAGGTCACTGGGCGCCCCATCCAGGGCCAGGGTAAATGCAGGTTGGTTGGCAGGAGCGAACATCCGGTGTTTCTCTGCGAAGGGTGGCCGCCGATTCTGCACCAGCTTTTTGCCGGGCCGGGCGCATCGCCGGCAAATCAGTAAGGTCCTACCGCCGCCTTCACCCAGTCCTCCTCGAAGGCAATGAGCTTGACCTGCGGAAACAAAAACGGCCCGCCATCCAAAGGACGCGGGCCGCTTTTTTTCAACTGGAGGGGCGTTCAGCGCCCATCGCAATTACTTGTTGAGGTTGTAGTCTTTTTCCGCCGCATCAAAGCGCTCGACCATACCGGCAGTCGGTGCGCCCATCTTGCTCACGAAGTAGATCGCCAGGCTGGCGAAGATGAAGCCAGGGATGATTTCGTACAAGCCCAGCAGTTCGAAGTGTTTCCACACGATCACGGTGATCGCACCAACCAGGATGCCGGCCAGTGCGCCGTTGCGGGTCATGTGTTTCCAGATCACCGAGATCAGTACCACAGGGCCGAACGCAGCACCGAAACCGGCCCAGGCGTAGCTGACCAGGCCCAGTACGCGGTTTTCCGGGTTGGCAGCCATGGCGATGGCGATCAAGGCCACGACCAGCACCATGATGCGACCGACCCACACCAGCTCAAGCTGGGACGCGCCTTTGCGCAGGAACGCCTTGTAGAAGTCTTCGGTCAGGGCGCTGGAGCACACCAGCAACTGGCAGCTCAGGGTGCTCATCACCGCCGCGAGGATCGCCGACAGCAATACACCGGCAACCCATGGGTTGAACAGGATCTTGGCCAGTTCGATAAACACACGCTCAGGGTTTTCGGTCACCGGACCTGCCACTTCAGGGTGCGCCGAGAAGTAGGCGATGCCGAAGAAGCCCACTGCCACGGTACCGCCCAGGCACAGGATCATCCAGGTCATGGAGATGCGACGTGCCTTGGCGATCGACTTCACCGAATCGGCCGCCATGAAACGCGCGAGGATGTGCGGCTGGCCGAAGTAGCCCAGGCCCCAGCCCATCAGCGAGATGATGCCGATGAAGGTGGTGTTTTTCAGCATGTCGAAGTTGGTCGGGTCCTTGGCTTCGATGGCCAGGAAAGTGGTGTCTACACCGCCGGTCGCCAGCAGCACGATGATCGGCGTAAGGATCAGCGCGAAGATCATCAGCGTGGCTTGTACGGTGTCGGTCCAGCTCACCGCCAGGAAACCACCGATAAAGGTGTAGGCAATCGTTGCCGCAGCACCGGCCCACAGCGCCGTCTCGTAGGACATGCCGAAGGTGCTTTCGAACAGGCGGGCACCGGCGACGATGCCGGAAGCACAGTAAATGGTGAAGAACACCAGGATCACCACCGCGGAGATGATCCGCAGCAGGCCGCTTTTATCTTCGAAGCGGCTGGAGAAGTAGTCCGGCAGGGTCAGGGCGTCGCCGTTGTGTTCGGTCTGCACCCGCAGGCGGCCGGCCACGAACAGCCAGTTGAGGTAAGCACCGACGATCAGGCCGATGGCAATCCAGCTTTCCGACAGGCCGGACATGTAGATGGCGCCCGGCAAGCCCATCAACAACCAGCCGCTCATGTCGGAAGCACCGGCCGACAAAGCTGTCACCACGCTACCGAGGCTGCGACCGCCGAGGATGTAATCGGAAAGGTTGTTGGTGGAGCGATAGGCCATCAAGCCGATCAGCACCATTGCTGCGATGTAGATCACGAACGTGATCAGGGTTGGATTGCTAACGCTCATATGAGTGACGCCCTGGCTTTGTTTTTATGTAGCGACGGTCTGTCAGTTCGCTACGGGTTGATAACCTAAGTAGACGAGCCTGCTAGCCGCGCATTTATGACTGGCGTTTCCCCAGGAAAGCCGCCAGCCGATGAACCAAACCTTAGAGGTGGTTGCACCTTGGTGCGCGAATGCTATTCAACAAAGCAAATAAGGTGCAACCAGTTTCTTGCGAATAAGTTGCACCCAAGCGTGATTTAGGACAAACGCCCTGTTTTTGCTCCTTTTCGGAGCAAGAACAGCCGATCTCAGAAGCAAATGCACCAATGCAAAGCGGATTTTGTCGAAGGCCTGTTTTTTTCCGATCAACCGTCGAAAATTTCCTGAACAAAAGGGTTGCACCCGGTTGCACCTCTGCATGGGCAAAGCTAATCTTGCCGCCAGCAGATGCCACTCGGTAGTGGCACCCATGAGGATAAGAAAATGGCAACGACCACCCTTGGGGTCAAACTCGACGACCCGACCCGCGAACGCCTCAAGGCCGCCGCGACCTCCATTGATCGCACGCCGCACTGGCTGATCAAGCAGGCAATTTTCAATTACCTGGAGAAACTCGAGGGTGGTGCAACCCTGTCCGAGCTCAATGGCTTGAGCAGCAAGGAAGCCGAAGACGCGGGTGAGATCCAGGTTGACCACGCCCACCAGTGCTTCCTTGAGTTCGCTGAAAGCATCCTGCCCCAATCGGTACTGCGCGCGTCGATCACCGCCGCTTACCGCCGCCCGGAGCCGGAAGTGGTGCCGATGCTGATCGAGCAGGCGCGCCTGCCGGCAGACATGGCCGAAGCCACCAACAAGCTGGCCGCCACCATTGCCGAAAAACTGCGCAACCAGAAGAGCGCCGGTGGCCGTGCCGGTATCGTCCAGGGCCTGCTGCAGGAATTCTCCCTGTCGTCCCAGGAAGGCGTGGCGCTGATGTGCCTGGCCGAAGCGCTGCTGCGCATCCCGGACAAAGGCACCCGTGACGCGCTGATCCGCGACAAGATCAGCACCGGCAACTGGCAGCCGCACCTGGGCAACAGCCCATCGCTGTTCGTCAACGCCGCCACCTGGGGCCTGCTGCTGACTGGCAAGCTGGTATCGACCCACAACGAAGCGGGCCTGACCTCGTCCCTGAGCCGCATCATCGGCAAAAGCGGCGAGCCGATGATTCGCAAAGGCGTCGACATGGCCATGCGCCTGATGGGCGAGCAGTTCGTCACCGGCGAAACCATCGCCGAAGCCCTGGCCAATGCGAGCAAGTTCGAAGCCAAGGGTTTCCGCTACTCCTACGACATGCTCGGTGAAGCCGCCCTCACCGAACACGATGCCCAGAAGTACCTGGCCTCGTACGAACAAGCCATTCACTCCATCGGCAAAGCCTCCCATGGCCGCGGGATCTATGAAGGCCCGGGCATCTCCATCAAGCTCTCTGCCCTGCACCCGCGCTACAGCCGTGCGCAGTACGAGCGCGTGATGGACGAGTTGTACCCGCGCCTGCTGTCGCTGACCTTGCTGGCCAAGCAGTACGACATCGGCCTGAACATCGACGCCGAAGAAGCCGACCGCCTGGAACTGTCCCTGGACCTGCTGGAGCGTCTGTGCTTCGAGCCGCAACTGACCGGCTGGAACGGCATCGGTTTTGTGATCCAGGCTTACCAGAAGCGTTGCCCGTATGTGATTGACTACGTCATCGACCTGGCCCGCCGCAGCCGCCATCGCCTGATGATCCGTCTGGTAAAAGGCGCGTACTGGGACAGCGAAATCAAGCGCGCCCAGGTCGAGGGCCTGGAAGGCTACCCGGTCTACACCCGCAAGGTGTACACCGACGTTTCCTACATTGCCTGTGCACGCAAACTGTTGTCGGTGCCGGAAGCCATCTACCCGCAGTTCGCCACGCACAACGCCCACACTCTGTCGGCCATCTACCACATCGCCGGTCAGAACTATTACCCCGGCCAGTACGAGTTCCAATGCCTGCACGGCATGGGTGAACCGCTGTACGAACAAGTGGTGGGCAAGGTTTCCGAAGGCAAGCTGAACCGTCCGTGCCGTGTGTACGCGCCGGTCGGTACCCACGAAACGCTGCTGGCCTACCTGGTACGCCGCCTGCTGGAAAACGGCGCCAACACCTCGTTCGTCAACCGCATCGCCGACCAATCGATCTCGATCCAGGAACTGGTGGCCGATCCAGTGGCCAGCATTGAGCAGATGGCCACGCTGGAAGGCGGCTTCGGCCTGCCGCACCCGCGTATTCCGCTGCCGCGTGACCTGTATGGCAGCGACCGCGCCAACTCGGCCGGTATCGACCTGGCCAACGAACACCGTCTGGCGTCGTTGTCCTGCGCCCTGCTGGCGACCGCCCACAACAACTGGAAAGCCGCGCCGATGCTCGGTTGCGCCTCCAGCCAGGAAGCCGCACAGCCGGTACTGAACCCGTCCGACCTGCGTGATGTAGTCGGTCATGTTCAGGAAGCCACCGTCGAAGACGTCGACAATGCGATCCAGTGCGCCATCAGCGCCGCGCCGATCTGGCAGGCCACCCCGCCCGCCGAACGCGCCGCGATCCTGGAACGCGCCGCAGACCTGATGGAAGGCGAGATCCAGCCGCTGATGGGCCTGCTGGCCCGTGAAGCCGGCAAGACCTTCGCCAACGCCATTGCCGAAGTGCGTGAAGCCGTGGACTTCCTGCGTTACTACGCGGTGCAGGCGCGCAACGACTTCACCAATGACGCCCACCGCCCACTGGGCCCGGTGGTGTGCATCAGCCCGTGGAACTTCCCGCTCGCCATCTTCAGCGGCCAAGTGGCTGCAGCGCTGGCTGCCGGTAACCCGGTGCTGGCCAAGCCTGCCGAGCAGACGCCGCTGGTGGCCGCCCAGGCCGTGCGTATCCTGCTTGAAGCCGGTATTCCGGAAGGCGTGTTGCAACTGCTGCCGGGCCAGGGCGAAAGCGTCGGTGCCCGCCTGGTGGGTGATGAGCGCGTCAAAGGCGTGATGTTCACTGGCTCCACCGAGGTTGCACGCTTGCTGCAACGCAATGTCGCCGGTCGCCTGGATGCCCAGGGTCGCCCGATTCCGCTGATCGCCGAAACCGGTGGCCAGAACGCGATGATCGTCGACTCCTCAGCGCTCACCGAACAAGTGGTGATCGACGTCGTGTCGTCGGCCTTCGACAGCGCCGGTCAACGTTGCTCGGCCCTGCGTGTACTGTGCCTGCAGGAAGATTCGGCAGATCGCGTAATCGAAATGCTCAAGGGCGCCATGGCTGAATGCCGCCTGGGTAACCCGGAACGCCTGTCGGTCGACATTGGCCCGGTGATCGACGCCGAAGCCAAGGCCGGCATCGAGAAACACATCCAGGCCATGCGCGACAAAGGCCGCAACGTCTATCAGGTTGCGATTGCCGACGGTGAAGAGATCAAGCGCGGCACCTTCGTGATGCCAACCCTGATCGAGCTGGAAAGCTTCGACGAGCTGCAACGCGAGATCTTCGGCCCGGTACTGCACGTGGTGCGCTACAAGCGCAAAGAAATCGACCAGTTGATCGGCCAGATCAATGCGTCGGGCTACGGCCTGACCCTGGGCGTGCATACCCGTATCGACGAAACCATCGCCAAGGTGATCGACAACGTCAACGCCGGTAACGTCTACGTCAACCGCAACATTGTGGGTGCCGTGGTCGGCGTGCAACCGTTCGGCGGCGAAGGCCTGTCGGGTACTGGCCCGAAAGCCGGTGGCCCGCTGTACCTGTACCGCCTGCTGTCGACTCGTCCTACCGATGCGATCGAGCAATCCTTCGTACGTGGCGACGCATTGACTGCACCGGACGTACGCCTGCGCGATGCCATGAGCCAACCGCTGACCGCTCTGAAAACCTGGGCTGACAGCCATAAGTTCAGTGAGCTGAGCGCGCTGTGCACGCAGTTCGCGGCGCAGTCGCAAAGCGGTATCACTCGCCAACTGGCTGGCCCGACCGGCGAACGCAACAGCTATGCGATCCTGCCACGTGAACACGTGCTGTGCCTGGCTGACGTGGAAGGCGATCTGCTGACTCAACTGGCGGCAGTGTTGGCCGTCGGCGGTTCGGCGGTATGGCCGGAAACCGAGCTGACCAAGGCCCTGTTCCCACGCCTGCCGCGAGACATTCAGACGAAGATCAAGCGCGTGGCCGACTGGACCAAGGACGACGTGGTGTTTGACGCCGTCCTGCATCACGGTGACTCCGACCAACTGCGTGCGGTGTGCCAGCAAGTGGCGCAGCGTGGTGGGGCGATTGTTGGGGTGCATGGCATGTCTCAAGGTGAGACGGCGATTGCCCTGGAGCGCCTGGTGATCGAGCGAGCGTTGAGCGTTAACACTGCTGCGGCAGGCGGTAACGCCAGCTTGATGACCATCGGCTAACTGACACAACGCGGTAAAAGTGTGGGAGCTGGCTTGCCTGCGATAGCGGTGAGCCAGTGACCTAGATGTCGACTGGCACAGCCTCATCGCAGGCAAGCCAGCTCCCACACTGATCGCGCTCCACCTTGCGCCAGCGTTCTGCCCTTCCATCACCCAGATCAATCTTGCTATCCAGCCTCTATTCACGCGCTTAGACTCGGGCCAATTCCTTCAAAGGTAATCCGCCATGTCCGAGACGCTGCTCAGTTCCCGCAATCTGGCTTTCGAGCTGTACGAAGTCCTCGATGCCGAGGGCCTGACCCAGCGTGAGCGGTTTGCCGAGCACAACCGCGAAACTTTCGACGCTGCAATCAGCACGGCGCGCAGCATCGCCGAAAAGTACTTCGCCCCCCACAACCGCAAGAACGACGAAAACGAACCGCGTTATGAGAACGGCCAAGCAATCCTGATCCCGGAAGTCAAACCCGCCGTAGACGCCTTCCTGGAGGCCGGTTTCCTCAACGCAGCCCGCAGCTTCGAAGCAGGCGGCATGCAACTGCCGACCTTGCTGTCCCAAGCCTGCTTCGCCCACTTCCAATCTGCCAACGCCGCTTCAACCTCCTACCCGTTCCTGACCATGGGCGCTGCCAACCTGATCGAAAGCTTCGGTACCGAGGAGCAGAAGCAGCGCTTCCTGCAACCGATGATCGACGGGCGCTTCTTCGGCACCATGGCCCTGACCGAGCCCCATGCCGGTTCCTCCCTGTCGGACATTCGCACTCGCGCAGAACCAGCGGCTGACGGCACTTATCGGCTCAAGGGCAACAAGATCTTCATCTCCGGCGGCGACCACTCGCTGTCGGAAAACATCGTGCACATGGTGCTGGCCAAGTTGCCGGACGCTCCCGCAGGCGTGAAGGGTATTTCGCTGTTTATCGTGCCTAAATTCCTGGTCAACGAGGACGGCAGCCTGGGCGCTCGCAATGATGTGCTGCTGGCGGGGCTGTTCCACAAGATGGGCTGGCGCGGCACCACATCCACGGCACTTAACTTCGGTGATAACGGCAACTGTGTCGGCTATCTGGTGGGCAAACCGCACCAGGGCCTGAGCTGCATGTTCCAGATGATGAACGAGGCACGCATCGGCGTGGGCATGGGCGCGGTGATGCTCGGTTACGCCGGTTACCTCTACTCGCTGGACTATGCCCGTGAACGGCCCCAGGGGCGCCTGCCCGATAGCAAAGACCCGAGCACCGCACCGGTGGCGATCATTCAGCACGCCGACATCAAGCGCATGTTGCTGACCCAGAAAGCCTATGTAGAAGGCGCCTTTGACCTGGGCCTCTACGCAGCCCGACTGTTCGACGACACCACCACCCTGGCAACCGACACCGAGCGCAAGCAAGCCCACGAACTGCTCGACCTGCTCACCCCCATCGTCAAATCCTGGCCGTCGGAGTTCTGTCTCAAAGCCAACGAACTGGCGATCCAGATTCTCGGCGGCCACGGCTACACCCGCGAATACCCGGTGGAGCAGTACTACCGCGACAACCGCTTGAATCCGATCCACGAAGGCACCCACGGCATCCAGTCCCTGGACCTGCTCGGGCGCAAATTGGCGCAGAACGGGGGCGCCGGTTTGAAGCAACTGATTCGCCTGATCGCCGAAACCGGAGCCCGGGCGCAAAAGTACACCTCACTCACGGCACTGCGAGAGCCTCTGGAGCAACTGGTAAACCGGCTGCAAAGCGTCACGCTTGGCCTGCTGACCGATCTCGCCCAGGGCAAGGTCAACAGCAGCCTGGCGAACTCGGCACTGTACTTGAAAGTGTTCGGGCACACGGTGATTGGCTGGCGCTGGCTGGAACAGGCGATCCGCGCCGAAGAAGGGCTGGCCAAGGATGACGCGGCCGATGCGGCCTTCTACAAGGGCAAGCTCCAGGCTGCCCGGTACTTCCTGACCTGGGAAGTACCGAGCTGCCATCATGAACTGGCGATTCTGGAGGCACGCGACGATACGTGCCTGGGGATGCAGGATGGGTGGTTCTAAGGCTGGATCGCCTTGGAAATCACCTCGACCGTGGCGCTGACTTGCTCTTGGTAACGGTCGAGTTCCTGCTGGTGAGCCTGTTGCATTTCGATCTGCTCGGCGCACAGGTTCAGCGCGGCCAATACCAATAATTTGTCACCGATCAGGGTCGGGTACTTTTTCTTGGTAACCGCCAGGGACGCCTTGAGCATGGTCACGGCATGCATCAGGGTCTGATCTTCGCCGGCCGGTGCCTTGATCGAGTAATCCTCTCCGAGAATCGAAACGACCTTTATCCCCTCATTCATGCGCTGACAGGCCCTGCACTCACACGCTCAACCAGTGCCTGGATGCGTGCGGCGGTGGCGCCGTGCTTTTCTTCCTGTTCCATCAGGTTCAGTTGCAGGCTGTCGTTTTCGTCCTTGGCGCGAGCCAGTTCGGCCTTAAGGGATTCGTTGCTGCCCAGCAGCTCTTGATTCTGCTGTACCAGGTCGCTGACCAGTTGTTCCAATTGACTGAGAGATGCTTCTAACATTTTGATTTCCAGGGCTTTTAAAAAGGGCGGTGACGATAAAGAAAATTCACCTCGGATGCCAGGGTTATCCCCCGGCGTGCAGCCCGATTTATCGGGGCCGGGCCGCACTATCGAGCCTTAGTGACTGCAATTACCCGATCTGGTTCCTCCAAGCCCCCCAACCCTTCGTCTGATGCGACAAAAGCGCGCAGCCCCTTAAGACTTTAGTCGCAGGGCCGATAACGCAGGCACACCTCGTCTCATGGCCGCACGGATCGCGCTTCCCTCCAGGATTCCAGCATGTCTCTTCGTAATATGAATATCGCCCCGAGGGCCTTCCTCGGCTTCGCGTTTATTGGCGCCCTGATGTTGTTGCTCGGTGTGTTCGCCCTGAACCAGATGAGCAAGATTCGCGCAGCCACCGAAGACATCACCTCTGCCAGCGTGCCGAGCATTCGTGCCCTCGACGAATTCACCCAATTGACCCTGCGCCTGCGCGTGCTGTCGTACCGCTTGCTGACCAACCGCGAGCCGGATGTACAGCAAAAGACCCTGGAAGCCTTCGAATTGCGCAATCAGCAGATTCGCACGGCCCAGGGCGTTTACGAAAAACTGATCGCCAGTACGCAAGAACGCAACGCCTACGACGAATACGTGCGCCTGCTGGGCCAGTACCGCCAGATTGAAGAGCGCATGAAGAGCCTGTCGCGCGCCAATCAGATTGACGAGCTGCGCAGCCTGCTGAACAACGAGCTGCTGAATAACTCCGAGCAGGTCAACGTGGTCTTGACCCGCTTGCTGGATATCAATAACGACGACGCCAACGCCACCAACCAGCGCGCCAAAGACCAATACGACATGGCCTTCAACCTGGTGGTGGGCCTGTTGGTGGTTGCCACGGCGCTGACCGTGTTATTTGCCTGGCTGCTGACCCGCAGTATTACCCTGCCCATTGCCCGCGCCCTTGAAGCCGCCGAAGAAGTGGCTGAAGGCAACCTCACGCGCCCGATCACCGTGGACGGCAACGATGAAGCCGGGCGCCTGCTCGCCGCCATGGCCAAGATGCAGAACAAGCTGCGCGACACCCTGCAACGCATCGCCGGCTCTGCCACCCAGTTGGCGTCTGCCGCCGAAGAGCTGAACGCCGTCACCGACGAAAGCGCCCGTGGCCTGACCCAGCAAAACAACGAAATCGAACAAGCCGCCACCGCCGTCAACGAGATGACCAGCGCCGTTGAGGAAGTCGCGCGCAACGCCGTGAGCACTTCCGAAGCTTCGCGCAACGCCACTACCTCTGCCGGTGACGGCCGTGACCTGGTGCAGGAAACCGTCAGCGCCATCGAGCGCATGAGCGCTGATGTGCAGGCCACCGCCTCCCTGATTGGCGACCTGGCCAATGAATCGCGGGATATCGGCAAAGTGCTGGACGTGATCCGCGGCCTGGCCGACCAGACCAACCTGCTGGCCCTGAACGCAGCGATTGAAGCTGCGCGCGCCGGCGAAGCCGGACGTGGTTTCGCCGTGGTGGCCGATGAAGTACGGGCCCTGGCCCATCGCACCCAGCAGTCCACCAGCGAGATCGAACGCATGATCGGCAGTATCCAGACGGGTACCGAACATGCGGTGGATTCGATGCGCAACAGCACCGAGCGGGCCGAATCGACGCTGAATATCGCCAAAGGCGCGGGCATGTCGCTCGATACCATCAACACTGCGATTGTCGAGATCAACGAGCGCAACCTGGTGATCGCCAGCGCGGCAGAAGAACAGGCCCAGGTGGCGCGGGAAGTGGACCGCAACCTGGTGAATATCCGCGACCTGTCGGTGCAATCGGCCACCGGCGCCAGCCAGACCAGCGCAGCGAGCAACGAACTGTCGCGCCTGGCCGTGGACCTGAACGGGATGGTTGGCCGTTTCCGCCTCTGAAATAAGCCTTTGCTCACACCGCATACCTTGTGGAAGCTGGCTTGCCTGCGATAGCAATCTGTCATCTGACGCCCATGGCGCTTGGCACACCGCAATCGCAGGCAAGCCAGCTCCCACATTTGAGCGATGTGCAGCTACAAAAGCTTTTTGACAGCGCAGCAATTCAACAGGTTAGAATCGCTGGCACGCAGACTGCATGGTCAGTTTGCGCCCCGTCTTCCCTGCTCTGGAGTACTGCCTTTGAATGCGACGACCATCAACAGCCTGTTCTTGATCGGCGCGTTGCTGGTAAGTGCGAGCATTCTGGTGAGTTCCCTTTCGTCCCGCCTGGGCATCCCGATCCTGGTGATCATCCTGGCCGTGGGCATGACCGCCGGTGTCGATGGCGGCGGCATCATTTTCGATAACTACCCAACTGCCTACCTCGTGGGCAACCTCGCCCTGGCCGTGATCCTGCTTGACGGCGGTTTGCGCACACGGGTGGCGAGTTTCCGCGTGGCGCTGTGGCCGGCCTTGTCCCTGGCCACGGTGGGGGTGTTGATTACCACCGGCCTCACCGGCATGGCCGCGGCCTGGCTGTTCGACCTTAATATCATCCAGGGCCTGCTGATCGGCGCCATTGTTGGCTCAACAGACGCCGCGGCGGTGTTCTCGCTGCTGGGCGGCAAGGGCCTCAACGAACGGGTCAGCGCCAGCCTGGAAATCGAATCCGGCAGTAACGATCCGATGGCGGTGTTCCTTACCGTCACCCTGATCGACATGCTCGCCAGCGGCCAGACCGGCCTGCACTGGAGCCTGTTGACCCATCTGATTCGCGAGTTCGGCATCGGTGGCCTGCTGGGCCTGGGCGGCGGCTGGCTGATGTTGCAGTTGGTCAACCGTATCAACCTGGCCAACGGTCTGTACCCGATTCTGGTGATCGCCGGCGGCCTGTTCGTTTTCGCCCTGACCAACGCCCTGCACGGCAGCGGCTTCCTCGCCGTGTACCTGTGCGGCTTGGTCATCGGCAACCGCCCGGTGCGCAGCCGCCATGGCATCCTGCATATGCTCGACGGCATGGCCTGGCTGGCGCAGATCGGCATGTTCCTGGTGCTGGGCCTTTTGGTCACGCCCCATGACCTGCTGCCCATCGCCCTGCCCGCCCTGGGCCTGGCGCTGTGGATGATCCTGTTTGCGCGGCCTCTTTCGGTGATGGTTGGCCTGTTGCCGTTCAAGGCCTTCCACGGTCGCGAAAAAGCCTTTATCGCCTGGGTCGGCCTGCGCGGCGCGGTACCGATCATCCTCGCGGTGTTCCCGCTGATGGCCGGCCTGCCCCATGCCCAGCTGTACTTCAACCTGGCGTTCTTTATCGTGCTGGTTTCGCTGCTGGTGCAAGGCACCAGCCTGCCGTGGGTGGCCAAGTTGCTTAAAGTCACCGTACCGCCGGACCCGGCGCCGATTTCCCGGGCAGCGCTGGAAGTGCACGTCACCAGCGAGTGGGAGCTGTTCGTCTACCGCCTCGGTGCCGAGAAATGGTGCATCGGCGCGGCCCTGCGCGAGCTGAAAATGCCCGAAGGCACGCGCATCGCCGCGCTGTTTCGTGGCCAGCAACTGCTCCATCCGTCGGGTAGTACGGTGCTGGAAGTCGACGATTTGCTCTGTGTGATCGGCCATGAACACAACCTGCCGGCCCTGGGCAAACTGTTCAGCCAGGCACCGCAACGGGGCCTCGATTTGCGCTTCTTCGGCGACTTCGTACTGGAAGGGGACGCCCAGCTGGGCGCGGTTTCCGCCTTGTACGGGCTCAAGCTTGAGGGTATCGACCCGGACATGCCGCTGAGCCGTTTCATCACCCAGAAGGTTGGCGGCGCACCGGTGGTGGGCGACCAGGTGGAGTGGAACAACACCATCTGGACCGTCGCGGTCATGGACGGGAACAAGATTGGCAAAGTCGGCGTCAGATTCCCCGAAGGAAGTCGCCCGGGCCCCGGACTCTTCCTCTAAACTGCGGGGCTATTACGCCCCGATTCTTCACCTTGCAAGACCGGTCTCTATGCCAACCCTGCGCACTTTTATCGCCACTGCCCTGCTGGGCCTGACCCTTTGCGTCGGCAGCGTTCACGCTGCCGACCCGCCCAGCGCCGACGCCATCCAGCAAACCCTGGATAAACTGCCCGACCGCAAGCTGCCCGACGCTGACATGAAGGCGTTGCAGGGCATCCTGCAGCAGACCCTGACGTACCTGGCGAACCAGCAGGATTACGAGCAGCGCCTGGCCGATCTCAAGCGCCAGCTGGAAGAGGCACCGCGCCAAACCAATGAGAACCAGCGTGAGCTGGCTCGCCTCAAGGCCACCAAAATCATCCCCGTGGCCCAACGCTATGCCTCCCTGCCCGTGCCGCAGCTGGAGCAATTGCTGGTGCAACGCAGCACCCAGCAAGGCGACCTGCAAAAAGAGCTGGCCGACGCCAACAGCCTGACCATCGCCGCCCAGACCCGCCCGGAGCGCGCCCAGACCGAAATCAGCAGCAGCCAGACGCGCATCCAGCAGATCAACGCCACGCTCAAGCTCGGCAAAGACAACGGCAAAGCCCTCAGCGGCGACCAGCGCAACCAGTTGAACGCTGAACTGGCGGCCCTGAATGCGCTGATCCCCCTGCGCCGCCAGGAGTTGGCCGGCAACAGCCAGCTGCAAGACCTGGGCAACAGCCAGCACGACCTGATCCAGGAAAAAACCGCACGCCTGGAGCAGGAAATCCAGGACCTGCAAACCCTGATCAACCAGAAACGCCTGGCCCAGTCCCAGCAAACGGTGACCCAACAGTCCATCGAAGCCCAGAAAGCCGGGGGCAGTAGCATCCTGGCCAAGGAAAGCGCAGACAACCTCAAGCTCTCCGACTACCTGCTCAAGAGCACTGACCGCCTCAATGACCTGACCCAGAAAAACCTGCAGACCAAGCAGCAACTGGACACGGTCAACCAGAGCGATTCGGCCCTGGACGAGCAGATCAACGTGCTCAAGGGCAGCCTGCTGCTTTCCAAGATTCTGTATAAGCAAAAACAGGCCCTGCCGCGCCTGACCGTCGACCGCGACCTGGCTGACGATATCGCCAACATTCGCCTGTATCAGTTCGAGGTCAACCAACAGCGTGAGCTGATCAGCTCCCCCAGCGCCTATGTGGATAACCTGCTGGCCAACCAGCCACCGGATGAAGTCACGCCGCAACTGCGTCGCACCTTGCTGGAACTGGCGATCACCCGCAGCGACCTGCTGGAGCGCCTGAGCCGCGAGCTGAGCGCGCTGCTGAACGAATCCATCACCCTGCAACTGAACCAGAAACAACTGCTCAGCACCGCCACCACCCTGCGCGCCACGCTGGATGAGCAGATGTTCTGGATCCCGAGCAACAAGCCGCTGGACACCGAATGGCTGGAAACCGTGCCGGCGCACCTGAGCAAGCAAGTCGCCACCCTGCCCTGGGCATCCAGTGTCAGCGAATTGTATGACGGCCTGACCCAGCGCCCATTGCTGTTCCTGCCGCTGCTGCTGTTGATCGGCGCGCTGTTGTGGCGGCGCAAGGCCTTGTACCAGCGCCTCAACAAGGTCCACCTGGACATCGGTCACTTCAAGCGCGACAGCCAGTGGCATACGCCGCAGGCGATCCTGATCAATATCTTGCTGGCAATGCCGGTGTCTCTGGGCCTGGCGCTGTGCGGCTATGCGTTGCAGATCGACGCCCGCGGGCAAAACGCCAACCTGGGCTCGGCCCTGCTGCAGATCGCCCAGGCGTGGCTGGTGTTCTATACCGCCTACCGCATCCTGGCGCCGGGCGGCGTGGCCGAACTGCACTTTCGTTGGGAGAAACCCCAGGTCCAGTTCCTCCAGGGCTGGGTACGCAAGCTCGGGCTGGTGGTACTGGCCCTGGTGGCGGTGGTGGCGATTGCCGAACACCAACCGGCGGCACTGGCCGAAGACGTGCTGGGCATCGCCGTGGTGCTCACCTGCTATGGCTTGATGGCGTGGCTGCTGGGTCGCCTGCTGCTCAACAGCCCTACACATGAAAAGGCCTCGCTGTTTCGCAAGGCCATCGGGGTGGTGTTCACCGCCCTGCCCATCGCCCTGTTTATTGCCGTGTGCTTTGGCTATTACTACACCGCGCTGAAACTCAGCGACCGGCTGATCAACACCCTGTACCTGCTGATGTTCTGGCTGGTGATCGAAGCCACCTTCGTGCGCGGTCTAGGCGTGGCCGCCCGGCGCCTGGCCTATGCCCGCGCCCTGGCCAAACGTCAGGCGGCCAAGGAAGCCGGGGATGGCGAAACGGTGATCGAGGAGCCGACCCTGGACATCGAACAGGTCAACGAACAGTCCATGCGCCTGATCCGCCTGGCGTTGCTCGGCGGCTTTATCGCGGCGCTGTACTGGGTGTGGTCGGACCTGATCTCGGTGTTTTCGTACCTGGATAACGTCACCCTGTACGAATACACCAGCGGTACGGGTACCAATATCAGCATGGTGCCCATCAGTATCGGCGACCTGCTCGGCGCGTCGATCATCATCGGCATCACCTTCGCCCTGGCGCGCAACCTGCCCGGTCTGCTGGAAGTGCTGGTGCTGTCCAAGCTGGACCTGGCCCAGGGCAGCGCCTATGCCACCACCACCTTGCTGTCCTACATCATTGCCGGCGTAGGGTTTGTCACCACCCTGTCCACCCTCGGCGTGAGCTGGGACAAGCTGCAATGGCTGGTTGCGGCGCTGTCGGTGGGCCTGGGCTTCGGTATGCAGGAGATCTTCGCCAACTTCATCTCCGGCATCATGATCCTGTTCGAACGCCCGGTGCGCATTGGCGACACCATCACCATCGGCAACCTATCGGGCACAGTAAGCAAGATCCGCATTCGCGCCACCACCATCACCGACTTCGACAACAAGGACATCATTGTCCCGAATAAGACTTTCATTACCGGGCAACTGATCAACTGGTCGCTGACCGACACCATCACCCGCGTCACCTTGAAACTCGGGGTGGACTACGGCTCCGATCTGGACTTAGTGAAGGAATTATTACTGAAAGCCGCACGGGAAAACCCGCGGGTACTGAAAGAACCCGAACCCCACGTGTACTTCCTCAACTTCGGCGAAAGCACCCTGGACCACGAGTTGCGCATGCACGTACGCGACCTGGGCGACCGCAACCCGGTGCTCGACGAGGTCAACCGCTTTATCAACCGTGAGTTCAAGAAACAGCACATCAACATCTCGTTCAGGCAGATGGAGATCTACCTGAAAAACCTCCACGGCCAGGAATACAAACTGGTGCCGGCCGAGGATGAGCGCAAGACCATCGTCGAGCCCGTCGACAAGCCCGACGCACCAGCGCCACCCGCCGGCAAAGTGGTGGATGCGCCGGAGCCGCCACCCAGCAAACTCGACTAAACGCCCTATCCCCAGCAGAATGCTCGGACATTCTGCTGGAGATGGCCGGTGAAAGCCCTCGACGAACTGACCTTCGACAACCGCTTCGCACGCCTGGGCGATGCGTTCTCAACCCACGTTCTGCCCGAGCCCCTCGACGAGCCGCGCCTGGTCGTGGCAAGCAAGGCCGCCATGGCGCTGCTCGACCTCGACCCGGCCGTGGCTGAAACGCCCGTGTTTGCCGAACTGTTTGGCGGCCACAAACTGTGGGCCGAAGCCGAACCACGGGCGATGGTGTATTCCGGGCATCAGTTTGGCGGCTACACCCCGCAATTGGGCGATGGCCGCGGGTTGTTGCTGGGCGAGGTCTACAACGAGGCCGGCGAACATTGGGATTTGCACCTCAAGGGCGCCGGGATGACGCCTTACTCGCGCATGGGCGACGGGCGTGCGGTGTTGCGCTCTTCGATCCGCGAATTCCTCGCCTCCGAAGCCCTGCATGCCCTGGGCATCCCCACCAGCCGTGCCCTGTGCGTGATCGGCTCCAGCACGCCGGTATGGCGGGAGAAACAGGAACGCGGCGCCATGGTTTTGCGCCTGGCCCACAGCCACATCCGCTTCGGGCACTTCGAATATTTCTACTACACCAAAAAGCCCGAGCAGCAGGCCGAGCTGGCCGAGCACGTGCTGAACCTGCACTACCCCGAGTGCCGCGAGCAGCCCGAACCTTACCTGGCGATGTTCCGCGAAATCGTCGAGCGCAACGCCGAAATGATCGCCAAATGGCAGGCTTATGGTTTTTGCCACGGCGTGATGAACACCGACAACATGTCGATCCTGGGCATTACCTTCGACTTCGGGCCCTTCGCGTTTCTGGATGATTTTGACGCGCACTTCATCTGCAACCATTCCGATCATGAGGGGCGTTATTCCTTCAGCAATCAGGTGCCGATCGGGCAGTGGAACCTGAGCGCCTTGGCCCAGGCGCTAACGCCGTTTATCAGCATTGACGCACTGAAAGAAGCCCTCGGCCTGTACCTGCCGCTGTACCAGGCCCACTACCTGGACCTGATGCGCCGCCGCCTGGGCCTGACCGCCGCCGAAGAAGACGACCAGACCCTGGTGGAGGGTTTGCTCAAGCTGATGCAGAACAGCGGCGTGGACTACACGCTGTTCTTCCGTCGACTGGGCGATGAGTCCGCGGAGCTTGCAGTGAAGCGGTTGCGCGATGACTTCGTCGACCTGGCCGGGTTTGATGCCTGGGCCGAGCGCTACAAGGCCCGCGTTGCGCGGGACGGGGATTACACCCAGGGACAGCGCCGCGAGCGCATGCATGCGGTGAACCCGCTCTACATCCTGCGCAACTACCTGGCACAAAACGCTATTGCCGCCGCCGAGTCCGGGGACTACAGCGAAGTGCGGCGGCTGCATGAGGTGCTTTGCAAACCGTTTGAGGAACAAGCGGGAATGGAGCAGTACGCGCAGCGGCCGCCGGATTGGGGCAAGCATCTGGAGATCAGTTGTTCGTCTTGACCTCTTAGATAAAGGTCTCCACCGACACCCCGAAACGCTCGGCCAGCCAACGAATCTGGCGCACGTTGAGCTGGCGTTTTCCGCTCAATATCTCCGAGACAACTGATTGCGCCCCAACGCCCGGAAGGTCACTCTGGGTGAGGTTGTGCTCGCGCATCATGTAGCGCAGCACATCGACCCCGCTGGCGACGGGCATTGGGCGATGCTCACGATCATAAGCTTCAATCCAGTCGCTCAAAATATCGACCAGGCTCATCAGCGGGCTGTCCTCGTCTTCACCCACCAGACTCAGTAGCTCATCCAAACCGCATACCAGCGCGTCGTAGTCTGCCTCGTTTTCCGGCTTGCGCAGCACAGGCGAAACGAACTGCCAGTGCTCTGCTGCAACGTGTATAAGTGCGCTCATCTGATTTTTTCCTTCCATTTGTCCTTCTCATAATCGCGATGGTCAAGCAGGTGCTTGATGTAAACGCGCTGCATTCGATACTGCACCGACGCAATCAACCTCAGCTTGTTACCGCCAATATCAAACACATGAAATTCACCCACCTTGTCCGTGGCGGGAAACATGGCTTTCATCGCAGCGAAGTCCTTGGGGGCGTTGCGCTTGATCACGCGATACCACTGATCCAAAGCCGTTGCCGAGCGCGGCCATTTTCCCTTTGCTTCCCAGATCCTGCTTTCACTGATGACTCGCATGCAACGTCCTTATCGCATCTTGCTATGAAGGTTAAACCTGAATTCGAACTATCGCAATTTGCTATAGCCGCAAACAGACCGGTGGCGCACAACGAAAGCCTAGTCACACGATTTATCCCGGCGCGGGCGAAACTGTGAGCGAATAAGTCCCCTGCACCCAGCCTTGATAAATCCCAGTTCCGGCACCAAATACACCTATTGGCCAGACCCCAAGGAGCCTCCGATGTCCGAACCTCTTGTCATCCCCTGCCCACATTGCAACGGCCTCAACCGCATCCCCAGCGAACGCCTGGGTGACGCGCCCAAGTGCGGGCGTTGCAAGCAGCCGGTGTTGCTGAACAAACCCTTTGATTTGAAACAGGGCGACTATGCCAGCCAGATCAAGGGCGACCTGCCGCTTTTGGTCGATGTGTGGGCCGACTGGTGTGGGCCGTGCAAGTCGTTTGCGCCGGTATTCGAACAAGCAGCCGGGCAGTTGGAAGGCAAGTGCCGGCTGGCGAAGCTGGACAGCGAGGCTAACCAGCAACTGTCAGCCCAGCTGGGGATTCGCTCGATTCCCAGTTTGATTCTGTTCAAGAACGGCCGCGAAGTGGCGCGCCAGAGCGGGGCATTCCCGTTGCCGCAATTGATGAGTTGGTTGCGTAGCCAGGGGGTGTAAACATTCCCCTTCCATCAACTCGGTCAATGTGGGAGCTGGCTTGCCTGCGATGCAGGCGACTCGGTCTGCCTGGTACACCGAGGTGATGCCATCGCAGGCAAGCCAGCTCCCACATTGAATGCATTTCAGCTTCAGGTCAGCGGGGCTTCGCGGTCCATCATCTGGCTGACCAGCATGACGCCCAGTTCGCTTAACTGGTGGATGGCCAGCGCTACGTCGCGGTGTTCGCCGGTGAGGTCGTTGGACAGGTTGAGCAGCAAGGTGCGCACCGAGGAGAAGGTTTCGTAGCTGTTGAGCACGAGGGTTTCGGTGGGGAGGTTGGGTAACACGGTATAGAGGTTAGTCATGGATCGTCTCCGGGTTGGGGAGCCGCAACCAGCCGCTACTAAACGGAGGGTGGCAGCTGTACGCAGGTTAGTAGACCGGGGAGACGCAACCGGCGCGCTCGAAAGCGCCCTCCGTACAGCCACCATCGAATCCAGGAAGATCCTGATCGACGATTTGCCGTACGTCTCACCACGGGCTACTAAACCCGATCACTGAACATTCAGCGACCGGCAAACCTTAGAGACGCCCATCCAGACGCACAAGCCGGCGGATTCTGGCGTAGCTGTAGGCAAGGTTACAAGGCACAAGCCCAATTGCCAGACCCGTCCTACAGACCCTGTGGGACAAATCCAACTCACCTGCCGGCATGCAATCCAAACTGTGGGAGCTGGCTTGCCTGCGATAACGGTGTTCCAAGCGACACATTGACTCAATGTGCCGCCCTCATCGCGGGCAAGCCCGGCTCCCACAGTGTTCGGTGTTGCCTGTGGGGTCAGGCGTTCTCAAGTAAGTTATGCAACTCCACAAACTGCTGAGTCAGCTTGTGCCGTGGGTCCAGATGAATCAGCGGCTTGCTCTCCTGGTGCGACTCGCGCATTCGCACCGAGCTGGCCAGGTACACGGGCAGCACCGGCAGCCCTTCGGCAATCAGTTCATCCAGAATCTGCTGCGGCAGGCTGGCCCGGGCCTGAAACTGGTTAACCACGATACCTTCCACTTCCAGGCCCTCATTATGGTCTTCCTTCAGTTCTTCGATTTCCGCCAGCAGGCCATACAGGGCCTGGCGCGAAAAGCTGTCGCAATCGAAGGGGATCAGCACACGATCAGCCGCAATCAGCGCAGAAACCGCATAGAAGTTCAACGCGGGTGGGGTGTCGAGGTAAATCCGGTCGTAATCCTCGCTCAACTCATCCAGCAGCTTTCGCAGCTTGTTGATCTTGTGCTTGGCTTCGAGCTTGGGCTGCAGGTCTGCCAGCTCGGCGGTGGCGGTGATGACGTGCAGGTTGTCGAACGGCGTTTCGTAGATATCAACCTTGTTCTTCTTCGAAAACGGCCCGGAAGACAATGTTTGCTTGAAAAAATCCGCGATCCCCATGGGGATGTCTTCGCCCGTCAGCCCAGTCAGGTACTGGGTTGAGTTGGCTTGTGCATCGAGGTCCACCAACAGGGTTCGGTAACCTTCGCTGGCGCTGACCGCCGCCAGGTTGCAGGCGATGCTGGACTTGCCCACGCCGCCTTTTTGATTGAACACCACGCGCCGCATGGAAAAACCTCCGTGTATCAATGAATGACCGAGTGTAGAGCGCAAAAGCGCCAGTTAGCTACCTCGTTCATCCGGGCGCCGCATCTGGCTAACAAACAAATAGGAGTGTGCCTATTCCACGGTCGGCCAGCGATGACTAACAATCTGTAAGTTCTTCCAACTTATTTGTGATCAATAGTGAACAAATTTTCACCAGTATTTGCTAGAACCCTGCGGCACCGGGATAATGCGCGCCATTCGGCCATTGCTCTCTGTCCCGGAATCCGGGGCCATTGGCCGCACATGGAAGCCCGCAGGGGCGGGATAACTTCTCAGTGATCAACTTCAACATCGCCCAATGGCGCGCCTGGGCTCCTGGCCTTGAGAGTGCGGACCACTGGCACGCCTGGTGCCGGGCCCCGGTGTTGCTGCCCGCCAGCGAAGCCTGCCCCGACGTGTCATTTTTGCCAGCGATGCAGCGCCGCCGCTTGAGCCGGCTGGCGCGCATGGCGTTCAGCGTCGGCTGGCCGCTGGCCGAGGGCCTTGCAGAGCTGCCACTGGTGTTTATTTCCCGCCACGGTGAAACCCCGCGCACCCTGAATATCCTCAGCGACCTGGCCAACGAGCAGCCGCTGTCGCCGACCCAGTTCAGCCTGTCGGTGCACAACGCGGTGATCGGCCTGTGGTCGATCCTGCGCAATGAAACCAGCGAGATGACCGCCCTCGCCGCCGTGGGCGATGGCCTGGAGCACGGCCTGCTCGAAGCCGCCGCACTGCTTAACGAAGGCGCCCCGGCGGTGCTGCTGGTGATCACCGAAGAACAGCCGCCCGAAGCCTACGCCGGCTGGATCCACGACGTACCGTTCCCCTATGCCCTGGGCCTGTTGCTCACACCGGGCGACGAGTGGCAGCTGGAACTCACCACCGGCACTGTCCAACCCACCACCATCACCCAGTGGCCCCACGCCCTGAACCTGCTGCGCACCCTGCTGACCGAACAGGGCGCCTGCCAACATGCCTGGAAGAACCGAGTATGGAACTGGCAACGCAAGCCCTGACCGACAAGCCTCGGGACGCCTATTACTGGCGCCTGTTCGCTACCGCCGCGAGCTTTTTCCTGTTCGGCGTGGGCGGCCTGTGCCTGCGTTTGCTGGTGTTTCCGCTGCTCAGTTGCCTGCCGGGCGACGCTATCGAGCACCAGCGGCGCGCACGCCATACCATCAGTTGCCTGTTCTGGTTCTTTATCCGCTTGATGAAATCCCTGGGCATCCTCACGTTCAGTGTCGAGGGCGCCGAAAAACTCGGGCGTCCTGGGCAGATGATCGTTGCCAACCACCCGTCGCTGATCGATGTGGTGTTCCTGATCGGCCTGATGCGCCAGACCAACTGCGTGGTCAAGCAGAGCCTGTTCCAGAACCCCTTCACCCGCGGGCCGGTGCGTGACGCCGGCTATATCAGCAACGACGGCAGCGCCGACATGCTTGATGCGGCGGCCGATGCCCTGCGCGCCGGCCAAACCCTGATCATCTTTCCCGAAGGCACCCGCACCACGCCAGGCGCGGCGCCCGCCTTTCATCGCGGCGGCGCGGCCATTGCCCTGCGGGGTGCGACAATCATCACCCCGGTGGTGATCAAGGTCAGCCCCACCACCCTGACCAAAGCCGAACCCTGGTATCGCATCCCCAAGCGTCGATTCCACTTCAGTTTGCGTGTGGGCGCCGATATAGAGCCACAGGCGTTCGCCGCGCTCGGCGCCGCGCCCCAGGCTTCACGCAAGCTCAACGATTACCTGCACCACTATTTCATTAAGGAGCTCGCCGAAGATGAGCGACCAACACCGCCTTGAGCACGACATAAAGACGCTGATCATCGAGGCCCTGGGCCTGGAAGACATCAGCGCCGACGACATTGGCAGCGACCAGACCCTGTTTGGCGAAGGCCTGGGCCTGGACTCGGTCGACGCCCTGGAATTGGGTCTGGCGATTCAGAAGAAGTACGGCATCAAAATCGATGCCGACGCCAAGGACACCCGCAATCACTTCACCAACGTGGCCAGCCTTGCGGCGTTCGTCACGGCCCGACAGGCAGCTTGAGACCGTACCATGCAAACTCGTGACGATATTTTCAACACCCTGCGCGACGCCTTGGTGGAACTGTTTGAACTGCCCCCGGAACGCGTCACCCTGGACGCCAACCTGTATCAAGACCTGGAAATCGACAGCATCGACGCCGTGGACCTGATCGACCACATCAAGCGCCAGACCGGCAAGAAGATCGCCGCCGAAGAATTCAAGGCGGTGCGTACCGTCAACGACGTGGTTGAGGCGGTGTACCGTCTGGTCCAGCCCGCCGCATGAGCCGGCTGATCGGCCTTGGCCTGTTGTTGGCGGGGCTGCTGTACCCCTTTGCGGTGTATTACGGCACCGAGCATTTTGCCCCTTGGCAATTCGGTCTGCTGCTGGGCAGCCTGTGGCTGTTGCGCGCTCTGACCGCTGCGCGGCGCCCGGGCAGCCGCTGGATGGCGGTGACGGTCATCGTGTTCTGCGTGCTGCTGGCCTGGTTCGATAACCCGCAGTGGCTGCGTTGGTACCCCAGCCTGGTCAGCGCGTTCATGCTGGCGCTGTTCGGCCTGAGCCTGCATTACGGCCCGCCGATGGTCGAGCGCCTGGCACGCATGACCGACCCGCACCTGCCGCCCCACGCGGTGGTGTATACACGCCGGGTCACCGTGGTGTGGAGCGTGTTTTTTCTGTGTAATGGCCTGCTTGCCGCCGCGCTCACCCTGTGGGCACCGCTGAGCTGGTGGACGTTGTACAACGGCCTGATCGCCTACGGGCTGATGGGGCTGTTGTTTGCCGTGGAATGGCTGGTACGACAAAGGGTTCGAGGCCGCGTATGAATGGGTTGAAACTTGAGCACTTGCTGCTTGAGCCGCTGCAAAATCGTTGGGTAGCCACTGAGCCCGAGATGAACCACGCGCAACTGTGGGAGCAGTCGCTGAGCCTGGCGGCGGGCCTGCAAGCCCGGGGTATCCGGCGCCTGGCCGTGCACCTGGAAGACGCCGGGCTGCTGGCGATTGCGCTGCTGGGCGCCTGGCGCGCAGGCGCGAGCGTGCTGCTGCCCGCCGACCTGCAACCCCAGACGCGCCAACGCTGGGCCGACGCCGTGGATGCCTGGCTGGTCGAAGCCAGCGACCTGGACGCGCTGTATCAAACGCCCTTGAGCGCCGCCGCCCTCAACCTGGACACTTGCCAACTGAGCCTGTGCACCTCCGGCTCCAGCGGCGAGCCCAAGCGCATCGACAAGTCCCTGCGCCAGCTGGCCAATGAAGTCGAGGCGCTGGAGGCCCTGTGGGGCAAAGACCTCAAGGATGCCTGCATCATCGGCAGTGTCGCCACCCAGCATATCTACGGCTTGCTGTTTCGCGTGCTGTGGCCGCTGTGCGCAGGTCGCACCTTTGTGCGCAAACAACTGGCGTTCCCCGAAGACATGCAGCGCGCCAGCCGCGAACATCCACAATTTGCCTGGGTGGCCAGCCCGGCGTTGCTCAAGCGCATGGGCGACAACCTCGACTGGCCGGCACTGAGCCAGGTTGCGCGAGTGTTTTCCTCCGGCGGTGCATTGCCGATTGAAGCTGCCGGCAGCCTCTACGACCGTTTGCAACAATGGCCGACGGAAATCCTCGGCAGCTCGGAAACCGGTGGCATCGCCTGGCGCCAGGGCGCGCAACCCTGGCAGCCGTTTGCCGACGTGCAACTGAGCCAGGATGCCGACGGCGCTCTGCGTATCGCCTCAAAATACCTGCCTGAAGGGCACATCGAACAGACTGCCGACGCTGCACGCATCCATGCCGATGGCCGTTTTGAGTTGCTGGGCCGCCTGGACCGTATCGTCAAGCTGGAAGAGAAACGCATCTCCCTGCCGATGCTCGAACAGGCGTTGATGACCCACCCGTGGGTCGCCGAAACCCGCTTGGGCGTGGTGCAGGAAAACCGCGCCTCCCTCGGCGCGCTGGTGGTGCTCAGCAGCGATGGTTTGCATGCCCTGCGCAACCAGGGCCGACGCACGCTCACCCAAACCCTGCGCCAGCACCTGAGCCAACATTGCGAAGCCCTGGCCTTGCCACGCCGCTGGCGCTTGTTGCGCCAACTGCCGCTGAACAGCCAGGGCAAGCTGCCCCAGGCCGATATCGAAGCTCTGCTACTGGCGCCTCGCCCCAAGAGCCCGGAAGTGTTGGCGCAAGTCGAAACAGAGGGTGAATGGACCTTGCAACTGAGCGTTCCGCCGGACCTGGCCTATTTCAGCGGGCACTTCCCGGTCACGCCGGTATTGCCCGGCGTGGTGCAAGTGGAATGGGCCTTCAACCTGGGCCAGCAACTGCTCGACTTGCCGAGCACCTTCGCCGGTATGGAAGTGCTCAAGTTCCAGCAATTGGTACGCCCGGGCGATCACATCGAACTGCACCTGCGCTTTGATCGGGAGCGTAGCAAGCTGTACTTCGCCTATCGCAATGGGGTTGCGGCGTGTTCAAGCGGGCGGATAGTGCTGGAGGCCGCGCATGCATAAGCCGGGTGAGCACTTCATGCCCAATCGCGGGCAAGCCCGCTCCCACACTGGATCAGTGTCGGCCAACAATCTTGTGTGCACAGCAAATCCAATGTGGGAGCTGGCTTGCCTGCGATGCAGACGGCCCGGTGTATCGGGTGCGCCCCATCATGCATAACCCCTGCGCTTTGATCCCGGTGTACAACCACGAAGCCGCCGTGCCGGCCGTGGTCCACAGTGTGCTGAAGAGCGGCCTGCCCTGCCTTTTGGTGGACGATGGCAGCAGCGCCGCGTGCGCAGCCGTGCTGGCGCAGTTGGCGACGCTGGACAACGTCACCCTGTTAACCCTGCCCAGCAACCAGGGCAAGGGCGGTGCGGTGATGGCCGGATTCCGCGAAGCGGCGCGCCTGGGCTACACCCACGCTCTGCAAGTGGACGCCGACGGCCAGCACGACTTACGCGAAGTCGAGACCTTTATCGACACCTCGCACCGGCACCCTGACGCCGTCATCTGCGGCTACCCCGAATACGACGACAGCGTGCCCAAAGGCCGCTTGTATGCGCGTTACCTGACCCACGTATGGGTGTGGATCAACACGCTGTCGTTGCAGATTCGCGACTCGATGTGCGGCTTTCGCGTATACCCGCTGGCGCCAACCCTGGCCTTGATGGACTCGGCCTATATCGGCACGCGCATGGATTTTGACTCGGACATCCTGGTGCGCCTGGCCTGGCGCAACCAGCCGATGCGCTGGCTGCCGACCCAGGTGCACTACCCCGCCGATGGCCTGTCGCACTTTCGCTTGTTTCGCGACAACCTGCGCATCAGCGCCATGCACACGCGCCTGTTCTTCGGCATGTTGGTGCGGGCGCCGATGATCCTGTGGCGGCGGTGGCAGGCATGAGCGACAGCACCAGGCACTGGGCCGACCGCGAGGAGCGCGGCAGCTTCTGGCTGATGAAGCTCACGGCGCTCGCCGCAAAAATCCTTGGGCGTCGCCTGTTGAGCCCCTTGCTCTACAGCATCGTTTTCTACTTCTTTCTGTTTGGCCGCACGGCGCGTCACAGCGCCTGGCAGTATCAACAGCGCCTGGCCCAATGGAGCGGGCGCGATGAACTGCTTCCCACCCACCGGAGAGTCTTTGGCCAGTTCATGGCCTTCGCCGACTCCCTGCTCGACAAGCTCGACGTGTGGAACGGCAAGCTGCGCCTGGAGCAGATCGAAATCAATGACCCGGCGCAATTGCGCGGGCAACTGCGTGGCGCACGCGGGCAGATGCTGGTGGGCGCGCACCTGGGTAACCTGGAAGTGTGCCGTGCCCTGGCGGAAATCGGTGAACAGGTCACCATGAACGTATTGGTGCATACCAAACACGCCGAACGCTTCAACCGCCTGCTGGGCGAAGCCGGGGCCAGCCATTTGCGCCTGATCCAGGTCAGCGAGCTGGACCCGGCCACCATGCTGCTGCTCAGCCAGCGCCTGGACGACGGCGAATGGCTGGCAATCGCCGGTGACCGCATCCCGTTGCACGGTGGGCGCACGGTGCGCGTGGATTTTCTCGGCCACGCCGCCGCGTTTCCCCAAGGCCCGTGGCTGCTGGCCGGGCTGCTCAAATGCCCGGTTAACCTGCTGATGTGCCTCAAGCATGAAGGCCGCTACCGCTTGAGCATCGAGCCCTTTGCGCAATTGGTCGAATGGAAGCGCAGCACCCGTGAGCAAGTCATTGCCCAATGGACCGCACGCTACGCCGCGCGCCTGGGCCAGTTTTGCCTGCAAGCGCCCCAACAATGGTTCAACTTTTACCCTTTCTGGAAGACCGATGACGACGCCTCTTGAGCCCATCACCTTTGGTGAACGCCCCCTGCGCATCGAAGACGTGCTGGCCCTGGCCAACCGCCAGGTGCCCACGCAATTACAGGGTGACGCGGCCTATCGCCAGCGCATCGCCAAGGGCGCGCAGTTCCTCGACTCGCTGCTGGACAAGGAAGGCGTGATCTACGGCGTGACCACCGGCTACGGCGACTCCTGCGTGGTAGCGGTGCCGCTGGAACATGTCGAAGCCTTGCCGCGTCATCTGTACACCTTTCACGGTTGCGGCCTGGGCAAGTTGCTCGACGCCCAAGCCACCCGTGCCGTGCTGGCGGCGCGTTTGCAGTCGCTGTGCCATGGCGTATCGGGCGTACGCGTGGAGCTGCTGGAGCGCTTGCACGCCTTCCTCGAACACGATGTGCTGCCACTGATCCCGGAAGAAGGTTCGGTGGGCGCCAGCGGTGATCTGACGCCGCTGTCTTACGTGGCCGCGACCTTGTCCGGCGAACGTGAAGTGCTGTTCCGTGGTGAACGCCGCCAGGCGGCCGATGTACACCGCGAACTGGGCTGGGAGCCGCTGGTATTGCGGCCCAAGGAAGCCCTGGCACTGATGAACGGCACCGCCGTGATGACGGGCCTGGCCTGTCTGGCCTTCGCTCGCGCCAACTACCTGTTGCAACTGGCCACGCGCATCACCGCGCTCAATGTGGTGGCGCTGCAAGGCAACCCGGAACACTTCGACGAACGCCTGTTCGCTGCCAAGCCGCACCCTGGCCAGATGCAAGTGGCCGCGTGGCTGCGCAAGGACCTGGCCATCGACGCGCCCACCGCACCGCTGCATCGCCTGCAAGACCGCTATTCGCTGCGCTGCGCACCCCATGTGCTCGGCGTATTGGCAGACAGCCTGAACTGGCTGCGCTCGTTCATCGAGATCGAACTGAACAGCGCCAACGACAACCCGATCATCGATGCCGAAGAAGAACGTGTGCTGCATGGCGGGCACTTCTACGGCGGGCATATCGCCTTCGCCATGGACAGCCTCAAGACCCTGGTCGCCAACGTGGCCGACCTGCTCGACCGTCAGCTCGCGCTGCTGGTGGACGTGCGCTACAACCATGGCCTGCCGAGCAACCTGTCGGGCGCCCCGGCTGACCGCGCGATGATCAACCACGGCTTCAAGGCCGTGCAGATCGGCACCAGCGCCTGGACCGCCGAAGCACTGAAAAACACCATGCCGGCCAGCGTGTTCTCGCGCTCCACCGAGTGCCACAACCAGGACAAGGTGAGCATGGGCACCATCGCCGCCCGCGATGCGATTCGCGTGCTGGAGCTGACCGAACAAGTGGCCGCCGCCACCTTGCTCGCCGCCAATCAGGGCGTGTGGCTGCGCGCCCAGGCCGAGGATGCCCGGCCACTGCCACCGGCGCTGGCCGCGATGCACGCCGAACTGGCCCAGGACTTTGCGCCGGTCATCGAAGACCGCGCCCTCGAAGGCGAACTGCGCCTGTGCCTGCAACGCATCGCCGCGCAACACTGGAGGCTGCATGCGTAGCCCCGGCGTGTTGCACAGCGACACTGAAATCCTCGTGCCGTTTTTCGACATCGACACCATGAATGTGGTGTGGCACGGGCATTACGTGAAATACCTGGAAGTGGCGCGTTGTGCGTTGCTGGACAAGATCGGGCATAACTACACGGCGATGCTTGAGTCCGGCTACGCCTGGCCTGTGATCGACATGCAGCTACGCTATGTGCGTGGCGCGACCTTCGGCCAGACCATCAATGTGCGCGCCAGCCTGGTGGAGTGGGAGAACCGTTTGAAGGTCAATTATTTGATCACCGACCTGGCCAGCGGCGAGCGTTTGACCCGCGCCAGCACGGTGCAAGTGGCGGTGCAAATCGCCAGTCGCGAAATGCAGCTTGCCTCGCCCACGATATTCACCGATGCCGTAGAAAGGGCCCTGAAATGCTGACCCCTGTGGGAGCGGGCTTGCCCGCGATGGTCGTTAACGATAACGCAAGACGCCTGACACTACGCAGCGTCCTCAGGTTCTTCGCGGGCAAGCCCGCTCCCACAGGGATTGTGCTTATCCTGCTGTTGGGCGTTCCAGGCTTGGCCCAGGCTTTTGACTTGCAGCAGTTGAGCGATCAGCTTGCCAAACCCTCCGTGATCCACGGCAACTTCACCCAGGAAAAACACCTGCGCGCCCTGCCCCAGCCGCTGGTGAGTAAAGGTACCTTCGTACTCGCCAAGGACCACGGCCTGTTGTGGCTGCTCAAAACCCCGCTGCAACAGGACTACCGCATCACCGGCAAGGGCATCGCTCGCCGTGACGCCAACGGCTGGCAACCGCTGCCGAACAAGAGCGCCGGGGCCGAGCAAAATCGCCTGTTTCTCGCCGTACTCCAGGGCGACAGCAGCGGCTTGCAGCGTGACTTCGACCTGCAACTGCAAGGCGAGGCCCAACAGTGGAAGCTCACGCTGACCCCGCGTTCGCTACTGCTCAAGCAAGTGTTCACCCGGATCAATATCGACGGCGGCGCGCTGGTGCAAACCATCGAGCTGCTGGAAACCCAAGGCGACAGCACGGTATTGCGTATGCAGGACAGCACGGCCGACCAGCCATTGAGCAATGCGGAGCAACACGACTTTGCCCAGTGAACGCCTGCTGCCACGCCTGTTCCTGATCCTGCTGGTGGCCGTGCTGGCCCTGGCCGGCTGGCAGTGGCGCCATGGCGCGCCGTTGTCGGCCAACCTGATGGAACTGGTGCCGGGCAGCACGCCAAACGCCCTGGAACAGCAGGCCGAACAGCGTATGCAAGAGCCGCTGAACCGCGAAATGCTGGTGCTGGTGGGCCATGCCGACCGCCAGCAAGCGCTGGCCGTGGCGCAGCAATTGGGTGAGCGCTGGCAGGCCAGCGGCGTGTTTGAACAGGTGCAATGGAACCTGCAAGCCGACTTGCCGGCGCTGCGCGAGCAACTGCTGCGTGGGCGCTTGTCGATGCTTTCGGCCAACGACCGTGAGCAACTGATCGAACACCCCGACGCCTTCATCCAGCAAAGGGTGCAAGCGCTGTTCGACCCCTTCACAGGTTTCAGCCTGGTGCCAAGCCAGGACGACTGGCTGGGCCTGACCGGGCGCATCCAGAACAGCCAGCCGCAACACGGTGCGGTGCAAATGGATATCGGCAGCGGCGCCTTGATCGCCGAAGCCGACGGCCAAAGCTGGGTGTTGCTGCGGGCACGTACCACCGGCAATGCTTTCGATATGAAACTGCCGCTGCAAGTAGCGGACTTGCTCCAGGCCAGCCGCGAGCAAGCTGGCGAGCACGGCGCGCAATTGCTCGCCGCCAGCGGCTTGCTCTACGCGGCCAATGGGCAGCAGCAAGCCACCCGGGAAATCACCTGGGTCGGCGGTGGCGCAACCGTCGGCATCCTGTTGTTGCTGTTGCTGGCTTTCCGCCGCTGGCGGGTGTTGCTGGCGTTCGTGCCGGTGCTGGTGGGCATGTTGTTTGGCGCAGTCGCCTGTGTGGCGCTGTTTGGGCATATGCATGTGATGACCCTGGTGCTGGGCTCCAGCCTGATCGGCGTGGCGGTGGATTACCCACTGCACTACCTGTCCAAAAGCTGGAGCCTGCAACCCTGGCGCAGTTGGCCGGCGTTGCGCCTGACCCTGCCGGGCCTGAGCCTGAGCCTGGCCACCAGTTGCATCGGCTACCTGGCGCTGGCCTGGACACCGTTTCCGGCGCTGACGCAAATCGCGGTGTTCTCCGCCGCCGGGCTGGTAGGCGCTTATTTGTGTGCGGTGTGCCTGCTGCCCGCGCTGCTCAAGGGCGTGGAGCTGCGCCCGGCGCAATGGCCGCTGCGTGTCGCCCAGACTCTGTGGCAACTGCGTACGGCCTTGATCAAACGCGTGCCCGGTTCAGTGCTGCTGGTGGGGGTGCTGGTGTTCTGCGCCGCCGGTCTGTGGCAGCTCGACAGCAAAAACGATATTCGCCAATGGATCGGCGCGCCGCCGCAATTGCTCCAGGAAGCCCAGGCCGTAGCGCGTATCACCGGGTTCCAGCCCACCAGCCAGTTTTTCCTGGTGCGGGCGGATAATCAGCAGCAGTTGCTGGAGCGCCAGGCCGCCCTGGGCAAACGCCTGGATCAGTTGGTGAATATGGACAAGCTCCAGGGCTACCTGGCGCTCAGTCAGTTGGTGAACCTGCCCGAAGAGCAGCAACAACTGCGCGATGCGCTGAACACTCTGGCGCAACACTGGCAACCGCTGCTGGACCTCGGCGTGCCCGCCAGCGCCTTGCAAGCCGAAGTCGCGCAATTGCAGGCGCTACCCACCCAAGACATCGACGCGGCCCTGCAAGGCCCGCTGGCCGAACCCTGGCGCACGCTGTGGCTCGGCCCGGTAGAGGGCGGCGTGGCGGCCATGGTCAGCCTGCAAGGCTTGAACAACCCGGCGTTGCTGCGGGTACAGGCGCTGGACTTGCCCGGCGTGCAACTGGTCGATCGCCTGGGCGACTTGAACCGCGTATTTGCCGACACGCAAATCAGCGCTGCCGAATTGAAGTTGTTGTCGTGCGGGCTGATCGTAGTGTTGCTGATTGTGCCCTTCGGTTTTGGCGGCGCCTTGCGTATCGTCGCCCTGCCGTTGCTGGCCGCGCTGTGTAGCCTGGCCAGCCTCGGTTGGCTGGGCCAGCCGCTGACTTTGTTCAGCCTGTTTGGCCTGCTGCTGGTCACGGCCATCAGCGTGGACTACGCGATCTTGATGCGCGAGCAGATCGGCGGCCCGGCCGTCAGCCTGTTGGGAACATTGCTGGCAGCGTTGACAACCTGGTTGTCGTTCGGCCTGCTGACGGTATCCAGTACACCGGCGGTGAGTAATTTTGGTTTGTCGGTCAGCCTGGGCCTGGCATTCAGCTTTATGCTGGCGCCCTGGGCCGGCCGGCAGAAACACACCTTATGAATGCGATTTTCGCCCATGCGGCAAGGAGCCCTCGTGCCCACAGTTGAAATGGAACGTCGCCAGGTAGTGGTGATCGGTGCCGGGCCATCCGGTGCCATCGCGGCCGCGCTGTTAAAGCGCAAGGGGCATGACGTATTGATCATCGAGCGCGAGCACTTCCCGCGCTTCTCGATTGGCGAAAGCCTGCTGTCTCACTGCATCGACTTTATCGAAGAAGCCGGGATGCTCGACGCTGTAGAGGCGGCCGGATTCCAGCTCAAAACCGGCGCCGCGTTCGCCTGGGGCGAGCGCTACAGTGCGTTTGATTTTGGCGACACCTTCAGCAACGGCAAGCCCACCACCTTCCAGGTGCAGCGCGGCGAGTTCGACAAGTTGCTGGCCGACCAGGCGGCGCTGCAAGGCGTGGAAATCCGCTACGGCCAAAGCATTGTCGGCGTGGATTTTTCCGGCGAATGCCGTTACCTGCATGTGCGCCGAGACAATGGCAGCACGTACCACATCAAGGCCAGGTTCGTACTGGATGCCAGCGGCTATGGCCGCGTGCTGCCACGCCTGCTGGACCTGGAGGCGCCGTCAAACTTCCCGCTGCGCCAGGCCGTGTTCACTCACGTCGAAGACCGCATCGAACACCCAGGCTTTGATCGCAGCAAAATCCTGGTCACCACTCACCCGACCCAGCGCGACATCTGGTTCTGGACCATCCCGTTCAGTAACGGCCGCTGCTCAGTAGGCGTAGTTGCGGCCAAGGAGCATTTCGATGGCCGCGACAGCGACCTCGACGCCTGCCTGCGCAGCTTCATCGAGCAAACCCCAAGCCTGTGCGCCGTGCTGCAAAACGCCGTATGGGACACCCCGGCGCGCAGCATCGGCGGCTATTCGGCCAACGTCAAAACCCTGCACGGTCCGGGCTTTGCGCTGCTGGGCAATGCGGCGGAATTTCTCGACCCGGTGTTCTCGTCCGGTGTGACCATCGCCATGCGCTCGGCCAGCATGGCCGCCGCTGTCCTGCACCGCCAGCTCAACGGCGAAACCGTGGACTGGCAAAGCGAATTTGCCGACCCCTTGAAGCGCGGTGTCGACACTTTCCGCTGCTACGTCGAAGGCTGGTATGCGGGCACGTTCCAGGACGTGATTTTCCATCCTGGCAGCTCCGCGGAGATTCGCCGCATGATCAGTTCGATCCTGGCCGGTTACGCCTGGGATGAGCGCAACCCGTTTGTCAGCGAGCCGAAACGACGGTTGCGGATGCTGTCGGAAATCTGTGCGAGTGAGCCGGTATGAACAGCCCTGCCGTTGGAAAAAACTACCTGAGCAAAAACTACGTCGAAGAAACCCGTTTCGGCTTCTGGTTCCTGCGCAGCCACACCTGGCAGCATCACGTATTGCGCGTGGCGATCAACGACCTGCGCAGCCTGTTCAGCGAGCCGCTGCCGGTGGCGCCGGTGCTGCTGGACGCCGGTTGTGGCCAGGGCAAATCCTTCCGGTTGCTGCAGCAGGTGTTTGCGCCTGCACGCCTGATCGGCCTGGATGCCGACCCGCACAGCCTGGAGCTGAGCCGTGAAGAGGCTGCGCGCCAGGGCCTGACTGTCGAGCTGATCGGCAGTGACTGCGCCACCCTCGATGTACCGGACGCCAGCGTCGATATCGTGTTTTGCCACCAGACCTTTCACCACTTGGTCGAGCAACATCGCGCACTCAAGGAGTTCTATCGGGTGCTCAAACCGGGCGGCTATCTGCTGTTTGCCGAATCCACCGAAGCCTATATCGACACTTGGGTGATTCGCTGGCTGTTCCGCCACCCGATGCATGTGCAAAAAAGCGCCGAAGAGTACCTGGAGATGCTGCGCGAGCAGGGTTTTGAATTCGACTCGCAGAATGTCTCGTACCCCTACCTGTGGTGGAGCCGCTCCAGCGACTTCGGCCTGTTGGAACGCTGGGGCCTGCGCAAGGCGCCGCCGGTGGGCCAGCGTGAGGAAACCCTGGTCAACTGCGTTGCGCGCAAACCTTTGGAGACCACCACCCCATGATGCGCCTGCTGTTGATGGGCTGCCTGTTGCTGCTGAGCGCCTGCGCCAGCCAGGCACCGTTGCCGGAACAAATCCCGGCCCTGGCCTTGCCGATGCAACTGCATGTGCAGCGCCAGGCGGACGGCCAGCACCAGGACTGGCTGCTGGTGATCCAGCGCGAAGGCAACGCGATTCGCTGGTCGATGATGGACCCTTTGGGCATCCCTCTGGCCCGGCAAAAACTGCTCGATGGGCAGTGGCAGGCCGACGGGTTGCTGCCGCCCAATCCCCAGGCGCGGGAGTTGTTTGCCGCGCTGCTGTTTGCCCTGACCCCGGCCGGTGATGTGCCGGCATTGTATCCGCACGCCCAGGCGATGGACCTGACGCGCACGCTGCCGGGCCACTGGCAAATCATCTATCAGTCTTCCGAGGTGTTCAGCGTGAACATGGCCGGCCAGCCGTTGAGTTATCGCATCACGCCGCTGGGTGTCAGCCGATGACCGCCTACCTCAATGCCCTCGGTGTGATCTGCGCCCTTGGCCGCGGCCAGGCCGAAGTCAGCCGCAACCTGTTTGCCGGCGACTGCTCAGGGATGCGTGCCGAAAGCGGCTGGGTGCCGGAGCGCGTGGTGCCGGTGGCCGGCGTCCAGGGCGAACTGGTGCCTCTGCCGGTGGCGTTGGCTCAACACAGCAGCCGCAATAACCAGTTGTTGCTGGAAGCGGCGTTGCAGATCGACGATCAGATCCGCCAGGCCATTCAAACCTATGGCCCCGGGCGAGTCGGCGTGGTGCTTGGCACCAGCACCTCGGGCATCGACGAAGCCAGCCGTGGCATTGCTCATTACCTGCGCGACCAGCAGTTCCCTGCCGACTACGACTACCAGCAACAGGAACTCAGCGCCCCGGCAAACTTCCTTGCCGACTGGCTGCAATTGAGCGGCCCGGCCTATGTAATTTCCACCGCCTGTACCTCCAGCGCCCGTGCCTTGATGAGCGCCCAGCGCTTGCTGAACCTGGGGGTGTGCGATGCGGTGATCTGCGGCGGCGTGGACAGCCTGTGCAAGCTGACCCTGAATGGATTTACCTCGCTGGAGGCGGTATCCAGCGAGCGCTGCAACCCGTTTTCGGTGAACCGCAACGGTATCAATATCGGCGAGGCGGCCGTGCTGTTCCTGATGAGCCGCGAACCGGCACCGATCGCCTTGCTGGGCAGCGGCGCCAGTTGCGACGCCCACCATATCTCCGCACCCGAGCCCAGCGGCAAGGGTGCATTGCAGGCGATGCGCAAAGCCCTGGCCAGCGCAAAGCTGGCCCCCGAGCAGATCGGCTACCTTAACCTGCACGGCACCGCCACCCAACACAACGACGCCATGGAAAGCCTGGCCGTCGCCAGCCTGTTTCCCGGCGGCGTGGCCTGTTCATCGACCAAGCCCATGACCGGCCACACCCTTGGCGCCGCCGGAGCGCTGGAAGCGGCGTTCTGCTGGCTGAGCCTGGCTCACGGCCAGTTGCCGCCTCACGTGTGGGACGGTCACGCCGATCCGGCGCTGCCCGCCTTGCAATGGACGCACAGCGGCGACACCTTGAAAAAAACCTGCCTGATGAGCAACTCGTTTGCCTTCGGCGGCAATAACGTCAGCCTGATAATCGCAGAGGCCCCATGAACGATTGGCCACTTGCCGAACTGCTGCCCCACGCGGGCGATATGATCCTGATCGACCAGGTGCTGTCGTTCGATGATGAGCAGATCCGCACCCGCGTCACCGTCAAGCCCGACGGCCTGTTCAATCGTGCCGACGGCAGCCTGCCGGCCTGGGTCGGTATTGAGCTGATGGCGCAAAGCGTCGCCGCCTTTGCCGGTTGCCATGCACGCCAGCAAGGCCGTGCAGTGGAACTGGGCTTCCTGTTGGGTACACGTAAGTTCGAGTGCAACGTGGAGCACTTCCCGGCGGGCGCCGAGCTGAATATCCACGGCCTGCGCTCGCTTGAAGACGACAACGGCATGGGTGTGTTCGAATGCCACCTCACCGGCGACGGCATCCAGGCCAGTGCGCGCCTGAACGTATTTCGACCGCCCCAGGCGGCCAACTATTTAGATGAATCGAAGGACCCAACGTCATGACTGAATCCGTACTGGTCACCGGCTCCAGCCGTGGCATCGGCCGCGCCATTGCCCTGCGCCTGGCCCAGGCCGGCCATGACATCGTGCTGCATTGCCGCAGTGGCCGGGCGCAAGCCGAGGCGGTGCAGGTGGAAATCGAGGCACTGGGGCGCAAGGCGCGGGTGCTGCAATTCGACGTGTCTGACCGTGCCAGTTGCAAAGCCATGCTTGAGGCCGATGTAGAGCAGCATGGCGCCTATTACGGTGTGGTGCTCAATGCCGGCCTGACCCGCGACGGCGCCTTCCCGGCCTTGTCGGAAGATGATTGGGACGTGGTGATGCGTACCAATCTCGATGGTTTCTATAACGTGCTGCACCCGGTGATGATGCCGATGATCCGTCGTCGCGCCGCAGGGCGCATCGTGTGCATCACGTCGGTTTCCGGGCTGATCGGCAATCGCGGCCAGGTCAATTACAGTGCATCGAAAGCCGGCCTGATCGGCGCGGCCAAGGCGCTGGCGATCGAGCTGGGCAAACGCAAGATCACCGTCAACTGCGTGGCTCCGGGGCTGATCGACACCGCAATGCTGGATGAAAACGTACCCGTGGAAGAGTTGATGAAGATGATCCCGGCGCAACGCATGGGCACACCGGAAGAGGTGGCTGGCGCGGTGAATTTTCTGATGTCGGCTGAAGCGGGCTATATCACGCGCCAGGTGCTGGCCGTGAACGGAGGCTTGTGCTGATGAAGCGCGTCGTCGTCACCGGCATGGCCGGCGTGACCTCCCTGGGAAGTGATTGGGGCACCATCGCCGCCAACTTTAGCGCCAACCGCAGCGGTATCCGGCGCATGGATGAGTGGGACCGTTTCACCGAATTGAACACGCGCCTGGCGGGGCCGATTGATGACTTTGTGGTGCCTGCGCACTGGACCCGCAAGCAATTGCGCAGCATGGGGCGTGTGTCGCGCCTGGCGGTGTGGGCGGCGGAGCAGGCGCTGCAGGACGCCGGCCTGCTCGGTGACCCGTCGATCAAGGACGGACGTATGGGCGTGGCGTGTGGCTCGTCCACCGGCAGCACCGATGAGATCAAGGCGTTCGGCAATATGCTGCTCAATTCGGTGGCCGAGGGGCTTAACGCCAACTCCTATGTACGCATGATGCCGCACACCACGGCGGCGAATATCAGCATTTTCTTTGGCCTTACCGGGCGCTTGATCCCTACCTCCAGCGCCTGCACCAGCGGTAGCCAGGGCATTGGCTATGCCTACGAGGCGATCAAGTTCGGGCGCCTGCCATTGATGCTCGCCGGCGGCGCCGAAGAGCTGTGCCCCACCGAAGCCATGGTGTTCGATGCGCTCTACGCCACCAGCTTGAAAAACGACGCGCCACAAACCAGCCCGCGCCCCTACGACAGCGGCCGCGACGGCCTGGTGATCGGTGAAGGCGGCGGCATGTTGGTGCTCGAAGAGTTGGAACACGCGTTGGCGCGGGGCGCGCATATTCACGCGGAACTGGTTGGCTTCGGCAGCAATGCCGACGGCCAGCACACCACCCGCCCGGAGCAGAAAACCATGCGCCGCGCCATGGAACTGGCCCTGGAAGACGCAGGTCTTGAACCGTCCGCCATCGGCTACGTGAACGGCCACGGCACGGCCACCGATCAGGGCGACATCGCTGAAACCCTGGCCACCAGCAGCCTGTTCGGCAGCCGTATGCCGATCAGCTCGCAGAAGAGTTTCCTCGGCCACACCCTGGGTGCCTGCGGCGCACTGGAGTCGTGGTTCAGCATTGAGATGATGAACCGCGACCAATACGTGCACACCTTCAACCTGGACGCGGTCGACCCGCAATGCGGCGAACTGGATTACCTGCAAGGTGGCTTTCGCCAGATGCACAACGACTACGTGATGAACAACAATTTTGCCTTCGGCGGCGTTAACACCTCGTTAATCTTCCGCCGCTGGGCCTGACTTTTTAATCGATTGGAGAAAACGGAATGTCTTCCCTGCTACGCGCTACCCTGATCACCCTGGCCCTGCTGACCACGGCTGGCTGCACCAGCAACCCCGTGCTCAACACCCAGCATGAGTTACCGGCCACAACCCAGGTCAGCGAAGAAAAAATGAAACAGGTGATCGTCGCCGCCCTGCAAAAACGCGAGTGGACGGTGCAACGCCTGAGCCCGCAACTGGTGCAGGCCGAGATCACCGTGCGCGGCCAGTTCTACGCCGCCATCGACATCCGCTACACCCGCAACAGCTACGCCATCACCTATCGCGACAGCCGCGACCTGGGCTACAAGGACGGCAAGATCCATCGCAACTACAACCGTTGGGTGAGCATGCTGGATCGGGATATTCTGGCGGGGTTGCGCTCGGCCGGAATGCAGTAAGGTCAAATGTGGGAGGGGGCTTGCTCCCGATAGCAGTGTGTCAGTCTCAGTCTCTCTAACTGAACCACCGCTATCGGGAGCAAGCCCCCTCCCACATGAGATATGCCATGTGCTCAAGGGCGTTATTGAGCGGCCTTACGCGTCAACAACTCCACAAACCCCTTCGCCATCGGTGTTTGCGCGCCCTTGCGCTGCACCAGCCACACCGCTGTCATCGCCTGCGGGTCCAGCAAGGTGCGATAGACCACGCCATCGATGCGGATACGTTGGTAAGACGCCGGCAACACCGACACGCCCAACCCCGCGGCCACCAGGCCGATGATGGTCATCGCTTCCCCGGCTTCCTGAGCGAAGTGCGGGCTGAACCCGGCATCGCGGGCCAGGCTGAGCAATTGGGCATATAAACCGCTGCCGTAGGTGCGCGGGAAAAATACAAAGGGTTCCTGCGCCAACTGCGCCAGGTGCAAGCCGCGCTCGCTGCCTTCCACCAACGGATGGCCGGCGCTCAACACGGCGACCAACGGCTCACGCATCAATTCGACCACGCTCAACGAGTCGGGCAGCGGCAAAGGCCGCATCAGCCCGACCTGAATCGACTCATCCACCAGCGACTCGGCCACTTGGGTGCTGCTCATTTCTTGCAGGTTCAGATGCACTGCCGGGAAGGCCTGGCGAAACGCAAAGATCGCCTGGGGAATACTGGAATTGAACGGCGCGGAGGACGTGAAGCCGATCTTCAGTTCGCCGAGTTCGCCCAATTGTGCCCTGCGCGCCACATCCGCCGCCTTGTCGACCTGGGCCAGCACCAGCCGCGCCTCTTGCAGAAACAGGCGTCCTGCCTCGCTCAGCTCGACCCGACGATTGGTACGCTCAAATAACCGCGCCCCCACCTCTTGCTCAAGTGCCTGGATCTGCTGGCTCAAGGGCGGTTGCGAGATACCCAGCACTTGCGCGGCGCGGCCAAAATGCAGTTCTTCGGCGACGGCGATGAAGTACCGCAGGTGACGTAATTCCATGCACACCTCATTAGGTCGTAGAACCTATCAAACAGGTCGAACAATATATTGGAAAGAAACATTAGCCAGCTATATTCTTTTTCGTATTGTCAGTCCTGGCAGACTTTCCTCCCCGAGGTCCCCGTGAATCCTGCTGTTGCTCCACTTGCTCAACACACTCCGCCCTCTGCCCTCGATGAGGTGGTGGCGCAGCTTAATGACGAGTACATCGAAAAAGGCACGCCGATGTTCATGCGCACCGTGCTGGCGCTGTTCTCCGGCGGGTTTGCCACCTTTGCGCTGTTGTATTGCGTACAGCCGATGATGCCGGCGCTGTCCCACGAGTTTTCCATCAATGCGGCGCAAAGCAGCCTGATCCTGTCCGTCGCGACCGCCATGCTCGCCTGCGGTCTGCTGGTCACCGGGCCGATATCCGACCGGCTGGGGCGCAAGCCGGTGATGGTTGCCGCATTGTTCTGTGCGGCACTGGCCACCATCGCCAGCGGCTTGATGCCGAGCTGGGAGGGGATTCTGCTGATGCGCGCACTGGTAGGCTTGTCCTTGAGCGGCCTGGCTGCGGTGGCGATGACCTACCTGAGCGAAGAGATCCACCCGCAGCACATCGGCCTGGCCATGGGTTTGTACATCGGTGGCAACGCGATTGGCGGCATGAGCGGGCGCCTGATCATCGGCGTGTTGATCGACTTCGTCAGCTGGCACACCGCAATGCTGATCATCGGCGCTCTGGCACTGATCGCCGCCACAGTGTTCTGGAAGATCCTGCCGCCATCGCGCAACTTCCGCGCCAGCAGCCTCAAGCCACGCAGCCTGGTGGATGGCTTTGTCATGCACTTCAAGGATGCGGGCCTGCCATGGCTGTTCCTTGAAGCCTTCCTGCTGATGGGCGCCTTCGTAACGATGTTCAACTACATCGGCTATCGCCTGCTGGCCTCGCCGTATGAGCTGAGCCAGGCGGTGGTGGGCCTGCTGTCGTTGGTGTACCTCTCGGGCATCTACAGCTCGGCCAAGATCGGCTCGCTGGCCGACCGCCTCGGCCGCCGCCGTGTGCTGTGGGCCACCATCGTGCTGATGCTCGCCGGCATGGCCCTGACGCTGTTCACGCCTTTGTGGCTGGTGGTGCCGGGCATGTTGATCTTCACCTTCGGCTTCTTCGGCGCCCACTCGGTGGCCAGCAGTTGGATCGGCCGCCGGGCAGTAAAAGCCAAGGGGCAGGCGTCGTCGCTGTACTTGTTCTGCTATTACGTGGGCTCGAGTATTGCCGGGACGGCGGGCGGGTTCTTCTGGCACTTTGCCGGATGGAACGGGATTGGCGGTTTTATCGTCGCGCTGCTGATTGGCGCGTTACTGGTGGCGTTGAAGCTGGCGAAGTTGCCGCCGTTGGGACGCACAGCAGCTTGAGGCATACCGTTTAATGAGAAAACCGCCTCACAGCGGTTTTTTCCCAATGGGCTTTCGCTTCATTCCAGTGCTGATCGAATCATGAAGCGCCATGGCACGTCCTCCATCCCACTCCGCCTGCATTGCCGAAAACAGCTCGAGATCGATACGCGCTTGATGGGCAATGAGCGCCTCGGACATTGCCTCGGCAATTCGCTCAATGATCAACAAAGGTTTCTCCACCGCACAGTGCTTACGACCAAATTCCATCAGTTGCTGGCGGTCGGGATAGTTTTTGACCTTGTTCATTTTTATCGCCAAGGTGCGATCTACCAATGAACGACCGGACTTGGGATTGTAGTTCTCATACACAGTAGTGGTGGTGACATCGAAGACGGGCGCTAATTGCACTGTTTCACGGGCGCCAGGATGGGTGTAGATCACACCAAAGTTTTTCAGGTGCGCATCACCATTACGCACCATGACTGACAAGCAAACCGAAGAGAAGAACCGCTCAAGCTCGCGTAACGGATCACCCTGCGCACAAACATGATTGATCACCGCAGCAAGGGTCTCGTAGCTCTGCGAGTACTTGTAATTGTCGTGGGGATCTTTGTTGAGGCCCAATAGAACGGCCATGTCCTCAAAACCAAGCCGCCCGGACGGGGTCAGGTCAAAGCGCTCCATCACAAACAGATCGCCTCCTTCGGACAACCAGAAAGGTGGTGTTTCCATGCCCGCAATACGCGCAGCTTCCATGCAGAGGAACTCGTTCTGTGCCAAATGAACGTATTCATCGGCACCCGACTTCACGATCAGGTCAGAACTGAGCATGGTTTTGCGACTGCCCGTCAGCTTGTCCAGGTCAGGTACCAGTACCTTGGGTTGCACACCGGAAATACCCGACTCGAAATATGTCTCCACTAGAAATTCGAATACACCCTGGGAGATATCGGCTGACAGTATTTGCTGGAGGCCCACCTGAGCCTTCACGGGCGCTGATGCCTCAACAGGGTTCTGGTAGGTAAGCCGCCCAATCTGGTTACCGCCGATCACCGATAACAGGCGCATCTCGTCTACCTGCATATGCTTGGCCATCCGTCGTTTGATCTGATCGGCCAGAAACCCTTCCGGTACGTTCATATCGAAAATCGGATGCAGTACGTTGCTGACAGCAGGCGTCGGGTCGTAGGGCATGACCAGGGATACTTCGCGCCCGGCATCAGCAGATGAATAAGCAAACGAGAATTGCGAGCCTTTGGACAAATCGCCTGCATGGCCCTGGGGTGTCACAACGTTGAGCAGCTTGATTCTACTCATCGTGCTCCACCAGATCGGCGAGGGATTTGAGATCGATGCGTTTATCCACAACTTCCAAGGCCATCCCCAGTGCGCAAATCACCCGGAACACCGTGTACATCGCGACGTTTTCACCCGCTTCAAGATCAATGATGGTCTTGCGGTTGCACTTGGCTCGGTCCGCCAGATACGCTTGACTAAAGCCCTTGGCACGGCGCAGTTGGCGGATTCTTTCGCCAAGATCAGGTGGAGTAGTCAGCAACATAATGTCACCCATGACGGACTTTTCAGTACAAGAAGCTAATTATGTCCGCAATGACGGACACCACAAGTACCATACGTCTGCTGACCACAAACAAGAACGCCCGGCCTAAGCCGGGCGTTCTTTATCAGGCAACTGTCACTCGTGGTACTGCGCCGACAACTCATGCACAGCCCGCAGGAACGCGCCCGCGTGCTCCGGGTTCACTTCCGGAGTAATGCCATGGCCGAGGTTGAACACGTGCCCGGTGCCCTTGCCATAGCTGGCCAGGATGCGCCCGACTTCGGTACGGATCGCTTCTGGCTTGGCGTACAGCACGGTCGGGTCCATGTTGCCTTGCAGCGCGACCTGGTTGCCGACGCGACGACGCGCGTCTCCGATATCGCAGGTCCAGTCCAGGCCCAATGCATCGGCACCAGCATCGGCGATGCTTTCCAGCCACAGGCCGCCGCCTTTGGTGAACATGATCACCGGAACCTTGCGGCCTTCGTGTTCACGGATCAGGCCGCTGACAATCTTGCGCATGTAGGCCAGGGAAAACTCCTGGTAGGCCGCCGCCGACAGGTTGCCGCCCCAGGTGTCGAAGATTTGCACCGCTTGCGCACCGGCCATGATCTGGCCGTTGAGGTAGGACGTGACCGACTGCGCCAGCTTGTCCAGCAACAGGTGCATGGCTTGCGGGTTGTCGTAGAGCATGGCCTTGGTCTTGCGGAAGTCTTTCGACGAGCCGCCTTCAACCATATAAGTGGCCAGGGTCCATGGGCTGCCGGAGAAGCCGATCAGCGGCACACGGCCGTTAAGCTCGCGGCGGATGGTGCTGACGGCGTCCATCACATAACCGAGGTCTTTGTGTGGGTCAGGGATCGGCAAGGCTTCGATATCGGCCAGGGTGCTGACGACTTTCTTGAAGCGCGGGCCTTCGCCGGTCTCGAAGTACAGGCCCTGGCCCATGGCATCAGGGATGGTGAGGATATCGGAGAAGAGGATGGCCGCATCCAGTTGTGGGTAGCGGTCCAGCGGCTGCATGGTGACTTCGCAGGCGAACTCCGGATTCATGCACAGGCTCATGAAATCGCCTGCATTGGCGCGGCTGGCGCGGTATTCCGGCAGGTAGCGACCGGCTTGACGCATCATCCACACGGGCGTGACGTCTACGGGTTGCTTGAGCAGGGCACGAAGGAAACGGTCGTTCTTGAGGGCAGTCATGTCGGCATCCGCAAAAAAAGTGCGGGCATTTTCTCAGAGCGCGACGCAAAAGGCACGGCAAGAGCGGAGCCTTTTGTCTATCGGGTCAATTTGTCGCAATGACTGGCAACACAAACCTCAATGTGAAATGAGGTTTGTGTGGGAGCTGGCTTGCCTGCGATAGCATCAACTGGGTCTGGCTGACAGACCGAGTTGCCTGCATCGCAGGCAAGCCAGCTCCCACATTTGATCGCATTTCAGACTGAAATTTGATCAGACCTGCAGGTAGTCCAGGATCCCTTCGGCGGCATTGCGGCCTTCGAAGATCGCGGTTACCACCAGGTCCGACCCGCGCACCATATCGCCACCGGCGAAGATCTTCGGGTTGCTGGTCTGGTGCTTGTACTGGCCTTGCTCCGGAGCTACCACGCGGCCCTGGCTGTCGGTCTGGATTTCAAACTGCTCGAACCAGGGCGCCGGGCTTGGGCGGAAACCGAAGGCGATGACCACGGCGTCGGCCGGGATGATTTCTTCGGAACCCGGGATCGGCTCGGGGCTACGACGGCCACGGGCATCCGGCTCGCCGAGACGGGTCTCGACCACCTTCACGCCTTCGACGCGGTCTTCACCCACGATGGCAATCGGCTGGCGGTTGTAGAGGAATTTCACGCCTTCTTCCTTGGCGTTCTTCACCTCTTTGCGCGAGCCGGGCATGTTGGCTTCGTCACGGCGATACGCACAGGTCACCGACTTGGCGCCCTGGCGGATCGAGGTACGGTTGCAGTCCATGGCCGTGTCGCCACCGCCCAGCACCACGACCTTCTTGCCCTTCATGTCGACGAAATCTTCCGGCGACTTTTCAAAGCCCAGGTTGCGGTTGACGTTGGCGATCAGGAAGTCGAGCGCGTCATACACGCCTGGCAAGTCCTCACCGGCAAAGCCGCCCTTCATGTAGGTGTAGGTGCCCATGCCCATGAACACGGCATCGTATTCGGCGAGCAGTTGCTCCATGGTGATGTCTTTGCCGATTTCGGTATTGAGGCGGAACTCGATACCCATGCCGGTGAACACTTCACGACGGTGGCTCAGTACGGTTTTTTCCAGCTTGAACTCGGGGATACCGAAGGTCAGCAGGCCACCGATTTCCGGGTTCTTGTCGAACACCACCGGGGTTACGCCGCCACGCACCAGCACGTCGGCACACCCAAGGCCCGCCGGGCCCGCGCCGATGATCGCGACGCGCTTGCCGGTCGGCTTGACCTTGGACATGTCCGGGCGCCAGCCCATGGCGAACGCGGTGTCGGTGATGTACTTCTCCACCGAACCGATGGTCACCGCGCCGAAACCGTCGTTGAGGGTACAGGCCCCTTCACACAAGCGGTCTTGCGGGCACACCCGGCCGCAGACTTCCGGCAGGGTATTGGTCTGGTGCGACAGCTCAGCGGCGGCGAGGATGTTGCCCTCGGCCACCAGCTTGAGCCAGTTGGGAATGAAGTTGTGCACCGGGCACTTCCATTCGCAATACGGGTTACCGCAACCCAGGCAGCGGTGGGCCTGGTCGGCCGAGTGCTGGGGTTTGAAGGGTTCGTAGATTTCCACGAACTCTTTCTTGCGTTGACGCAACAGTTTCTTCTTCGGATCTTTGCGCCCGACATCGATGAACTGGAAGTCGTTATTCAGACGTTCAGCCATGTTAAAACCTCATCAAACTGTTCAGGCGCATATCACTGCGGGTTGGCACGGATGCTGGAAAGCAACGATTTCAGGTTGGCAGCCTTGGGCTTGACCAGCCAGAAACGACGCAGGTAATCATCGAGGTTTTCGGCGAGGTTACGGCCCCATTCGCTGCCGGTTTCCTCGACGTACTCGTCCAGCACGTGCTGCAAGTGGTTCCGGTAGGATTCCATGGCTTCGCCGCTGATCCGCTGGATCTCGACCAACTCGTGGTTGACCTTGTCGACGAAGGTGTTGTCCTGGTCGAGCACGTAGGCGAAACCGCCGGTCATGCCCGAACCGAAGTTGTAACCGGTCTTGCCCAGTACCGCGACAAAGCCTCCGGTCATGTACTCGCAGCAGTGATCGCCAGTGCCTTCCACCACGGTGTGGGCACCGGAGTTACGCACGGCGAAACGCTCACCGGCGGTACCTGCGGCAAACAGCTTGCCACCGGTGGCGCCGTACAGGCAGGTGTTGCCGATGATGGCACTGTCCTGGGTCTTGTACACGCTGCCAGCCGGCGGAACGATGACCAGTTTGCCGCCAGTCATGCCCTTGCCCACGTAGTCGTTGGCGTCGCCTTCCAGGTACATGTGCAGGCCGCCGGCGTTCCACACGCCGAAGCTCTGGCCCGCAGTGCCCTTGAAGCGGAAGGTGATCGGCGCTTTCGCCATGCCCTGGTTGCCGTGCTTGCGCGCGATTTCACCGGAGATGCGTGCACCGATGGAGCGGTCGCAGTTACAGATATCCAGGGCGAATTCGCCACCGCTGGCGTCGCTGATCGAGGAACCGGCCATTTCGACCATTTTCTCGGCCAGCAGGCCTTTGTCGAACGGCGGGTTGCGGTCCACCTGGCAGAACTGTGGCTTGTCTGCCGGGATGTGATCGCTGCCCAACAGCGGTGTCAGGTCCAAATGCTGTTGCTTGGCGGTCTGACCTTCGAGGATGTCCAACAGGTCGGTACGACCGATCAGCTCTTCCAGCGAACGCACACCCAATTTGGCCAGCCACTCACGGGTTTCTTCGGCGACGTAGGTGAAGAAATTCACCACCATGTCGACGGTGCCGATGTAGTGATCCTTGCGCAGTTTTTCGTTCTGAGTCGCCACGCCGGTGGCGCAGTTGTTCAGGTGGCAGATGCGCAGGTATTTGCAGCCCAGGGCGATCATTGGCGCGGTGCCGAAGCCGAAGCTTTCAGCGCCGAGGATCGCGGCCTTGATGACATCGAGGCCGGTTTTCAGGCCGCCGTCAGTCTGTACCCGCACCTTGCCGCGCAGGTCGTTGCCGCGCAGGGTCTGGTGGGTTTCGGCCAGGCCGAGTTCCCACGGTGCACCGGCGTACTTGATCGAGGTCAGCGGCGAAGCGCCGGTGCCGCCATCGTAGCCGGAGATGGTGATCAGGTCGGCATAGGCCTTGGCCACACCGGCGGCAATGGTGCCGACGCCGGCTTCTGCCACCAGTTTCACCGAGACCAGGGCCTGGGGGTTGACTTGTTTCAAGTCGAAAATCAGCTGCGACAAATCTTCAATCGAGTAAATGTCGTGGTGCGGCGGTGGCGAGATCAACGTCACGCCCGGCACCGCGTAGCGCAGCTTGGCGATCAAACCGTTGACCTTGCCGCCTGGCAGTTGACCGCCCTCACCCGGCTTGGCGCCCTGGGCGACCTTGATCTGCAGCACTTCGGCGTTGACCAGGTACTCGGGGGTCACACCAAAACGGCCGGTAGCCACCTGCTTGATTTTCGAGCTTTTGAGCGTGCCGTAGCGCGCCGGGTCTTCACCGCCTTCGCCGGAGTTGGAACGCGCACCCAGGCGGTTCATGGCCTCGGCCAGGGCTTCGTGAGCTTCCGGCGACAAGGCGCCCAGGGAAATCCCGGCGGAGTCAAAGCGCTTGAGGATAGATTCCAGCGGCTCGACTTCGGCGATGTCCATCGGCGTGTCCAGGGTTTTCACCTTGAACAGATCGCGAATCATCGACACCGGGCGGTTATCCACCAGGCTCGTGTATTCCTTGAACTTGGCGTAGTCGCCCTGCTGCACGGCGGCTTGGAGAGTGTTGACCACATCCGGGTTGTACGCATGGTATTCGCCACCGTGCACGAACTTGAGCAGGCCGCCTTGCTGGATCGGCTTGCGCGCACTCCAGGCCTCCAAGGCCAGGGCTTTTTGCTCGGCTTCGATGTCGACGAAGCGCGCACCCTTGATGCGGCTCGGTACGCCACGGAAGCTCAGCTCGCAGACTTCCTCGGACAGGCCGATGGCTTCGAACAACTGAGCGCCACGGTACGAGGTGACGGTGGAGATGCCCATCTTCGACAGGATCTTCAGCAGGCCCTTGGTGATGCCCTTGCGGTAGTTCTTGAACACCTCGTAGAGGTCGCCCAGCACTTCACCGGTACGGATCAGGTCGCCCAGCACTTCGTATGCGAGGAACGGGTACACCGCCGAAGCGCCGAAACCGATCAGCACCGCAAAGTGATGCGGGTCACGGGCAGTGGCGGTTTCCACGAGGATGTTGGAGTCGCAGCGCAGGCCTTTTTCGGTCAGGCGGTGGTGCACCGCGCCGGTCGCCAGGGACGCGTGGATCGGCAACTTGCCTGGCGCAATGTGGCGGTCGGTCAGTACGATCTGGGTGCGACCGGCGCGTACAGCCTCTTCGGCCTGGTCGGCGACGTTGCGCACAGCGGCCTCAAGGCCCAGGCTCTCGTCGTAGTTCAGGTCGATGATCTGGCGGTCGAAGCCTGGACGCTCCAGGGTCATCAGCGAGCGCCACTTGGCCGGTGAAACGACCGGCGAGCTGAGGATCACGCGGGAGGCGTGCTCAGGCGATTCCTGGAAGATGTTGCGCTCGGCACCAAGGCACACTTCCAGGGACATGACGATGGCTTCACGCAGCGGGTCGATCGGCGGGTTGGTCACCTGGGCGAACTGCTGGCGGAAGTAGTCGTACGGCGTGCGCACGCGCTGGGACAGCACGGCCATTGGCGTATCATCGCCCATGGAGCCGACCGCCTCGTAGCCTTGCTCACCGAGCGGGCGCAGCACCTGGTCGCGCTCTTCGAACGTGACCTGGTACATCTTCATGTACTGCTTGAGTTGATCGATGTCGTAGAAAGCCGAACCGTGGTCGTTGTCTTCCATGGTCGCCTGGATGCGCAAGGCGTTCTTGCGCAGCCATTGCTTGTACGGGTGACGCGACTTCAAACGGTTGTCGATGGCGTCGGTATCGAGGATCTGCCCGGTCTCGGTGTCCACGGCCAGGATCTGGCCAGGGCCGACACGGCCTTTGGCGATCACGTCTTCTGGCTTGTAGTCCCACACGCCGATTTCCGAGGCGAGGGTGATAAAGCCGTTGGTGGTGGTGACCCAACGCGCCGGGCGCAGGCCGTTACGGTCGAGCAGGCACACCGCATAGCGGCCGTCGGTCATGACCACGCCGGCCGGGCCGTCCCACGGCTCCATGTGCATCGAGTTGTACTCGTAGAATGCACGCAGGTCCGGGTCCATGGTCTCGACGTTCTGCCACGCTGGCGGAATGATCATGCGCACGCCACGGAACAGGTCGATGCCACCGGTGACCATCAGCTCAAGCATGTTGTCCATGCTGGAGGAGTCCGAACCCACGCGGTTGACCAGCGGGCCGAGTTCTTCGAGGTCCATCAGATCGTTGGCGAACTTGGTGCGCCGGGCCACAGCCCAGTTGCGGTTGCCGGTGATGGTGTTGATCTCGCCGTTGTGGGCGAGGAAGCGGAATGGCTGAGCCAGCGGCCATTTCGGCAGGGTGTTGGTGGAGAAGCGCTGGTGGAACACGCAGATTGCGGTTTGCAGGCGCTCATCGCTCAGGTCTGGATAGAAGGCGGTCAAGTCCGCCGGCATCATCAGGCCTTTATAAATGATGGTCTTGTGCGAAAAGCTGCAGATGTAATGGTCGGTGTCGGCGGCGTTGAGCACCGACGAACGACGACGGGACGTGAACAGCTTGATCGCCATGTCCTGGTCGCTCAGGCCGTCACCTGCGATGAACACTTGTTCGATCTGCGGCAGGCGCTCCAGGGCCAGACGGCCGAGTACGCTGGTGTCGATGGGCACTTTGCGCCAGCCGACCAGTTGCAGGCCGGCGGCCACGATCTCGCGGTTCATGTTTTCGCGAGCGGCTTCGGCTTTTACCGGGTCCTGGTTGAAAAACACCATGCCCACGGCGTACTGCTTGGGCAGGTCGGCCGCGAAATGCTCTTTGGCGACAGCGCGCAGAAACTGGTCGGGCTTTTGAATCAGCAAGCCGCAACCGTCACCGGTCTTGCCGTCGGCGTTGATCCCACCGCGGTGGGTCATGCAGGTCAGGGCCTCGATGGCCGTTTGCAAAAGGGTATGACTGGGCTCGCCCTGCATGTGGGCTATCAGGCCGAAACCGCAGTTATCCTTGAATTCATCGGGTTGGTACAGACCTGCTTTCATAGACACTTTCTCACCAGGCTGCCTCTTATATCGAGGCAAATTTCTTTTCAATTCAACCGGTTACCTTCCACGCCGAACGTACGCCGGCTTAGCGGGGGCAAAAGGGAGGTCATTGTACACACCGACACAGACGCTCACAAATTTAGCGACGAAATGTCGCAAATCTATGTCGCATTTATGAAAGGTTTAAAGCGATATGCTGTGCTAGTCAAAACTTTTTTAATTCTGACCGCTACGACTCAAAAGCTACTGTGGCGCAGACACCACAAAGCGCGCGGCCTGTAAGGGCAGCACGCACTTGCGGATTTTTTTGAGGTGCCGGGAGGGCGGCCTGGGTAAGGCCGCCGAATCTTCAGCGAGTTGCTGCCAGTTCTTGTTGAACGCTGGCAACAGTGCGAGGCCAAGGTTTACCAGCCTGGACCTTCGCTGGCAAGGCCTTGATGGCAGAATCGGCTGCGGCGCGGCTTGGGAAGCTGCCGTAGGTGATCACGTAGAGAGGCTTGCCGTTGAGCACTTTCTTGAAATAACGGTACTGACCGCCCTGCTCTTTGACGAACGCCTGGGCGTTGGCTTCGGAGCTGGTGCCGAGGATCTGTACCACAAAGTTGCCGGTAGGCTGGCTGCTGTACCAGCTGCTGCCGGCGGCGCCGGCCTTGGCCACGGTGGCGGCTGGTTTTTCCGCAGGCTTGGCGGCCGGGGCTGGTTTGGCGGCTGGCGCCGGTGCAACAGGCTTGGTCACCGGAGCAGGCTTGGCGGTGGCCACGGTCGGCGCCGGAGTCGGAGTCGGAGCAGGCTTGGCGACCGGAGCAACCGGCGTCGCAGGCACACCGGCCGGTACGCCTGCAGGTGGCGCGGTGGTGGTCACAGTCGGCGGCGTGGCGCTGGAGCCTTCCACCGGCACACCGTCGTCGCCTTCGGAGATGCCACCGGCCTCTTCGGCCAGCGGGCCGCGCATCACAGGTTGGCCGACCATCGGCAGGTTGGTCGGTTGGCCGGAGTTGGCGAACTCGACATTGGGAGTGGGCTTGCCCAGTGGCAACTGCGCCTGCTCAGTTGGCGCGCCGGTGGTTGTCGGTGCCTTGTTGCGACCCGGGATCAACCAGGCGGCGGCTACAGCGACCACGACAACGGCGGAAATAGCCAATACGTGCTTCTTAGGCATAGTGAACCCCATCTTTGGACGCTTGACCGCAGAGCGGCTGGCAATCATGGCTTCGATCATCGCATCGCGGGCAACCTGGTTGATGTTTCCAGGCCAACCATCGGAGCTTTCGTGAATATCAGAGATCTGCGCAGCGGAGAAAAGTTCGATACCGGCCCCGGCACCTTCGAGGCGCTGAGCCAGGTATTCGCGGGTCTCTTCCTCTTCGTACGGCTGCAATTCGATGACGTGGAACAGCTCTTGCTCACCGCTGATCTGCTCCAGGTCGGCGATCAACGACGACTCGCCAAACAGGAACACATGCGGGCGGCCTTCCGGCGTGCCTGCGGCCAGCGCCAACAGCGCTTCCAGGGCGGACTCGTCGAGCTGCTCGGCGTCGTCGACCAGCAGGTAGACTTCCTGGCCGGTCAGGCCCAGTTGCACCACTTGCTTGAGAATCGCATTCGGCTCGGCGTTGGCTACGTCCAGGGCCTGTGCAACCTGGCGCAGCACGCCCGCGGCATCACCGGCGCCACGGGCCGATACCACCACGCTCTGCACCGATTGCTTGTTGGTGCTGGCGACCAGCGCCTGGCGCAGCAAGGTCTTGCCACTGCCCAACGGCCCCGTGACCACCAGCAGCAACTGGCTGTAACGCGCCAGATGATGCAGTTGCCCCAATACCGGCTTGCGCTGGGCGGGGAAGAATTTGAAACCGGGCACCCGTGGAGCGAAAGGGTCATGGCTCAAGTGATAATGGCCGAGGAACGCCTCGTCGGCATGCAAACTAGTCATCGGGATCTTATTAACCTTTAAGCTGGGCCAGGGCGCGGTAATCCGCTCCCAGCGTGGCCTGTAAAATCTCTTTCGGATAATCGTCGGTCACGACCGCCTCGCCCATGTGGCGCAGCAGTACCAGTCGCAGTCGACCGTCGATCACTTTCTTGTCTATTGCCATATGTTCGAGAAAATCTGCCTCGGTCATCTGTGCTGGAGGGATGACCGGCAAACCGGCGCGCTGGAACAGGCGGATACCGCGATCGCGCTCTTGAGCGCTGATCCAGCCCAGGCGTTGCGACATTTCCAATGCCATCACCGTGCCAGCCGCTACGGCTTCCCCATGCAGCCACACACCATAGCCCATGTGCGTTTCGATCGCATGGCCGAAGGTGTGGCCCAGGTTCAGGGTAGCGCGCACGCCAGACTCCCGCTCGTCGGCATTGACCACCAGTGCCTTGGCGGCGCAGGAGCGGGAAATCGCTTCGGTCAGGGCCACTTGGTCGAGCGCGCGCAGAGCGTCTACATGTTCTTCAAGCCAGCTCAGGAAGGGCTCGTCGCAGATCAGCCCGTACTTGATGACTTCCGCCAGGCCCGCCGACAACTCACGCGGTGGCAGTGTGTTGAGGGTCGCGGTGTCGATCAGCACGGCCTGTGGCTGGTAGAACGCACCGACCATGTTCTTGCCCAGCGGGTGGTTGATACCGGTCTTGCCGCCCACCGACGAATCGACCTGGGACAACAAGGTGGTCGGCACCTGGATAAAATCCACGCCGCGCTGGTAGCAGGCTGCGGCAAAACCGGCCATGTCGCCGATCACACCGCCGCCCAAGGCAACCACGGTGGTTCGACGGTCATGGCGCGCAGTCAGCAGGCCATCAAAGATCAGTTGCAGGGTTTCCCAGTTCTTGTGGGCTTCGCCATCAGGCAACACCACAGAGATCACCGAATACGCCGCGAGGCTGCGGCTCAAACGCTCAAGATACAGCGGCGCAACCGTTTCGTTGGAGATGATCGCCACCTGCCGACCAGCAATATGCGGCGCGAGCAGTTCGGGCTGGTCCAACAGACCTTCGCCAATGTGGATCGGGTAGCTGCGCTCGCCTAGATCGACCTTAAGTGTCTGCATGTTTCCCCGCGTTGAAGATGTATTGACGATCGGCAATGCCGAGATCCGACATTACCTGATGGCTCTACGCCACACCTCACAAGGTTATGGCGCGCCGCCGAGAATAGCGCATTTCGGGCCAGGCTTTAACGGGGTGGCAACCGGTGCAGACGCTCAAGAATATCGAGCACCACCATCCGAGGGGGTCGCTCATCGGTTTCCACCACCAGATCGGCAATTTCCCGATACAGCGGATCACGCAGCGCCAGCAGGTCCCGCAGGGTTTTTTCCGGGTTAGCCGTGCGCAGCAACGGGCGATTGCGATCGCGGGCGGTGCGGCCCACCTGCTGCTCGACCGATGCGTGCAAATACACGACCCGACCACCGGCATACAGCGCTCGACGGTTTTCATCGCGCATGACGGCACCGCCGCCGGTCGCCAATACCACGCCATCGCAGCCACACAGCTCGGCAATCATCGCCTGCTCGCGGTCACGAAAACCCAGCTCGCCTTCTTTATCGAAGATCCATGGGATATTGGCACCCGTGCGCAATTCAATTTCCTTGTCGGAATCTTTGAACGGCAGGCGCAGCTCTTTGGCCAGCAAACGGCCGATGGTGCTCTTTCCAGCCCCCATCGGCCCTACAAGAATCAAATTTCGCACAGAATCAACGACTCACAGCAATCGCCTGGTTATTCATGATACGCGGAGTCAGGAATACCAGCAGCTCGGATTTTTTCTCCGCCAGCACATCGCGCCGGAAAAGGCGGCCAAGATACGGCACATCGCCCAAAAATGGCACTTTATCTACCACTTTGCTTTGGGTATTGGAGAAAACCCCACCGATGACGATGGTCTCGCCATCTTTGACCAGCACCTTGGCGTTGACCTCGTTTTTCTTGATCGGCGGTACGTCATTGAGCCTGTTCAAGTAATCGGGCTCATCCTTGGTGACCTTGACCGCCATGATCACATGATCGTCGGGGGTGATTTGCGGCGTGACCTCCAGCGAAAGCGAAGCCTCCTTGAACGACACCGAAGTAGCGCCCTGGGAGGTGGACTCCTGATAGGGAATTTCGGTGCCCTTGAGGATGCGTGCGGTCTCTTTGTCGGAGGTGACCACCTTGGGCTGGGAGACGATTTCGCCGTTGCCGGTTTTTTCCATGGCCGTCAGCTCAAGGTCCAGCAACAGATTGTCGGTGATGTAGGCCACACCCAGGCCCGAGGTGCCGGCCAGCGAACCCAAGTCGACAAACGGGGAGCTGGGCGGGTTTTGCGGCGGCTCGGCACCGCCTGCCACAGGCTTGGAAATACCTCCCACACCTGCACCGCCACGACTGAGCCGCCCACCCCAGCGCACGCCCAGGCTTTTGTCGTAGTCGACATTGGCCTCGACAATTCGCGCCTCGATCATCACTTGGCGCACGGGAATATCCAGTTGCGCCACGATGCGCCGCAGCTCTTCGAGCCGTTCGCCGGTCTGGTAGGCGATGATGTTGTTGGTGCGGTCATCCACCGCCACCGAGCCGCGCTCATCCGTGGCGCCCTCAAAACCTGTAACTGACTGGAACAACTTGGCCAGGTCCGCTGCCCTAGCGTAATTAACCTGCAGCAGCTCCCGGCGCAGCGGCGCCAGTTCCGCCATTTGCTTGCGCGACTCCAGCGCCAGCAGTTCGCGAGCGGCCAACTCATCGGCAGGCGCCACCAGCAACACGCCGGCTTTCACGCGTTTATCCAAACCTTTGGTTTGCAGCACCAGATCCAGCGCCTGATCCCAGGGTACATCCTTGAGCCGCAGGGTAATTGAACCCTGCACTTCATCGCTGGCCACCAGGTTGAGCCCGGCGACATCGGCGATCTGTTGCAAGACCGCCCGCAGGTCGATGTTCTGAAAATTAAGGTTCATCCGCGAGCCTGTATAGCTGACCGACGCTGCACTGTCGGGCGGCGGCAGGTGGGTCAGGTCCAGGCGATTGGGCACAGCAGCAGCCATCGGTGCCGTGAACGCTATCCATAGCGCCACACCGAAGGACGAGAAAGTCCTTTTCATTGTTTTATTCCGTTATGAGTTGACGTTCAACACAAGGGTTCGAGGGCGCTCAAGCCAGCCGCCCTGTTCATCGGGAAACCGCTCGACCAGGTCGATAGACGCGTCTTGAATGGCCGTGACCTGACCATGGTCCGGGCCCAGGTAGTCACCAACCGCAATCCGGTGCACCCTGGATCCGGCACGCAGCAGGGCAAAAGCTTGTGCCCCCAGCGACAGCGTGCCGACCATTTCGAACTGTTCAATGGTCATGCCTTCCAGCAGCCCCCGTGGCCGAGCGAGATCCGGCGCAAGGGCCGGTCGCCCCGGCACACGGGTCACTTGCAACGCAGGCGGCTGAAACGGGTCGCGCACAAACGATGGCGTGTAGACAAATGGCTGGCCCGGGTCAACCGCTTCGCGGACCGTGGCGCTTTGCGTGGTCCGCCGATAGGCCTTTGCCAGCATGTTCAGACGCAGCAAGGCGCCGTCATGCCCCAGAGCAACATCCTGCACGGTGACGACTCGCGGCAGCCCACCCAGGGCAGCGACGAATGCCGCCAAATCGTGGTACGCCCCGGTGGCGCCGATTTGCATGGGTTGCTCGATAAAGAGCGGACGAGGCTCTTCATCCAACACCGTGATGCCTTCAACCCACACCCCATTGGCAACCGCCAATCGCGCGATATCTTCAAGCAAGGCAGGCACCTCGGACTGGCCGGACAACTGCCCTAGAAGGCCTGCGACCTTGTTCTCCATTGCCCTGAACTGATCAGTGCGCGCCTCAAGGCTGGCGGCCAGCTCGGCTTTTTCCGCCAACTGCTGCTGTAACGCTTGCTCCCGCGCCTCGAACCCGTGCAGTCGATCACGCGAGGGGCTCAGGTACACAACCTCTCCCATCAGCAGCACCAGAGCGGCCAGCCCACAGCCAGCCAGGACCTTGCCAGGCAAGGGCCATTTAGCAGCGTTGTGCAAGAGCGCGGGAAAATCGGGCCTGGGCAGGCTCATGGCTGCGCCTCGCTGGATTCCCCCTGGCGCACCATCAGCTGAAATTCACTTTCGCCACGTGCACCTTCGGCCTGCACGCGCTGCAGACGAGTCGAGCTGGAGCCCTGGGATGGCTTGAGCTGCTGCATCAAACGGGCGATATCCTGGTTGCTTTCAGCCGTGCCGCGAATGCTGATGGTGTCGCCATTTGCGACCACCTCATGCAAATGGACACCTTCAGGCATTGCGCGAGCCAATTGCTCGAACAATCGAGCGCCCGAAGAACGGGAATCATGCAGGTCCTGCACTACCTTCATACGCTCGGCCACTTGCTGGCTACGCTCCTGCAGGTCGTCGATGGTCCTGATGCGCGAATCCTGGGCAGCCACATCCTCACCCAGGCGACTATTGCGGCTCACCTGCCGGTCTATTGCCTGGTCGATCACCTGGTCAGCCAGCCACACGGCCGCCAGCGCCACGCAGGCAAATGCCAGCAATAGCACCATGAAATATCTGCGCTTACGCTCTGCCAGCGCCTGGCGCCAAGGCAAAAGATTGATTCGTGTCATCCAGCGAAACTCCTCAGGGCCAACCCGCAAGCTACTCCCATCCCTTGGGCATCCACGGCCCATTGTGCACCATCGACTCGATGACCCGGCGTGAAGCTGGCAAAATCCTGACGGCAAGCGCGCGCCAATGCAAACCCTTCGACATCGACCACCCGCGGCACCAGCCCCGCCAGGGCCAAAACTGCGACTCGTGCGTCGACCTGCTCGCGCAGACAAGCCGCCAACATCACTTCAACCCACTGCGGCCCTTGGGCCGATGGGCCCTGGACCTGAAAGTCGATCGCCACCTCATCCAAAGGGTAAGGAATGAACTGATCGGCTTCCATCTGGATCTTCCAGGCCATTTCTTCGTCGCTAAGGGCCGCGTCCATCTCGACCAACCGCGTAATCACCGAAGGGCCCGCCACTGCCACAGCGGCGTGCCTGGCCGACGTGCGCAGGCAGGATAACGCCTGTTGCAGGGCGCGCCCCACGCCCTGGATGTCCAGCACGGCGCCATCGACCACCGCATGGGCGGGCAGCGCTTGAGTGGCATAGCCCTGGACACTGAAACCAGCCGGTGAACGACCCAGTTCGATCAGCTTGATACCGCTGTCATTGATGTCGACACCCAAGACGGTGTCGGCTTTTCGCCTGAAAAATCCCTTTCCCATAAAACTCCCTAAAACTTTCCCTGTCATACCGGCTGTCATATTGATTGCTGCCAGGCACCCTGCATTCGGTCGGCTTGTTCGCGGCACGCGAATGACGCCCCAAGCTGAAAAATGCTTTAATGCCCAGCGTTTTTTCCCGCTTTTTATCTGCTGCCCGGGTCGATCCATCGTTTGCCATGCATCCCCGACGCGTAACTCATTCTTTTCTCTGGAAATCCAAAAGCCTTGATTCGTCTGCTGAAGTTTTTCGGGTACTCCATTGTCGCCATCGTTTGCGGGCTGCTGCTCGTACTCAGCGGGGCCTACCTCTACCTTAGTCCGGGTTTGCCCTCCGTAGAGGCCCTCAGAAGTATCCAGTTGCAGATTCCTTTGCGGGTCTACAGCAGCGATGAAAAACTGATCGCGGAGTTCGGCGAAATGCGCCGCACACCGATCCGTTTCGCCGACATTCCACCCAATTTCATCAGCGCATTGCTGTCGGCAGAAGATGACAATTTCGCCAACCACTACGGCGTCGACCCCAGCAGCCTGGTGCGAGCAGCCACGCAGTTGGTAAAAAGCGGACACATTCAATCCGGCGGCAGCACCATCACCATGCAGGTGGCGAAGAACTTCTTCCTCACCAGCGAGCGCAGTTTTTCGCGTAAAGCCACCGAGATCCTGCTGGCGCTGCAGATTGAACGTCAGCTGACCAAGGACGAAATCCTGGAGCTGTACGTCAACAAGATCTACCTGGGCAACCGTGCCTACGGCATTGAGGCCGCCTCCCAGGTCTACTATGGCAAGTCGATTCGTGACGCCAGCCTTGCGCAGATGGCCATGATTGCCGGCCTGCCCAAGGCGCCGTCGCGCTTCAACCCGCTGGCCAACCCGGCGCGCAGCAAAGAACGTCGCGACTGGATCCTGGGTCGCATGTACAAGTTGGGCAAGATCGACCAGGCCGCTTACGAAAGCGCCGTGGCCGAGCCGCTGAACGCCAGTTATCACGTGCCGACGCCGGAAGTGAATGCGCCGTATATCGCCGAAATGGCCCGTGCCGAAATGGTTGGCCGTTATGGCAGCGATGCCTACACCGAAGGCTTTCGCGTGACCACGACGGTTCCGAGCAACTTGCAGGAAATCGCCAACCACTCGGTGCATGAAGGCTTGATCACTTATGATCAGCGTCACGGCTACCGCGGCCCCGAGTCGCGCCTGCCGGGCAAGACCCTGAGTGCCTGGACCACCGAACTGGGCAAACAGCGCTCGATCAGCGGCCTGGAGCCGGCCATCGTCACCGAGGTGACCAAAGACGGTATCCAAGTGTTGACCCGCGCTGGCGAAGCCCACGTGGCCTGGGACAGCATGAAATGGGCGCGCCCGTTCCTAAACACCAACAGCATGGGCCCGATGCCCAAGCAACCGTCCGACGTGGCCAAGGTGGGTGATTTGATCCGCGTGCAACGCCAGAAGGATGACAGCCTCAAATTCAGCCAGGTGCCAATTGCCCAGGGCGCCCTGGTATCCCTTGATCCGCAGAACGGCGCAATCCGCGCGCTGGTAGGCGGCTTTGCCTTTGAGCAGAGCAACTACAACCGCGCGATCCAGGCCAAGCGCCAGCCGGGTTCAAGCTTCAAGCCATTCGTCTACAGCGCCGCCCTGGACAACGGCTACACCGCCGCCAGCCTGGTCAACGACGCGCCGATCGTGTTTGTCGACGAATACCTGGACAAGGTCTGGCGTCCGAAGAACGACAACAACACCTTCCTGGGTCCGATCCGCATCCGCGAGGCGCTGTACAAGTCGCGCAACCTGGTGTCGATCCGCCTGTTGCAGGCCATGGGCGTGGGCAAGACCATCGACTACATGACGCGCTTCGGCTTCGCCAAGTCGGACCTGCCGCCCAACCTGTCGCTGGCGCTGGGTACCGCAACCCTGACGCCGATGGAAATCGCCACCGGCTGGAGCACCTTTGCCAACGGCGGCTACAAGATCGCGCCGTACCTGATCGACAAGATCGAAAGCCGCAACGGCGACACCCTGTTCACCGCCAACCCGCCACGGGTGCCCGGTGATGTGGTCAATGGCGTGGCCGCAACCGACGGGCTGGCGGCACCGAGCAACGGCGGTATCACCATCGAGCCGACGCCAGGTGCGCCAGGTACGCCAGCGGCCGCAAACGCCGGCGCACCCGCCGAACCGCAAGCGCCAGCAGTTGCCGAGCGCATCGTGGATGGCCGTACCACCTATATCCTCAACAGCATCCTGCAAGACGTAATCAAGAAGGGTACCGGCCGCCGCGCACTGGCCCTGGGCCGTGCGGACATCGCCGGCAAGACCGGTACCACCAACGAATCCAAGGATGCCTGGTTCTCCGGTTATAACGGCGACTATGTGACCACGGTATGGACGGGCTACGACCAGCCGGAAAGCCTGGGCCGCCGTGAGTTTGGCGGCACCGTCGCGCTGCCGATCTGGATGAGCTACATGGGCGCCGCGCTCAAGGACAAGCCGCTGCACACCCAGCCGGAGCCGGAAGGCATCCTGAGCCTGCGCATTGACCCGATCAGCGGCCGTGCGGCTTCGCCGAGCACGCCGAATGCCTACTTCGAACTGTTCAAGAGCGAAGACACGCCGCCGTCAGTCAACGAACTGGGCAATGGCGTTGCACCGGGCAGCCCGCTACCGGCGGATGAAGGTGCGCCGATCGATTTGTTCTAACCCGATCCAAGACGCGACATAGCTGTAAATGTAAGAGAGGGCTTGCCCTAACGCCTGTAGGAGCGAGCTTGCTCGCGAAAAACTGACAGGCGCCGCGTTCATTCAGACAGCACGCGTTATCGTTGACGTTTTTCGCGAGCAAGCTCGCTCCTACAGAGGGCGAATGTACGTTTAACTCTTGAGATAATTGCCAGCCAACAAAAAGCCCCGACTCGCGAGAGCCGGGGCTTTTTGTTGGTGCGCTAAACGGCTTAGCCGTTGAACACATCATCCACGCTTTGCAGCGGGTAGTTCTTCGGATACGGCAGGGTTGCCACACCGGTCTCGATCGCAGCCTTGGCCACGGCATCGGAGATCAGGGTGATCAGGCGCTTGTCCATTGGTTTTGGAATGATGTACTCACGACCGAACTCCAGCTTGGCACCGCCGTAGGCGTCGCAGACATCCTGAGGCACCGGCAGCTTGGCCAGTTCACGCAGGGCGTTGGCGGCCGCTACTTTCATTTCTTCGTTGATGCGCTTGGCGCGAACGTCCAGAGCACCACGGAAGATGAACGGGAAGCCCAGTACGTTGTTGACCTGGTTCGGGTAGTCCGAACGGCCGGTGGCCATGATCACGTCGCTGCGGGTGGCGTGGGCCAGCTCAGGAGCGATTTCCGGATCCGGGTTGGAGCAGGCGAACACGATAGGGTTCGGCGCCATGGATTTGAGGCCTTCAGCGCTCAGCAGGTTCGGGCCGGACAGGCCAACGAACACGTCGGCACCGTCGAGGGCGTCAGCCAGGGTGCGCTTGGAGGACGGGTGGGCAAACATCGCCTTGTATTGGTTCAGGTCGGTACGCTCGGACTGGATCACGCCCTTGCTGTCGACCATGTAGATGTTTTCCAGCTTGGCGCCCATGCTGATGATCAGCTTCATGCAGGAAATGGCCGCAGCACCGGCGCCCAGGCAGACGATCTTCGCCTCACCCAGGGTTTTGCCGGCGATTTCCAGGGCGTTGATCATGCCGGCTGCGGTAACGATCGCGGTGCCGTGCTGATCATCGTGGAATACCGGAATGTCGCACTGCTCGATCAGGGCCTTTTCGATCTCGAAGCACTCAGGTGCCTTGATGTCTTCCAGGTTGATGCCACCGAAGGTGATGGAAATGCGCTTGACCGTGTCGATGAAAGCCTGCGGGCTCTCGGAATCGACTTCGATGTCGAAAACGTCGATGCCGGCGAAGCGCTTGAACAGCACGCCTTTGCCTTCCATGACTGGCTTGGATGCCAATGGGCCGAGGTTACCCAGGCCAAGGATCGCGGTGCCATCGGAAATCACTGCAACCAGGTTGCCCTTGCCGGTGTACTTGTACGCCAGCTCTGGGTCACGGGCGATTTCACGTACGGGTTCGGCAACACCAGGGCTGTAGGCCAGCGACAGGTCGCGGGCAGTGGCAGTGGCTTTGGTGAGCTCTACACTCAGCTTTCCTGGACGAGGATGGGCATGGTATTCGAGAGCGGCAGTTTTCAAATCAGACATATCGGCATTCCGCTTTTACTGTTGGTCGACGGACCGCCGAGGATACGCGTGTCGTAAAGTCCCTACAAGACTGGGCAGTCACAGGTGTCAAGGGCCCTGGGCTACGACTTTTGGCCAAGAGCCACGGGATACAAGGGCTACAACTGTTCACAATCGAAATAAAAAATGTCTACAATTTTTATTCAAGGCGTCGATTTCAGCATGACGGGGTCGGTCAGTGGCAGCAGCCAGCGCGATTGACCTTTTTTCAAGCCTCCTCGACGAGAGCGATCCTGCACCCAGCCACGTGCCTCGATAGTGTGGCCTTGCAGACCATTGAGCAGGGCTGCATCGAATTGGCTGATCAGATTGGGTGCAATGCGTAATACCAATGAACCGTGCAACTCAATCCAGATTCCGCCGCGATTGCGCTCGATCTTGCTGACCCGGCCCGTGACCAGTGCAAACCCGGAGCGCTTGAGTTGCGCCGCGGTCTGTACCGGCGATTGGCGCCACAGGCCGAGCCGCGCTTGGCGGGCGCTGTTTTCGGCGGCCTGCTGGCAGGCGACCAAGTCTACGTTTGGCGCCACGCCCACCTGAAAACCCAAGCCTTCGGCAAGCAATTGCGCCTCCAAATTCTCGCCATCGGCGCCGTAGAGGTGGGCCAGGGTGCGCCCGTAATGGTCCTTGCCTTCGCGCCCCGGCACCAGGCCGACACGCCCATCACTGGCCTGCACCAACGCCTGTAGACGCTGGCGCGCAGCCACGGCAAACGGCTCGTCAGTACGGCCCTTTTTGCCGGTCTCCGGCGCATTGAGGCCGATCATCCGCACGCTGCGGCCATCCTTGAGGCGTACGGTGTCGCCATCCACCACGCGCTGCACGTCTACCCGCGCCATGGATGCTGGCGCCGGGCAGAATACCGCAGCCTGAGCAGTCGCCAGCCAAATCCCGGGCACAAAAAAGGCGCCCGCAAGGGACGCCTTTTTCAACAGCTGGCAAAAGCCCATAAGGCTTTTGAGCCTTACTCTGCTGGAGTAGCAGGCTTCTTGCCGAAAGCACCAAAGCGATCTGCGAAGCGCTGTACACGGCCGCCGGTGTCCAGAGTTTTCTGCTTACCGGTGTAGAACGGGTGGCACTCGTTGCATACGTCAGTACCCAGTGGCTTGCACAGGTTCGAACGAGTTTCGAACTTGTTGCCGCAGCTGCAGGTCACTTCGATGGTTTCGTACGCTGGATGGATATCGGCTTTCATGGCACTTCCTCGGGCTAGCGTGCCGCCACTCGACACTATTGTCGAATACCGCACGTAATTAGGCCGCGGATTCTACCAGACCTTTTTAAACGCGCAAGCGGCGCTACTGGCCAAAAACCTCCTTTCATCAGAAAACCGTGGCATACCCAAGCCATCCCCGCTCTGCTAGGCTCGCGCCCCTGCACCACTGCCTGCCTTTATATGAGATGCCCCGCGTGCCCGACGCCATTTTGCGCCTAGCCCTGCCCTCCCCCCTGCGCCGCCTGTTCGATTACCGGGCTCCGGCCGGCGTGCTGCGGGCGCAGTTGCAACCGGGAATGCGCGTGCGCGTGCCGTTTGGGCGCAGGGAAATGATCGGCATCCTGGTGGAGGTCACGGACCACAGCGAAGTCCCGGCGGAAAAACTCAAGCCGGCACTGGCCATTCTCGACGCCACGCCGCCGCTTCCGCCGGCCCTGTTCAAGCTGTGCCTGTGGACTGCGCAGTATTACCAGCACAGCCTGGGCGATACCTTGAGCTGGGCGCTGCCGGTGTTGCTGCGTCAGGGCGAACTGGCCGAAGCGCGCCAGGAGCGGTTCTGGTCGATGGTGCCCGGCGCGCGCCTCGACGATCCGCGCATCGCCCGTGCCCCGCGTCAGCGCGAAGCCCTGGCCACCTTGGCCCAGCACCCCCATGGCGTGGCCCATCAGCTGCTGAGCAAGCTGATGCTGAGCAAAGACAGCCTGGACCTGCTGCTGGCCAAGGGCCTGGTAGAGGTAGAAATCCGCAAGCACGCTCCGGACCCACGCCATGAACATTGGCTGGCCCAGCCGGAACTACCGCTGAACCCCGAGCAACGCGCCGCCTATGAGGCGATTCGCACCGGTTTCGACAGTTTTCATGCGTTCCTGCTGGCGGGCGTCACCGGCAGTGGCAAGACCGAAGTGTATTTGCAACTGATCCGCGACACTCTGCAAGCCGGCAAGCAGGCGCTGGTGCTGATCCCTGAGATCAACCTCGGCCCACAGACCCTGGCGCGTTTCGAGCAGCGCTTCAACGCGCGCATCGCTCTGGTGCACTCGGCGGTCAATGACCGTGAGCGCCTGGAGTCGTGGCTGGCGGCGCGGGACGGCGAGGCGGACATTATTATCGGCACCCGTTCGGCGCTGTTCACCCCGATGAAAAATCCCGGGCTGATCATCATCGACGAAGAGCACGACGGCTCCTATAAACAGCAGGAAGGCCTGCGTTACCACGCCCGCGACCTGGCGCTGGTACGCGCTCGCCAGGAAGACATCCCGATTGTGCTGGGCTCGGCCACGCCGTCCCTGGAAAGCCTGCATAACGCCTACACCGGCCGTTATGGCTTGCTACGCATGAACGAGCGCGCCGGCGGCGCCAAGCAACCGCGCTTCCTGCGCCTGGACGTGAAAAGCCGCCCGCTGGACAGCGGCATTTCCGGCCCGATGCAACAGGCCATCGGCCAGACCCTCGCCGCAGGCCAGCAAGTATTGGTGTTCCTCAATCGCCGCGGCTTTGCGCCGACCCTGCTGTGCCATGACTGCGGCTGGATGTCGGAGTGCGAGCGCTGCGATGCGCGCATGACCGTGCACCAGCGCTACGGCGAATTGCGTTGCCATCACTGCGGCCATGTGGAGCGGGTGCCGCGCCATTGCCCGCAGTGCGGCAAAGTCGACTTGCGCCCGGTAGGGGCCGGCACCGAGCGTGCCGAAGAGCGCCTGGGCATTCTGTTCCCCGATTACCCGGTGCTGCGGGTCGACCGCGACAGCACGTCGCGCAAAGATGCAATGAACCAGTTGTTTGCCACCATTCAGAAAGGCCAACCGTGCATTCTGATCGGCACGCAGATGCTCGCCAAAGGGCACCACTTTCCACGGGTGACACTGGTGTCGATCCTGGACGCCGACGGCGGGTTGTTCTCCGGGGATTTCCGCGCCAGCGAACGCATGGCGCAGCTGATCGTGCAGGTGGCGGGGCGCGCCGGACGGGCCGAAGAGCCGGGCAAGGTGATTATCCAGACGCACTTGGCCGATCACCCGCTGCTGATTCAACTGACGGAGCAAGGCTATTTTGCCTTCGCCGAACAGGCATTGAGCGAACGCCGCGCTGCTGGCCTGCCCCCCTTTGCGCACTTGGCGTTACTGCGTGCCGAAGCCCACAAACCCGGGCAGGCCGAAGGCTTTCTTGATGAGGCCTGCAGCGCCGCCGAACGTTTATTGGGCGAACTGGCCCTCAGCGGCATCGAACTACTCGGCCCGGTGCCAGCGCCCATGGAGCGGCGTGCCGGACGTTATCGCGCTCAACTACTCTTGCAGGCAACCTCCCGCGCTCCGCTGCATCGGCTATTAAGTCGCTGGATGCTTGAGCTGGAGCAACTGCCCAGCGGTCGGCAGGTGCGATGGTCGTTGGATGTAGACCCGGTAGATTTGTATTGAGGGTAATTACGTCATCGCAGGCAAGCCAGCTCCCACATTATGAAATGTGAATACCCTTAAATGTGGGAGCGGGCTTGCCCGCGAAGAGGCCCGCAGGTCCGCCATATAGTCTGAACGGTTGGCAAGCCCGCCCTCGCCACGGATAATGCCCAGTTTTTCCACCTGCGCATCGCGCGCCGCCGCTTGCGGTCGAAAGAGAACACCATGAAAGACACCATTCGCCAGCTGATCCAACAAGCCCTCACCCAACTCGTCAACGAAGGTGTGTTGCCTGAAGGCCTGTCGCCGGCGATCCAGGTGGAGAACACCCGCGACAAGACCCACGGCGACTTCGCCAGCAACATCGCGATGATGCTGTCCAAGCCGGCCGGCATGAAACCCCGCGACCTGGCGGAGAAAATCATCGCCGCACTGCCGGCTGACGCCAGTGTCACCAAGGCCGAAATCGCAGGCCCTGGCTTTATCAACTTCTTCCAGAACACCCAGGCCCTGGCTTCGCGCCTGGACGCCGCCCTGGCCGATGCCAGGATCGGCGCGTACAAGTCCGGCGCTACCCAGCGCGTGGTCATCGACCTGTCGGCGCCGAACCTGGCCAAAGAGATGCACGTCGGTCACCTGCGCTCCACCATCATCGGCGACGGCGTGGCACGGGTGCTGGAGTTCCTGGGCGACACCGTGATCCGCCAGAACCACGTGGGCGACTGGGGCACCCAGTTCGGCATGTTGATGGCCTATCTGCAGGAAAACCCGATCACCAGCAACGAGCTGGCCGACCTGGAAAACTTCTACCGCGCCGCCAAGAAGCGCTTCGACGAGTCCGAAGAATTCGCCGACCGCGCCCGTGGCCTGGTGGTCAAACTGCAAGCCGGCGACCCGGAGTGCCTGGCGCTGTGGAACCGCTTCCGTGAGATTTCCCTGTCCCATTGCCAGGAAATCTACGAGTTGCTCAACGTCAAACTGACCATGGCCGACGTGATGGGCGAAAGCGCCTACAACGACGACCTGATCAACGTGGTCAACGACCTCAAGGCCAAGGGCCTGCTGGTCGAGAGCAACGGCGCGCAGTGCGTGTTCCTCGAAGAATTCAAGACCGCCGACGGCGAGCCGCTGCCGGTGATCATCGTCAAGGCCGATGGTGGCTATCTCTACGCCACCACCGACTTGGCTGCCGTGCGCTATCGCAGTGGCGTGCTCAAGGCCGATCGTGCGCTGTACTTCGTCGACCAGCGCCAGGCCCTGCACTTCCAGCAAGTGTTTGAAGTGGCCCGTCGTGCCGGCTTCGTCACCCACCCGATGCACATGGAACACATGGGGTTCGGCACCATGAACGGCGCCGACGGCCGCCCGTTCAAGACCCGCGACGGCGGCACCGTCAAGCTGATAGACCTGCTGACCGAAGCCCAGGAGCGCGCCTACAACCTGGTGAAGGAAAAGAACCCGGAACTGGCCGAGGCCGACCTGCGCAACATCGCCCGCGTGGTGGGCATTGGCGCGGTGAAATACGCCGACCTGTCCAAGCACCGCACCAGCGACTACAGCTTCAACTTCGACCTGATGCTCAACTTCGAAGGCAACACCGCGCCGTACCTGCTGTATGCCTACACCCGCGTGGCCGGCGTGTTCCGCAAGCTGGGCAAGGACTTCAGCGAAGTCGAAGGCCAGATCGTGCTGGACGCCGCCCATGAGCAGGAGCTGGCGGCCAAGCTCGCGCAGTTCGGTGAAGTGCTCAACAGCGTCGGCGACAAAGGCACGCCGCATATCCTGTGCACCTATTTGTACGAAGTGGCCGGGTTGTTCTCCAGCTTCTACGAGAACTGCCCTATCCTGACCGCCGACGACGAAGCCCAGAAACAAAGTCGCCTGCGCCTCGCCGCCCTGGCTGGACGCACCCTCAAGCAAGGCCTGGAACTCTTGGGCCTGGAAACTCTGGAGCGTATGTAAGTTGGCTGCCAAGAAAAAACCTGCACCCAAGCGCGGCGCCAGCCGCTATCAGGCTCCGGCTAAACAACCGATCCCGGGCTGGCTGTGGATGGCCATTGGCCTGACGGTCGGCGCCTTCGTGGTATTTCTGATGAAGCTGGAGCCCGGCCAGGGCGATGACGTCAAGCGCGTCAAACAGGAGCAGCAAAAAGCCACGAAGATTGCCGAGGCCAACAAGACCGCGCCAAGCCCGACTGCACCGGTAAAGCCCAAGTACGACTTCTACACGCTGCTGCCGGAATCGGAAGTGATCGTGCCACCTGACGCCGTGCCGGAGAAAACCCTGCCGACTCCGCAGGTGCCGACCACGCCAGTAACCCCAGCGGAAGCGGCGAAAATCGACACAGCCCGCGCCCAGGCTGCACTGGCCGGGATCACCCCGCCACCCGCGCCGCCGGTTGCCGCCACCAAGGCCGCACCGGTGACCAAGTTCTTCCTGCAGGCTGGCTCGTTCCCGAAACAGGCAGACGCCGATCGCGTGCGCGCGCAGATCATTCTGTTAGGCCAATCGGTATCGGTTGAGTCCGGCACGGTGAAGGACGCGACCTGGTATCGCGTGTTGGTGGGGCCGTTCAGCAACCGTGAACAGCTGACCGTGGCGCAGAAACAATTGGCGGGCGCAGGCTTTAGCAACCTGTTGTTACAACAACGCCAGAGCCGCTGATCCAGCAGCCAACCCGGTTTTAATGTGGGAGATGGCTTGCCTGCGATAGCGGTGTGACAGTCAATGTTTCAGTGACTGACACACCGCTATCGCAGGCAAGCCAGCTCCCACTTTGGTTTGCAGCGTGCTCAAGTAAGTGTTGAACCCATAAACACCACTCGTCCGCCCTGCCTTCCTACGGTTGAAATCCCCCTCGCCACCCCCATATGAGTTTCCATCAGGGCATTTTCGCCCCGCTGCGTGGAGACTCTCCCCTTGACCACCATCGTTTCAGTACGTCGCCACGGCAAAGTTGTCATGGGCGGCGACGGCCAGGTTTCCCTGGGCAACACCGTGATGAAAGGCAACGCCAAGAAAGTGCGCCGCCTGTACCACGGCCAAGTGCTTGCCGGCTTCGCAGGCGCAACCGCCGACGCCTTTACCCTGTTCGAGCGTTTCGAAGGCCAGCTTGAGAAACACCAAGGCCACCTGGTGCGCGCCGCTGTCGAACTTGCCAAAGAATGGCGCACCGACCGCTCCCTCAGCCGCCTGGAAGCCATGCTCGCCGTCGCGAACAAAGACGCTTCCCTGATCATCACCGGTAACGGCGACGTGGTTGAACCCGAGCATGGCCTGATCGCCATGGGTTCCGGTGGTGGCTATGCCCAAGCGGCAGCCAGCGCACTGCTGAAGAAAACCGACCTGTCGGCCCGTGAAATCGTCGAGACCGCCCTGGGTATCGCCGGCGATATCTGCGTGTTTACCAACCACAACCAGACCATTGAGGAGCAGGACCTCGCCGAGTAAGCCGCAGGCTTATTCCCGCTTGAGGCCGCCAGACACTATGTCCATGACCCCCCGCGAAATCGTCCATGAACTCAATCGCCATATCATCGGCCAGGACGATGCCAAGCGCGCCGTTGCCATTGCGCTGCGTAACCGCTGGCGCCGGATGCAACTGCCCGAAGAACTGCGCGTTGAAGTAACGCCCAAGAACATCCTGATGATCGGCCCGACCGGCGTCGGTAAAACCGAAATCGCCCGGCGCCTGGCCAAATTGGCGAACGCCCCGTTCATCAAGGTCGAAGCGACCAAGTTCACCGAAGTCGGCTATGTGGGCCGCGACGTCGAGTCGATCATCCGTGACCTGGCCGATGCCGCCCTCAAGATGCTGCGCGAACAGGAAGTGACCAAGGTCAGCCACCGCGCCGAAGACGCCGCCGAAGAGCGCATCCTCGACGCCCTGCTGCCACCGGCCCGCATGGGTTTCAACGAAGACGCCGCACCGTCGTCCGATTCCAACACCCGTCAGCTGTTCCGCAAGCGCCTGCGTGAAGGCCTGCTCGATGACAAGGAAATCGAAATCGAAGTGGCTGAAGTGTCCGGCGTGGATATTTCTGCCCCGCCTGGCATGGAAGAAATGACCAGCCAGTTGCAGAACCTGTTCGCCAACATGGGCAAGGGCAAGAAGAAAAGCCGCAAGCTCAAGGTGAAAGAAGCGCTGAAGCTGGTGCGCGACGAAGAAGCCGGGCGCCTGGTCAACGAGGAAGAACTCAAGGCCAAGGCCCTGGAAGCGGTCGAGCAGCACGGCATCGTGTTTATCGATGAGATCGACAAAGTGGCCAAGCGCGGCAACTCCGGCGGCGTCGATGTATCCCGCGAGGGTGTACAGCGTGACCTGTTGCCGCTGATCGAAGGCTGCACCGTCAACACCAAGCTGGGCATGGTCAAAACTGACCACATTCTGTTTATCGCCTCCGGCGCGTTCCACCTGAGCAAGCCAAGCGACCTGGTACCCGAGCTGCAAGGCCGCCTGCCGATTCGTGTGGAACTCAAGGCGCTGACCCCCGGCGACTTCGAGCGCATCCTCAGCGAACCCCACGCTTCGCTTACCGAGCAGTACCGTGAGTTGCTGAAAACCGAGGGCCTGGGTATCGAGTTCCAGGCGGACGGTATCAAGCGTTTGGCGGAGATCGCCTGGCAGGTCAACGAGAAGACCGAGAACATCGGTGCCCGTCGCCTGCATACCTTGCTTGAGCGCTTGCTGGAGGAAGTGTCGTTCAGTGCCGGCGACATGGCCGGTGCGCAGAATGGCGAAGCGATCAAGATCGATGCTGACTACGTCAACAGCCACTTGGGCGAATTGGCGCAGAACGAAGACTTGTCTCGTTATATCCTGTAAGCCTCACTCAATGTGAGAGTGGCTTGTGTGGGAGCTGGCTTGCCTGCGATAGCATCACCTCAGTGTTCCTGAAACACCGAGGTGCCTGCATCGCGGGCAAGCCCGGCTCCCACATGGGTCCCTCTCACATTTTGAGCCGGTTCCTACAGGGTTATCTCCAATGTCGAAATTTCCTACCGCAGTAAACCTGCACAAAACCTCCAACACCCTCGGCCTTACCTACGGTCCCGACGAGGTTTACCAACTGCCCGCCGAGTTCCTGCGGGTGCACTCCCCTTCCGCCGAGGTCCAGGGCCACGGCAAACCCATCCTGCAATTCGGCAAGCTCAACGTCAGGTTGATCAAGCTGGAACCGGCTGGTCAGTACGCACTGAAATTGACCTTCGACGACGGCCATGACAGCGGACTGTTCACCTGGGACTACCTCTACCAATTAGCCGTACGTCAGGACGCGCTATGGGCCGACTACCTGGCCGAGCTCAAAGCCGCCGGAAAAACCCGCGACCCGAGTGAGTCGGTCGTGCGGCTGATGCTCTAGCACAGGCCTCTTGGTGTTTAGAGCGCATTTTCTAATTTCATCTGCTTGAATGCCCTGTCGCGTGGCCAATGATCGGCCCGCTTGCGAAAAAAAATAAACTCGGGTAACCAATGGAGCTGGCAAGTTCCCTGCATTTGACGATGCGGTATCAACGGTCACCCGGGTCGCAGTACCAGGCTGGTGTCGTGTATCGAAATTGGGTGCGCAGCAATCGCCGGTACTCGTCTTTCGGACAATGGAGCGTCGTAGATGAGTAACAAGAATAACGATGACTTGAAACGCCAGGCCTCGGAAAACACCCTGGGGTTGAACCCGATCATCGCGTTACGCAAAAAGGATTTACTGGCCTCGGCCAAGATGGTGCTGACCCAAGCCATCAAGCAACCGTTGCACAGCGTCAAGCACGTCGCCCACTTTGGCGTCGAGTTGAAGAATGTGATGTTCGGCAAATCCCAGCTGGCGCCTGAAGGCGATGACCGTCGCTTCAACGACCCGGCCTGGAGCCAGAACCCGCTCTACAAACGTTATTTGCAGACTTACCTGGCGTGGCGCAAGGAACTGCACGACTGGATCGACGACAGCAACCTGTCGGCACAAGATATCAGCCGCGGCCACTTCGTGATCAACCTGATGACCGAAGCCATGGCCCCCACCAACAGCGCGGCCAACCCGGCGGCGGTCAAGCGCTTCTTTGAAACCGGCGGCAAAAGCCTGCTCGACGGTTTGTCCCACCTGGCCAAAGACATGGTGCACAACGGCGGTATGCCGAGCCAAGTCAACATGGGTGCCTTTGAGGTCGGCAAGACCCTGGGCACCAGCGAAGGCGCGGTGGTGTTTCGCAACGATGTGCTGGAGCTGATCCAGTACAAGCCCATTACCGAGCAGGTGCATGAGCGCCCGCTGCTGGTGGTACCGCCGCAGATCAACAAATTCTACGTATTCGACCTGTGCCCGGATAAGAGCCTGGCGCGCTTTTGCCTGCGCAATGGCCAGCAGACCTTTATCGTCAGTTGGCGCAACCCTACCAAGGCCCAGCGCGAATGGGGCCTGTCGACTTATATCGAGGCGCTCAAGGAAGCAGTGGACGTGGTCACGGCGATCACGGGCAGCAAGGATGTGAATATGCTGGGTGCCTGCTCCGGCGGCATCACCTGCACCGCACTGTTGGGCCACTACGCGGCGCTGGGCGAGAAGAAGGTCAACGCCCTGACGCTGTTGGTGAGCGTGCTGGATACCACCCTGGACACCCAGGTGGCGCTGTTTGTGGATGAACAGACCCTGGAAGCGGCCAAGCGCCATTCCTACCAGGCCGGTGTGCTGGAAGGCCGCGACATGGCCAAGGTATTTGCCTGGATGCGTCCCAACGATCTGATCTGGAACTACTGGGTCAACAATTACCTGCTGGGCAACGAACCGCCGGTGTTCGACATCCTGTTCTGGAACAACGACACCACCCGCTTGCCGGCCGCGTTCCATGGCGACCTGATCGAACTGTTCAAGAACAACCCATTGGTACGCGCCAACGCCCTGGAAGTGTGCGGCACGCCCATCGACCTCAAGCAGGTCACTGCTGACATCTACTCCCTGGCCGGCACCAACGACCACATCACGCCGTGGCAGTCCTGCTACAAATCGGCGCAGTTGTTTGGCGGCAAGGTCGAGTTCGTGCTGTCCAGCAGTGGGCACATTCAAAGCATCCTTAACCCGCCGGGCAACCCCAAGGCGCGCTACCAGACCAGCGAGGGCTTGTCGGGCAGTGCGTTGGAGTGGCAGGAGAACGCCACCAAGCACACCGATTCGTGGTGGCTGCACTGGCAGGTTTGGCAGGCGGAGCGGGCGGGAAAACTGAAAAAAGCCCCGACTATATTAGGCAATAAAACCTATACCGCCGCCGAAGCGGCGCCGGGTACCTATGTACATGAACGCTAGGCACTTTTGGTAATTGAAATGAGATCAATGTGGGAGCTGGCTTGCCAGCTCCCACATTGACCGAGTTCCTACAGACGAACAGCACCACTTCACAGGGCTTGAGCATGGCGCAACCGTTCATCTTCCGTACCATCGACCTGGATGGCCAGACCATCCGCACGGCGGTGCGTCCGGGCAAGCCGCACTTGACCCCGCTGCTGATCTTCAACGGCATCGGCGCCAACCTAGAGCTGGTGTTCCCGTTCGTCCAGGCCCTGGACCCGGACCTGGAAGTGATCGCCTTCGATGTGCCCGGCGTTGGCGGTTCCTCGACGCCGAACCGGCCCTATCGCTTCCCCGGCCTGGCCAAACTCACCGCACGTATGCTTGATTACCTCGACTACGGCCAGGTGAACGCCGTGGGTGTGTCCTGGGGCGGGGCCCTGGCGCAGCAGTTCGCCTATGACTACCCGGAACGCTGCAAGAAGCTGATCCTGGCGGCCACGGCTGCCGGGGCGTTTATGGTGCCGGGCAAGCCTAAAGTGCTGTGGCTGATGGCAAGCCCCAGGCGTTATATCCAACCGTCCCACGTGGTGCGCATTGCACCGATGATTTATGGCGGCTCGTTCCGCCGCGATTCGAAACTGGCCGCCGAACACGCCAGCAAGGTGCGCTCGGCCGGCAAGCTGGGCTACTACTGGCAGCTGTTCGCGGGCCTGGGCTGGACCAGCATTCATTGGCTGCACAAGATCCGCCAGCCCACCCTGGTATTGGCCGGCGACGATGACCCGCTGATCCCGCTGGTCAACATGCGCATGCTCGCCTGGCGCATCCCCAATGCGCAGTTGCACATCATCGATGACGGCCATCTGTTCCTGATCACCCGGGCCGAGGCCGTGGCGCCGATCATCATGAAGTTTCTCGAAGAGGAGCGCCTGCGCGCCGTGATACATCCGCGACCGGCGGTGTGAAGGACCACACCACCGCGCAACTTGCCAGGAACCGACTATGGTTCTGGATTGGCGTGCCTGCTTGATGTCTTGACGAAGGAGTGTTGGCTCATGCGAGAAAGACCCGTGACGAACCCGGCGCCCACCCCCGCTGCGTTCATCAACGCGCAAAATGCGATCACCGGCCTGCGCGGCCGGGACTTGCTGTCAACCCTGCGCACCGTCGCCGCACACGGCCTGCGCAACCCGGTGCACACTGCCCGCCACGCCCTGGCGCTGGGCGGACAACTAGGCCGGGTGCTGCTGGGTGAAACCGTGCACGAGCCCAACCCCAGAGACAATCGCTTCAGCGACCCCACCTGGAAGCTCAACCCGCTGTACCGACGCAGCTTGCAAGCGTATCTGAGCTGGCAGAAACAGACGCGCCACTGGATCGATGACAGCACCCTCAGTGACGATGATCGCGCCCGCGCGCAGTTCGCCTTCGCCCTGCTCAACGATGCCGTGTCCCCTTCCAACACGCTGCTCAACCCGCTGGCGATCAAGGAGTTGCTCAACTCCGGCGGCAACAGCGTGGTGCGCGGTGTGAGTAACCTGTTCGAAGACCTGCTGCACAACAACGGTTTGCCGCGCCAGGTCAGCAAGCACGCCTTTGAAGTGGGCAAGACCGTGGCGACCACGCCCGGCTCGGTGGTGTTTCGCAACGAACTGCTGGAGCTGATCCAGTACAAGCCCATGAGCGAAAAACAGTACGCCAAGCCGCTGCTGGTGGTGCCGCCGCAGATCAACAAGTACTACATCTTCGACCTGAGCCCGGCCAACAGCTTTGTGCAATACGCCCTTAAAAACGGCCTGCAAACCTTCATGGTCAGTTGGCGCAACCCGGACGTGCGGCATCGTGAATGGGGCTTGTCCACCTATGTGGCGGCCTTGGAGGAAGCCCTGAATGTCTGCCGGGCCATCACCGGTGCCCGCGAGGTCAACCTGATGGGCGCCTGCGCCGGGGGCCTGACCATCGCCGCGCTGCAAGGCCACCTGCAAGCCAAGCGCCAGTTGCGGCGCATCTCCAGCGCCAGTTACCTGGTGAGCCTGCTCGACAGCCAGATCGACAGCCCGGCCACGCTGTTCGCCGATGAGCAAACCCTGGAAGCCGCCAAGCGCCGCTCCTACCAGCAAGGGGTACTGGAAGGCCGTGACATGGCCAAGGTGTTTGCCTGGATGCGTCCCAACGACTTGATCTGGAACTATTGGATCAACAATTACCTGCTGGGCAAGGAGCCGCCCGCCTTCGACATCCTGTACTGGAACAACGACAACACGCGCCTGCCCGCCGCCTTGCACGGCGACCTGCTGGACTTCTTCAAGCACAACCCCCTGAGCCATCCCGGTGGCCTGGAGGTATGCGGCACGCCCATCGACTTGCGCAAGGTCACGGTGGACAGCTTCAGCGTGGCCGGGATCAACGACCACATCACGCCGTGGGACGCGGTGTATCGCTCCACCCAACTGCTGGGCGGCGAGCGGCGCTTTGTGCTGTCCAACAGCGGGCATGTCCAGAGCATCCTCAACCCGCCGGGCAACCCCAAGGCCAATTACGTCGAAAACCTAAAGCTGAGCAGCGACCCGCGTGCCTGGTACTACGACGCCCGGCATGTCGAAGGCAGCTGGTGGCCGCAGTGGCTGGAATGGGTACAACAACGTTCCGGAGTACAACGCGAAACGCTTACCGCCCTGGGCAACCAGAACTACCCACCGATGGAAGCAGCGCCAGGCACTTACGTGCGCGTGCGTTGAGCTCAACGATCACATTAAGAAGACTGGATGAAGACCCGCGACCGTATCCTTGAATGCGCCCTGCTGCTGTTCAACCACAAGGGCGAACCGAACGTATCGACCATGGAGGTGGCCAATGAAATGGGGATCAGCCCCGGCAACCTCTACTACCACTTCCATGGCAAGGAGCCGTTGGTGCTGGGGCTGTTCGAGCGCTTTCAAAGCGAGTTGGCGCCACTGCTCGATCCCCCCGCCGATGCGCAACTGGAGGCCGAGGATTACTGGCTGTTCCTGCACCTGATAGTGGAGCGCATGGCCCACTATCGGTTTCTGTTCCAGGACCTGTCGAACCTGGCCGGGCGCTTGCCCAAGCTGGCCAAGGGGGTTCGCCACCTGCTCACGGCGCTCAAGCGCACCCTGGCCTCACTGCTGGCACGCTTGAAAGCCGCAGGGCAACTGGTCAGTGGCACCCAGGCACTGGGGCAATTGGTGGAACAGATCACCATGACCCTGCTGTTTTCTCTGGATTACCAACGCGTACTGGACCGTGAAGGCGAGGTCCGGGTGGTGGTGTACCAGGTCATGATGCTGGTGGCGCCACACCTGGTGTCACCCGCACGTCAGGCCACCGAGCGCTGGGCCTTGGGCTATCTGGATGATCCGCATTGACGGTATTCACTCAGGCCCACCGAAGTGCTGAATAAACTTGAACAGTTCACTGTCGTTACGCACGCCCAACTTTCTATATGCCGACTGTTTTTGCGTACTGATGGTACTTGCACTGCGGGAGAACTTTGCTGCAATCGAACTTACCGACATACCATCGAGAAAACAGCGCAATACTTCCCGCTCTTTAGGCGTCAGTCCCGAGTTCAATGACAGCGGCATGGAAACATCCACTGTCGACTTCAGGGTGACGTTATCGAACGCCGACTGCCTGCCTTGTAATGTCGGCACCATACAAGGCGGTAGATAAAGCCGCCCCTGAGCGACAGTTCGAATAGCCGTGATCAGTTCGGTCAGATTCTGAGTCTTGCCCAAAATCCCCCAACACCCCGCCTTCAGGGCCAGCGACACCGTGGCGGGCGAACAGTCCGAAGATACGATCACGGCCCGGCACTGGCTGAAACGCCTGCCCAGTGACTGAAGCAGGCTGAGGCCATCGATGTCGGCAGGCGCCAGGACAAAGTCCATGACTATCACGTGCGCAGGCTGCTGGGCCAGCGCCTCAAGCAATTGCCGCCCCGTGCCGTAGGAGCCGATGACCTGGATGTCGGCTTCGGCATTCAATCCCAGCTCGATACCCTGGCGCACCATTTCATGGTCGTCGAGCAGCATGACGGTACAGACAGTAACTGATGAAGTTGGCATAACAACTCCCGCCTGAATCAATGCAGTACTGCACGCTATAGACCAGCCTTATGCAGGATTCAATAAGCGGACATAACAGTACTACACTTACTTACAGCCACTTCTTACAGAAAAACCTGAAGGAAGTTTCCGAACTTCAACCCCCGCCAAAAAACCTTAAACAAAACAATACGCTTTCGAACAATCACGAACTAAAACTCGTGACTTCACTATAGAGCGCATTCATTTTTAGATACAAATTATGCACACCCGCCCCGTGAACAAATTCGACACGGGTTCACAGGTGCTGCGTATCAACCTGCGACGGGAAACTTCAATCAATCAAGATCAGGAACATAATGAAAGCCAACGTTTTTTCTTCCGTTGCCACCGCGCTGGCCTTGACCGCCGCTGTGCCGCCCTCGGCGCACGCCGCCGATGGCGTGATCAATTTCAGTGGCCTGGTGACCGATGTGACCTGCACCGTCGAAGGCGCGACGCCGGGCACGGGCGCCGTGGTCAAGGACGTAAACCTGGGTGGCGTCTCCGCTGCACGCTTGGCTACGGCGGGCAGTCGCGCCAATTTGACTGGTTTCTCCATTCGCATCGGCGCACCGGGTGAGGGCAGTTGCACCAACGGACGTACCGCCATGGTTGCCTTCGACCCGACCAGCCCGGCTATCGACGTGGCCACGGGCCGCTTGAACATCGATGGCTATGACGATCCGTCCGACACCACCAATGCCAAGAATGTACAGGTAGAAATCACTAGCCGTAGCGGCACGCCAATCAATGTGTACACGGAGAAATCCGAAGGCGTGGTGATCGCCGATAACCAGGCAACCATTCCACTGGCAGCACAGCTGTACGCCAGCGGCCCGGCTGCCGAAGGCAAGGTCAATACCCGAGTCGGGTTCATGATCGAGTACGCCGAATAAAGCGCGAGCGGGCCTGCGCAAGCAGGCTCCTCCCTGGGTGAAGAGACCAGATGATGAATATCAAGACACGTCTTACCGTTGCCGCCTGTGTGTCTGCTGCGATGCTGCTGTGCCCGCTTACCGCTGACGCAGGCGTCATTATCCACGGCACCCGGGTGATCTACCCTGCCGAACGGCAAGAGGTGATCGTGCGCCTTGAAAACAAGGGCACCCGCCCGGCATTGGTACAGACCTGGCTGGACGACGGCGACCGGTACTCGACCGCGGCCACTGCAAAAGCGCCGTTGAGTGCGTCCCCTCCGATCTTTCGTATCGAGCCGCACCAGCAACAGGCGCTACGCCTGCGCTACTCGGGCGAGCCTCTGCCTGCCGATCGCGAAAGCCTGTTCTGGCTGAATGTGCTGGAAGTGCCGCCGAGCGCCGCAAAAGGTGAAGACAACAACCAGATCGAATTGGCGTTCCGCACGCGGTTGCGCGTGCTCGTGCGCCCGCAAGCGTTGCCCTACCCGGTGGCAAGCGCGGCATCCAGGTTGCAATGGAAACTGGTCGCCCACGAGCGCGGCTACGCTCTGCAAGCCACTAACCCGACGCCTTATCACGTCTCGCTCGCCTCCGTCGAATTGCTCAGCGCCGCCAAGCGCTTTGCCAAAGCGCCGAACCAGAGCGCCAACGACAGCCTGCTGCTGCCGGCCGGCGACGTGAAACGCTTTGCGCTGCCGCTGCTGCGTGAGTGCCCGCCAGCGCCGACCAGGGTTGAGTTCACCAGCGTCAGCGACTTCGGTGCCCGCGTGCGGCATTCGGCAGCACTGCCCGCGTGCACGGGGCAACCATCATGAATGCACTTTCGACTCTGGCGCAGACCACCTTGCTGACCTTCACGCTGCTGGGCGCAACGACGCTGCAGGCGAGCGTGATCATCAACAGCACCCGTGTGGTTTACCCGCAAAACGACAAAGAGGTTACCGTCAGGCTGGAAAGCAAAAACCAGGCACCGGTGCTGGTACAAACCTGGCTGGACAAGGGCGACGAGCACTCGACGCCGGAGCAGGGCGACATTCCGTTTGTGGTGACCCCGCCGATCTTTCGCATGGAGCCAGGCAAGCAACAAGTGGTGCGCGTGGCCTATACCGGCGAACCCTTGCCAGCGTCACAGGAAAGCCTGTTCTGGTTCAACCTGTTGGAAGTGCCTGCCCAGCCCCCAGGCGCGCAAACCGGTAATCAACTGCAGCTGGCGTTCCGCTCGCGGATCAAGCTGTTTTTCCGCCCGCACAATCTTGCGTACGGGGTGCAAGCCGCACCTGGAAAACTGCAATGGCGACGCGTATCGAACGCCCAGGGCCAGGGCCAGGGCCTGGAAGTATTCAACCCAACGCCCTATCACGTGACCTTCGAAGCCGTCGAGGTGCTGGACTCGGGGCAACGGCACGCACGTAAAACCGCGTCGCCCAGCAGCGCAAACATGTTAGTGCCCGGTGGCCGCCTTCGTTTTGAGCTGCCCACGCTCAACTCTGCGCCCAGTGCCACGGCCACCGTGCAATTCCAGACGCTCGACGACTATGGCGTGAAAATCGCCCACAGCGCCAAGGTCCCGCCATGACGCCCCAGGTACCTGACTTTCCCGCGTAGCGCGCCCTGAACGGCGCCTCCCACGCTTCCATCTCTTTATGTCGATGCCCATTGGTTCGGGTAGGGAATCCCTATGCCAAGCGTTGGCTGACACCTGCTTTTCGAGAACGCTGAACATGAGTTTCAACACGCCAGCCGGCGTTAACTATCCATCCCCGGCACGTCATCGATTCAAGCTGACCGTGCATAGCCTGCTGCTGATCAGCGGCGCCTGCAGCCTCTACGCCCACAGTGCCGAACAGGTCGAATTCAACCCAGCCTTTTTTCCGGGCGGCAAGGCGGGCGCGCAAGTCGATATTGCAAAATTCAACCAAGGCAACGTCATCCTGCCCGGCAACTACCGCGCCGACGTGCACCTCAACGGCCAGTGGATCGGGCGTGAAACCCTGTCCTTCTCCAACGTCGCCGGCCAGGACACCGCGCAACTGTGCCTGAAACGCCAGGCGTTGCTCAGGTTTGGCGTCACGGTCGATAGCGTTCAACCGGCTGCCCTTTCCGACTGTGCCGACATCGCCAGCTACCTGCCCGGCGCAAGCAGCCGGTTCGACTCGGGCGAAAGTCGCCTGGACCTGCAGGTTCCGCAGATTTACCTGGCCCGTCAGCCACGCGGCTATGTCGACCCGCAACATTGGGATGGCGGCGTGGATGCCGCGTTTGTACGTTACAACGCCAGCACCTTCACCACGCGCACCGACGGGCGCACCCTGGGCTCCAGCTACCTGGGCTTGAATACCGGGCTAAACCTGGGCGACTGGCACTGGCGCCACAATGGCAATTACAGCCGTACCCATACCGCCTCGGGCTATCAAAGCAGCGCCACGTATGTACAGCGGGAATTGGGCACCTTGAAGTCCCAGTTGGTGCTCGGCGAAATCTATACCCCCGGCGAGCTGTTCGACAGCGTGCGCCTGCGCGGCGCCAGCCTGTCCAGCGATGACCGGATGCTCCCCGACTCGCTGACCGGCTTTGCGCCGGTGGTGCGCGGTGTCGCCGAAACCAGCGCACGGGTCACTGTGCGCCAGCGTGGCGTACTGCTCGATGAAGTCTCCGTGGCGCCCGGCCCGTTCGTGCTCAAGGATCTGTTCCCCACCGGTTATGGCGGCGATCTGAACGTCACTGTGACCGAAGCCGATGGCCGTACCCGCGAGTTCATCGTCCCCTTTGCCGCCAACGCCCACCTGCTGCGCCCCGGCTACAGCCGTTACTCGTTGAGTGCCGGGCTGCTCGATGAAATCGGCCTGCACCATCCGCCCAGAGTGATGCAGGCCACCTACCAACACGGCCTGAGCAACTTGCTGACCGGTTATACCGGCGCCGTGATAGGCGAGGACTACCGCTCACAGTTACTGGGTGCTGCGTTCAACACGCCGTTCGGTGCACTGTCGCTGGACATGACCCAGTCCAACGCCCACCTGCCGGGGCATGGCTCACGCGACGGGCAAAGCGTGCAGCTACGCTATAGCAAAAACTTCGCCCACACCGGTACTCACTTCGCCCTGGGCGCCTACCGCTACTCCACCGAAGGTTTCTTGAGCGTGAGCGATGCGGCGCACATCCGCGACCTCGCCCTGGACGGGCTCAAGCTTGACCGTGTGTCGCGCCTGCGCGACCGGATGGACATCAGCCTCAATCAACGCGTGGGCGACGGATCGGTGTACCTCACCGGCTCCTCGCAAAACTATTGGAACCGTAACAATGGCAACCTGACATTCACCGCCGGCTACAGCGGCACATGGAACGGGCTGCACTACACGGTCAGCGCGCAGCGTACCCGTGATTTGCTGACTGAGCATGTCGACAAGCAGCTGGACTTTACCGTGAGTCTGCCGCTGGGCAGCGGTGCCCGCACGCCCACCCTGACGACCACTGTTTACCGAGGCGGCCAAAGCTCAGGTGAGCGCCTGGGCCTGGGTGGCACCCTTGGCGAACGCAATGAATTGAGCTACGGCTTGAGCAGCAGCCGCGCCCAGGGCAGCGGCTATGCCACCAGCGCCGACCTGAAATACCAGACGTCCCAGGGCGCGCTATCGGCAAGCTACGGCCAGAGCAACGCGTACCAGTCGACCTCCCTGGGCATGACTGGCGGCATCGTCGCCCACCGTGGCGGCGTGACCTTTGCACCGGAGCTGGGCGACACCATCGGCCTCGTCCAGGCCCCCGACGCTCTGGGCGCAAGGATCAACGGTAACCACAGCGCCCAGATCGGCAAAAGCGGTTATGCCGTGGTGCCGCATCTCACCCCTTACCGCCAGAACGTGGTCGAGTTGGACCCCAAGGACCTGTCCGTCGATGTAGAGCTCAAGACCGCCGCGCAGAACGTCGCCCCTCGGGCCGGCTCGGTGGTGCAGTTGCAGTTCGAAACGGTCAGTGGGCAAGCCATATTGATCACGGCTCAGCGTGAGGATGGCAACCCGCTGCCATTCGGTGCGGATGTATTCGATGAAGACGGCGCAAGCGTCGGCATCGTTGGCCAGGGCGGTAAAGCCTTTGTTCGCGTGGCGCGCACACAAGGGCAACTGACCGTCAAATGGGGCCCGCAAGCTGATGCTTCATGCAAGCTGCATTACGCGCTAAGTGCGCGCCCCCACTCTGACGCGGCCCACCGCGTACGCCATCTGAACGCAGGCACCTGCCGAAGCGAAACACCCGTTGCCGCACATGCAGCGCCTGTCGACAAATACCTCGTGACTGCTCGGAATGCATGATGAAGACATTGATCAGACTCATCTCAACATTGCTGGTGCTTGGCCTGCCGATCGCTGCGCAAGCGGAGTGCGACAGCTATATGAACTCCACCCACGGCCTCTCCCTTCCGACGACTATCACCGTACCGCCCGACCTGCCGGTGGGCAGCGTGATCACCGAGCAACCGTTCAGCGGCGTGGCTGCGGGCCGCTTCATGAATTGCAACAGCGTGACGCTGATACAAGTTGCATCGCGCAATTACCTGCATCACCAGGCCACCACGATCTATCAAACCGAGGCTCCGGGCATCGGCATGCGTATAAGGATTACCGATGCCCGTCCCTCGAGCAGCTTCTACGCGTTTGACAATTCCGTGGGTTACCTGCCCAGCGGAAGCCACCCCATCTTCACCAATGCCGAGGCAATCTTCTACAAGATCGGGCCGGTGACCAGAGGGGAGGTGCCTGCGGGAAGGGTCTACCATTACACGATGTTGACCCGCATCGGCCAGATTCTGGGCCGCTTTGAGCTCAAGCTCGACAACTCGGTTACTTTCGTCAGCCCCGTCGCCACTTGCGACCTCGCCACCGGTGATGTCAACCGCACCATCACGCTCGACCCCGTGCAGGTCAGTGCGTTCAACAGCAGCCCCTACGCCGGCGCACGCAATTTTGAGCTGACGGCCAATTGCAGCGACGCCGCCAACGTCACCTTTCGTTTTTCCGGCCAGCCATCGACTGACAACAACCTGCTCTTTGCCAACACCGGCACGGCCGACGGCGTGGCGCTTTGGCTGTACTCGCGGATCGACGGCACTCACCGAACCATTGCTGCCAATGGCAGCGACAACGAACGCACGCTGGTTGTGACCGGCAATCGCGCGGTATTGCCACTCGGCGCGGCGTACCACAAGAGCGGCACGGTCGGCCAAGGCACGCTGACCAGTACCGCCACCGTCAACATCACCTACAACTGAACCCCCTGAGGACTCATGATGCGTCTACCTACACTGCCCCTGCTACTGGCGATCACCGCAAGCCTGGACATTCCCGCCGCGCTCGCTGCCACTACTGGCACCCTGACATTTCAAGGCGTGGTCAATGCTGGCACCTGCAACCTTAACGCCGGCGATGTAAACCGCACGATTACCTTGCCTGCGGTCAAAGTATCGGACTTCGACACTACCGACTCTGCGGGAGAGCACGACTTTGAACTTGCCGCCGACTGCGACTCGGACGTCAAGAACGTGATCTTCCAGTTCGCCGGCACCCCCTCTGCCGGCAACGCCGAGCTCTTTGCCAACACGGGAACATCGGGCGGCACCGCACTGTGGCTGGCCAGCACCGGCATCATCCCCGCCAATGGCACCGAGGTACAACGCAGCCGTACGGTTGCGACAAGCGCCAGCAAGGCGGTACTGCCACTCAAAGCGGCTTACCATAAAACCGGAGAAGCAATTACCCACGGTACCCTGGCCAGTGCCGTGACTGTTTCGATCACTTACAACTGATGGGCTTGGGATAAAGCCCCGCGATAGCTGATTTTTGCCAAGCATAAAAAATGCCCGGCCTCTACAGGCCGGGCATTTTTCTGTCCCGCAAAAATCAGGACTGACTGGATGGCGTCGGGTTGACCGGCGTTGCAGTCGCAGTAGCGGCCGCGTGCGTCGGTGCGGACACCGAATTGGCGGTAGAAGCGGCCGGTGCTGGCGCCGCTGCTGGCTTGGCCGCCGCAGCAGGCTTGGCGGCTGCCGGTTTTTTCGCTACCGCAGGCTTTTTGGCCGCTGCAGGTTTAGCTGCAGGTTTGGCAGCGGCGGGCTTGGCGGCAGGTTTGGCAGCCGCTGTTTTAGCCGCAGGCTTGGCAGCCGGTTTAGCCGCAGGTTTCGCGGCGGTTTTAGCGGCCACTGGCTTAGCGGCAGGCTTGGTGGCCGGTTTAGCGGCAGCAGTTTTAGCCGCTGGCTTGGCCGCAGGTTTCGCAGCGGTTTTGGCTGGCGCTTTGGCAGCGGCTTTTGCAGCCGGCTTGGCGGCGGCTTTAACCAGAGGCTTGGCGGCAGTTTTAACGGCGGGTTTTGCCGCAGCTGTTTTAGCCGCAGGTTTGGCAGCCGGTTTTGCTGCAGGCTTGGCCGCGGCAGTCTTGGCGGGAGCCGCTTTGGCGCCGGTCAGTTTCTCAATTTGCTTGGTCAGGGTATCGACCTTGCTGTGCAGCGCCTTTAACTCAGCCTTGCTGGGTACGCCCAGTCGCGAAATGGCACTATTGAGGCGTTTGTCGAAGGTTTCTTCCAACTTGCCCCAGGTGTCAGAAATGCTCGACTTGGCGGAACCGGCAGTTGCCTTGGCCGCTTCTACTTTTTTACCGACTGTGCTCTTGGTCAACTTCTCGGCCTTCTCGCCGTCCTTGACCAGAGTCTCGAAGTATTTACCGCCGTCACTGCTAACCTTCGAGTACACGCCTAAACCAGCAAGCCAGATTTTGCGGGAATATTTTTCAACTTCCCCAACCCACGAGCTGCCTTCTTTCTGAGTAGTCTTTTTAACAGCCATCCCGATGTCTCCTTAGTGTTTACGCGCGACACGTTCGAGCAATGCCGTCAGCTCTTCGAGCTTAGCAGAGAGTGTCTCCACGTCATGTTTAGACGCAATGCCGATTCGATTCAAGGCACTTGCAACACGCGTGTCAAAAGCTTTTTCAACTTTATCCAGCTGAACTTCAACCAAGCCTCTGACGCCGGAGACATTACTCTTTACTTGATCAATCTGACTGTTGGCGGCATCAAGTTGTTCAACTACAACTTTTTTACCTTTGCTTTCAACATGTTGGCCGCTCTTGACCAGCTCTTTGAAGTATTCGCCGCCCTCGCTGCCGACCTTTGCATAGGCACCAAGGCCCGCCAGCCAGATCTTGCGGGCATAGCTTTTAACCTCACTCAGGGGGGTGGTTTGAACGTCGATTTTTTTCTTCAAAATAACTTTGGCCATGGTGCACCTCACGCAAAAAGGGTGGAGGACGGCCCGCAGGAGTTGAGGGCTTGGGCACAAAGTAGGGTTTAAAATTAGAATCGGCACCCTAAGAAGCCAGGTCAGGCCAACGCCTTATCCAGGGCTTTTTCGATTTCGGACTTGATCGTGCCACTCATGGCCGACATCAACAGGCCGAGTTCGACATCGATGCGCAGCGAGTCTTCGCCTACCGCGACCGTGCCCTTAACCCCGGAACGTTTGAGCTTCAGGGTATCGCCGGCCCACGAAGATTCCACACCATATTTATCTTCGAGTTTGCGCGCCAATTGCTCGGCCTTGGCCCGCGCCTGTTCTTTTCCCAGGGTATGTTCACGCTCAACGGTAATACGGGCCATTGCAATGACTCCTCTTTATAACGACTCGAAACACCCGCCATGCGGCAAAAGGCCTCGGTGAGCATCTATCTTACCTGCAGCCTTGCCAAGACAAAGCAGGCCTTGGGGATTATCATGTCCCGCATTCTCTTTTGGTGACAGCGATATGACTGATCAGCGCAAAGGCAGCGATGCCGAACCCACCACTCACTTCGGCTTCAAGAACGTCCCGGAAAGCCAAAAGGCGGAAAAAGTCGCTGAGGTGTTTCACTCCGTGGCGGCCAAGTACGACCTGATGAACGACGTGCTTTCCGGCGGTATGCACCGCCTGTGGAAGCGCTTCACCATCGAGCTGTCGGGCGTACGCACCGGCAACCGCGTGCTGGACATCGCCGGCGGCACGGGCGACCTGGCCGCCAAGTTCTCCAAACTGGTTGGCCCCACCGGCCAAGTGGTGTTGGCCGATATCAACGGTTCGATGCTCAAGGTGGGCCGTGATCGCCTGCTCGACAAAGGCGTGGCCGGCAACATCGAGTTCGTTCAGGCCGATGCCGAGAAGCTGCCGTTCCCCGACAACCATTTCGACTGCGTGACCATCGCCTTCGGCCTGCGCAACGTCACCCACAAGGAAGACGCGATCCGCTCGATGCTGCGCGTCCTCAAACCGGGTGGCCGCCTGTTGGTGCTGGAATTCTCCAAGCCGACCAACGCGCTGATGTCCAAGGTCTACGACACTTACTCGTTCGCCTTTATGCCGCTGATGGGCAAGCTGATCACCAATGACGCCGAGAGCTACCGCTACCTGGCCGAATCGATCCGTATGCACCCCGACCAGGAAACCCTGAAGTCAATGATGGTGGAGGCCGGTTTCGACCGCGTGACCTACCACAACATGACCTCCGGCATCGTTGCCTTGCACCGAGGTATCAAGCCCTGATGCTGCTCGCAGGTCTTCTCGCCAGTGTCGAACATGGCCTCAACCGTGTTCTGCGCCTGGACAGCACCGCCCTGGCGCGGCTGGCGCACTTGAACGGCAAAGTCATTGCCGTCGACTGCCGCAGCCCCGCCGTGCAGCTGTTTATTCTGCCCAGCGATGAAGGCTTGCTGCTCGCCACTCAATGGGCCGCCGACGCCGACTGCACCTTGCGTGCGCCGGCCTCCAGCCTGTTGCACCTGGCGCTGAGCCGCAACAAGACCGCCATCCTCCACAGCCCCGAGGTGGAGCTGGAAGGCGACAGTGCGGTGCTGATGGACCTGGCCGCCGTACTGCAAGACCTGGAGCTGGACTGGGAATACGAACTGTCGCGCTGGATCGGCCCCGTCGCCACCCAGTTGCTCAGCGGGCACCTGCGCAGCCGCTCGCGCTGGTACCAGCAAGGGTTCGCCAGCCTCAACCAGAACCTCGCCGAATACCTGAGCGAAGAATCGCGCACCCTGGTCGGGCAACGGGAAGCGCAAGCGCGCTTTCGTGAGCTCGACAAGGCCAAAATCGACCTGGAACGCCTTGAGGCCCGCTTCGAGCGCCTGAGCCGTTCCCTTGATCCAAGCGATAACGCATGAAGCTGCTCGCCGTCCGCCGTTTGTTTCGTATCCAGCGCGTCGTAATCCGCTACCGCCTTGATGACCTGCTGTTTGCCCTGCCCCTGCCGTGGTTTCTGTTGGCGGTGCGTTATGTGTTGCCGTGGCGCTGGTTCCCGCGCAAACAACTGGAGCTGAGCCGAGGCGCGTGCCTGCGCCTGGCGTTGCAGGATTTGGGGCCGATCTTTATCAAGTTCGGGCAGATCCTCTCGACCCGTCGCGACCTGCTGCCCGAAGACATCGCCGACGAGCTGATGCTGCTGCAGGACCGTGTGCCGCCTTTCGATTCGCAGCAGTCGATGGCACTGATCGAAGAACAACTGGGCCAGAAGATCAGCGAGGTGTTCAGCCGCTTCGATGTCGAGCCCCTGGCCTCGGCCTCGGTCGCGCAGGTCCACGCCGCGCAGCTCAAGACCGGCGAAGAGGTGGTGGTGAAGGTGATTCGGCCGGGCCTCAAGCCGATCATCGGCCAGGACCTGGCGTGGCTGTTTGTTCTCGCCCGGGCTGCCGAACGCTTCTCCGCCGACGCGCGCCTGCTGCATCCGGTGGATGTGGTCGCCGACTACGAAAAAACCATCTACGACGAACTCGACCTGCTGCGCGAAGCAGCCAACGCCAGCCAGTTGCGACGCAACTTTGAAGGCTCGCAACTGCTGTACGTGCCCCAAGTGTATTGGGATTGGTGCCGCCCGAAAGTGCTGGTGATGGAGCGCATCTATGGGGTACAGGTCACCGACCTGGCGACCCTGGCCGACCAGCGCACCGATATGAAAATGCTTGCCGAGCGTGGCGTGGAGATCTTCTTCACCCAGGTGTTCCGCGACAGTTTCTTTCACGCCGACATGCACCCGGGCAACATCTTCGTCAGCACCGTCAACCCGTGGAGCCCGCAGTACATCGCCATCGACTGCGGCATCGTCGGCAGCCTGACCCCGGAAGACCAGGACTACCTGGCGCGCAACCTGTTTGCTTTCTTCAAGCGCGACTACCGCCGCGTGGCGCAGTTGCACATTGATTCAGGCTGGGTGCCGGCGGAAACCAAGCTCAACGAATTCGAAGCGGCGATCCGCACCGTGTGCGAGCCGATCTTCGAAAAACCGTTAAAAGATATTTCCTTCGGCCAGGTGCTGATGCGCCTGTTCCAGACGGCGCAGCGCTTCAATATGGAAGTACAGCCGCAGTTGGTGCTGCTGCAAAAAACCTTGCTCAACATCGAAGGCCTGGGCCGCCAGCTGTACCCGGACCTGGATCTGTGGAACACCGCGCAGCCGTTCCTGGAGCGCTGGATGCGCGAGCGCATGAGCCCAAAAACCATGCTGGGCAACCTGCACAGCCAGTTCGAACAGCTGCCGCACCTGGCCAACATGACCCGCGACCTGCTGGAGCGCATGTCCCAGCCCCACGCCAAAGACCCCGAGCCGCCGTGGCGCAAGCGCAAGGACGATTGGTTCCTGCGCCTGCTCGGCGCCGCGCATCTGGCAGGCGGTGTGATGCTGGTGATCGGCGGGCCGCTGAATCAACTGGGTTACTGGCCAGCCGGCATCATGGCGGCCGTGGGTGTTTATCTGATCGTGCGTCGATAGCCAATCCGGTTATACACTGTCGCAAATTGCCGGAGCCGAACATGAAAAACTGGCTGGACGAGATCAAGTGGGACAGTGACGGCCTGGTGCCGGCCATTGCCCAGGACTACAAGACCGGGCGCGTATTGATGATGGCCTGGATGAACCGCGAGGCGCTGAGCCTCACCGCCACTGAGCAGCGCGCCATCTACTGGTCACGTTCGCGTGGCAGACTGTGGCGCAAGGGCGAAGAGTCCGGGCATGTGCAGGTGCTGCATGAGATGCGCCTGGACTGCGACGCCGACGTGGTGATCCTGATGGTCGACCAGATCGGCGACATCGCTTGCCATACCGGGCGCCACAGCTGTTTCTATCGCGTGTTCGAAGACGGCGAATGGAAGGTAGTGGAGCCGGTGCTCAAAGACCCCCACGCCATTTATTCGCCAGGACACTGAACATGAGCGATACCCTGAACCGTGTGGCCCAGGTGCTGGAAGACCGCAAAGGCGCGGATGCCGACAGCTCCTACGTCGCCAGCCTGTACCACAAGGGTCTGAACAAGATTCTGGAAAAACTCGGCGAAGAATCCGTCGAGACCATCATTGCGGCCAAGGACGCGCAAATCAGCGGTGATTACAGCGATGTAATCTATGAGACCGCAGACTTGTGGTTCCATAGCCTGGTGATGCTCGCCCAACTGGGGCAGCATCCACAGGCCGTGCTGGATGAACTGGACCGTCGCTTCGGCTTGTCCGGGCATGTCGAAAAGGCTTCGCGCCCGTCCGCCTGATTAACCAAGACTTGAGGATTTGCAGCATGGGCATTTTTGACTGGAAACACTGGATCGTCATTCTGGTGGTGGTTGTTCTGGTGTTCGGCACCAAGAAACTGAAAAACCTCGGCACCGACGTCGGCGAGTCGATCAAGGGCTTTCGTAAAGCCATGAACGACGACGAGAAGCCCGCCGAGCCAAGCGCAAACCCGGTGCCACCGGCCCAGCCTGTGCACCCGCAGGCCGCGCAGCCGATCACCGAGCGTCGTACCTTCGACGTGCAGGCTGAAAAAGTCCAAGAGCCGACCCGCAAAGACTCGTGAGCACTGACTAATGTTTGGTATCAGCTTCTCTGAACTGCTGCTCGTCGGCCTGGTGGCCCTGCTGGTACTGGGGCCGGAACGCCTGCCCGGTGCCGCGCGCACCGCCGGCCTGTGGATCGGGCGCCTGAAACGCAGTTTCAACGCGATCAAACAGGAAGTTGAACGGGAAATCGGTGCCGACGAGATCCGCAGGCAGTTGCACAACGAACATATCCTGTCGTTGGAGCAAGAGACTCGCAAGATTCTCTCCCCGGTGCAGGAGCCGGCCAAGCCGGCCCCTCCGGTAGCCGAGCAGAGCATCGCGCCGGCACCTGCTGCCCAAACCGAGCCCGCCCCGACAGAGCCTGCGCCGACGCCCGTTGCGTCGCCTGCCCCCCATGACCCTACACTGCCGCCGCGAGCCCCATGAGCGCTGATAAACCGGAAAACGACCAGCATATGCCGCTGGTCTCGCACCTCACCGAGTTGCGTACCCGCCTGCTGCGTTGCGTAGCGGCCATCTTCATCATCTTTGCCGGGCTGTTCGCCTTTACCCAGCAGATCTACACCTTCGTTTCCACGCCCTTGCGCCAGTACCTGCCGGTCGGCGCGACGATGATTGCCACCGATGTGTCGTCGCCGTTCCTGACGCCGTTGAAGCTGACCATGATGGTTTCGCTGTTCCTGGCGATCCCGGTGATCCTGCATCAGATCTGGGGCTTTATTGCGCCGGGCCTGTACAAGCACGAGAAGCGCATCGCGGTGCCGTTGCTGGTGTCGAGCATCCTGCTGTTCTACACCGGCATGGCCTTCGCCTACTTCCTGGTGTTCCCGCTGATCTTCAAATTCTTCGCCGCCGCTACCCCGGCCGGCGTGGAAATGATGACCGATATCACCAGCTACCTCGACTTCGTGATGACGCTGTTCTTCGCCTTTGGCGTGGCCTTCGAAATCCCGGTGGCGGTGGTGTTGCTGGTGTGGATCGGGGTGGTCGACGTCAAGTACCTGAAGAAGATCCGCCCGTACGTGATCATCGGCTGCTTTGTGGTCGGCATGATCCTCACACCGCCGGACATTTTCTCCCAGACCTTGCTGGCCGTGCCGATGTGGATGCTGTTTGAAGTGGGCATCCTGTTCAGCGGCTTGATCAGCAAGCGCGGCGAACACCCGGACGACCAGCCTGCCGACGACGACCAGCCGCCAGCGACCCAGCCGTGAACCTGCTACTGCTGGAAGACGCCGATTTTATTGCGGCAGACCGCGTGGTGCTGCGTGATCGGCGCCTGGTGCATATGCAGGAAGTCCACCGCGCCGTAGTGGGTGACAACCTGCGTGTGGGCCGCATTGGCGGGCTGATGGGCAATGCCCAACTGCTGCGGCTGGAAGCCAGTGAAGCCGAGCTGCAAGTCAGCTTCGACCAGCCACCGCCGAGCAAACTGCCGCTGACCCTGCTGCTGGCCCTGCCCCGCCCGAAGATGCTGCGTCGAGTGCTGCAAACGGTAGCGGCCATGGGTGTGCCCAAGGTGGTGCTGGTCAACAGCTACCGCGTGGAAAAAAGCTTCTGGCAAACCCCATTCCTGGAGCCAGAAGCGGTTCGCGAGCAACTGATCCTTGGCCTGGAACAGGCGCGGGACACGGTACTGCCCGAGATCATTATCGAAAAGCGCTTCAAACCCTTTGTCGAAGACCGCCTGCCGGCCATGGCTGCCGGCACCCTGGGCCTGATCGGTCATCCGGGCGATTACCCGGCCTGCCCCCGTGGGCTGGATGAGCCGGTAACGCTGGCAATTGGCCCGGAAGGCGGCTGGATTCCCTATGAAGTCGAGCTGCTGACCAGGGCCGGTTTGCAACCGGTGCAGCTTGGTGCGCGCATCCTACGGGTTGAAACCGCCGTGACGGCCCTGCTCGCCCGACTGTTCTGATATCAAATCCAAAAACACCGTAGCCTAAATGTGGGAGGGGGCTTGCCCCCGATAGCCATGGGTATCTACACAACTTTTGTAGCCACTGCCAACCGTAACCACGATGCGAAGCGAGCCGCTCTTGCTCTTGCTCTGCTTTTGATCTGCTTTTGATTTTAGGCGCCCCGTTAAACCACGCTGGCCGGAATTCGACAGGGATTTGGGGGGTAAACCGGCAGGGATGCCGGTTTAGCCGCCCCGCGCCATGGATGGCGCGTGGCGGCGGCCCCCCAAATCCATGGCGGATTACGGGCACACCGAGCCTAAGCGAGGTGCCGAGTGGTGGGGCAAGAGCGCTTTGGTTACTTTCGCGCTTTTCGAAAGTGACCCGCTGTAAAAGCGGAACCAATATCAGCCGTTACCTAAATAACGGATATGCACTCGATCAAAGTCCAGCATCCTGGTCGGCCCTGAGGCCGCCATCGGGGGCAAGCCCCCTCCCACATTGAATCTGTGGCGCTACAGAATCCTATGCCCATGCCGATAGCCTTTGAATAAGTCCAAGCCTTGTTCCAGGGGAGTTCGCAGCATGTATCGTTGGTTAGCCGAGAAACTGGGGAATGTAAGCGTCAACCGCAAGCTGAGCGTCGGCTTTGGCCTGGTGTTGATCCTGACGCTGTTGATCACCTTTACCGGCTGGACCGGCCTGGGCGATGTGATCAGTCGCGGCGATAAGCTGGGTTTTATCTCCAGCCTCAATGGCCTGACCAAAGACCTGCGCCTGGCGCGCCTGGACTTTGATATGCGCCGCGGCGAACAAGGCACCGACGCAGTTACCGGCCTGATCACTCAGCTGGACGAGGGCCTTAAAACTGCCGCGCAGTTAATCGAACAACCCAATGACAAGGCTCTCGTCGAACAACAACAGGAAGCCTTGAGCCAATACAAAAAAGCCTTCGCCACCATGGTCCAGGCAGGCCTCAAGCGTGAGGGTGCGCGCAGCAAGCTCGGCGACACGGCCGATAATGCCGTGGCCAAAACCAACGAGATTGAAAAAAACCTGCTGCAAGGCGACAGCGTCACCCAGTTCAACAGCGTGGTTGACCTGAGCAAGCTGATCCAGCAAGCGCGCTTCCAGGTACGCGGCTACACCTACAGCGGCAAGGTCGAGGCCGAGCAACCCGCCCTCGACGCTATCGACAACGCCCTGAAGAAAATCACCGAACTGCAAGGCCAGCTGCCGACGCAATATCAGGCCAACCTGCAAGAGGCCGGTGCCTCACTGCAAGCCTATCGGGCCGCCGTCAGCCAATACCGCGACTCCCAGGTGGCCAGTGCCGCAGCCCTTAAGATCCTAAGTGCCCAGGGCGATATTCTGTTGGGTCATAGCGAGAAACTCACCACCTCGCAAACGGCAGTGCGCGACCATGATGTGGCCCAGGCCAAGTACTTGTTGCTGCTCGCCACCGTACTGGCGGTAGCCTTCGGCCTGTTCGCTGCCTGGGCCATCACCCGCCAGATCGTCATACCGCTGAACCAGACCCTCAAAGTCGCCGAGCGCGTGGCCTCCGGCGACCTGAGCCACAACCTGGACTCTGGCCGCCAGGACGAGCTGGGCCAGTTGCAACGCGCCATGCAGAGCATGACCGTGGGCCTGCGCGCATTGATCGGCGGTATCAGCGACGGCGTCACCCAGATCGCCAGTGCAGCCGAGCAGTTATCGGCCGTGACTGAACAGACCAGCGCCGGGGTCAACAGCCAAAAGGTGGAGACCGATCAGGTCGCCACCGCCATGAACGAAATGGCCGCCACCGTGCAAGAAGTCGCACGCAATGCCGAGCAAGCCTCAGAAGCTGCGGTGGCCGCCGATCAACAGGCCCGTGAAGGTGACAAGGTGGTCGGTGAGGCCATCGCCCAGATCGAGCGCCTGGCGACGGAAGTCGGCAATTCCACCCTCGCCATGGGTGACCTCAAGCGCGAAAGCGACAAGATCGGCAGCGTGCTCGACGTGATCAAATCCGTCGCCCAGCAAACCAACCTGCTGGCGCTGAACGCGGCCATTGAAGCGGCGCGTGCCGGTGAGGCCGGGCGTGGCTTCGCGGTGGTGGCCGATGAAGTGCGCAGCCTGGCCCAGCGCACTCAGAAGTCCACCGAAGAGATTGAAGAGCTGATCGTCGGCCTGCAAAACGGTACCCAGCAGGTGGCCTCCATCATGGACAACAGCCGCGGGCTGACCGACAGCAGCGTCGAACTGACCCGTCGCGCGGGCAGCGCATTGGCGAATATCACCCGCACGGTTTCAACCATCCAGGCAATGAACTCACAGATTGCCACCGCCGCCGAGCAACAGAGCGCCGTGGCCGAAGAGATCAACCGCAGCGTGTTGAATGTGCGTGATGTCTCCGAACAAACGTCCTCGGCCAGCGAAGAAACCGCCGCATCGAGTGCAGAACTGGCGCGCCTGGGGATCTACTTGCAGACCCTGGTCGGGCGTTTCCGCATCTGACAGGGTCTTGCGCGGCGGCCGATTAAGACCGCCGCCTCTTGTGAAACTTCCTACACAGTTATCAGCCCCGCCTCACCCCGATCCGATTTAGCGTTGCATCTGTAGCGATACGCTTTCTCTGATTGGGAGGTGCATTATGTTTCCTCGGCTGACCCGTATGCTGGTCAATGCCAGCGTCCGCCTGAAGCTTGCCCTGGGCTTTGGCCTGGTGCTGATCCTCAGCTTCGTCATTGCCGCGACAGGCTGGCAAGCCTTGAGCGCCGTCCTGTACCGATCCGACAGCCTGACGACCCTGGGCCATCTGGCTGTCGAAGCCGAGGCCATGCGCGCCGACCGCATCGTGTACCGCACCCTGATGGACAGCAACAGCCTGGCCAAGATGAATCAAAGGGTCGAACAGATCGACCAGTACCTGGCCGACCTTTCGAGCCGCTTGCGGGACCCGACCGACCGGCAACGGCTGGAAGACGCGGCCCTTCTGGTGTCGGGCTCCAAGGCCGCGCTCACGCAATTGCCGCCGTTGCTGGCCGCGCGCGAGCAGGTCCGCCCGGCGCTTAAAAAGTCCGCCCTGCAAGCCAGCGATACCCTCGCTCAATTGGCCAGTGATTTGCCCGACCAAAATGACGAGAAGGCCCTCGATGCCATCGAGAACCTGCGCCAGGCCATGGAGCAAGCCGAGGATCGAGCGCAGAGCCCCGCCTGGGCAGCCGACACCTTACAGGCCTATGCCGATGCGTTCGGCCAGGCGCTTGACGGCATGCAGATCGCGCTGGCTTCCGTCACCGCCCTCCCGGTGGACTCGACACTGCTCAAGACCGATCTGGCCAACTACCGTGAGCAACTGATAACGCTCAAGCAAGCCCAGCTCGATACCGAAACCGTGCAGAACCGCTTCGAACAGCGACTCAACGAGCTGCGTGACAAGAGCAACTTGTTGAGCCAGAGCCAGAACACCAAGCGCAACAACGAGGCGGATCAAACCCGCACCTTGCTGATCAGCGTGACCATGGCCGCACTGGTCCTCGGCGCGCTGGCTGCCTGGTGGATCGCCCGGCAAATTGCCGTGCCGCTGCGAGCGATCCTCAGCGCCGCCCACCGTGTCGCCGAGGGCGACTTGAGCCACGACACGGCGGTAGACCGCCGCGACGAACTGGGCCAGTTGCAGCAAAGCATCGGGCAAATGACCCGCAACCTGCGCAACCTGATCAGCAGCATCGGTGACAGCGCCCGGCAGATTGCCGGTGCGGCCACGCAGCTATCCACCGTGACCGAACAGACCCGTAACGGGCTCAATGACCAGAAAGATGAAACCGACCAGGTGGCCACGGCGATGAATGAAATGCTCGCCACCGCTCAGGAAGTCGCGCGTCACGCCGAACGCGCTTCCGTGGCAGCCAATGAGGCCGACCAAAAGGCCGGTGCCGGCGAGCAGGTGGTCTCCCAGGCAGTTGAGCAAATCGGCAACCTGGCCAGCGAGATGGCGTTGTCCGGCCGAGCCATGCTGACCCTGCAACAGGAAAGCCAGAAGATCGCCAGCGTGCTGGACGTGATCAAGTCCGTGTCCCAACAAACCAACCTGCTGGCTCTCAACGCCGCCATCGAAGCGGCGCGCGCGGGTACCGCCGGCCAAGGCTTCGCAGTGGTCGCCGATGAAGTACGCAGCCTGGCCCAACGCACCCAGGCGTCTGCCGAGGAAATCGAAGGGCTGATCCTCGGCCTGCATAACGGTACCCAGCAAGTGGCGGACATCATGGACAGCAGCCGCAACCTGACCGACAACAGCGTCGCCCTGACCCGCGACGCTGGTGAGGCTTTGGCGGCGATTGCGCGCACGGTGTCGGTCATCCAGGAAATGAATCCGCAGATTGCCGCCGCCGCCGAGCAGCAAAGCGCAGTGGTCGAGGAGATCAATCGCAGTGTGTTGAAGGTGCGGGACGTGTCGGAACAGACCGCCGCCGCCAGTGAGGAAACGGCGGCCGCGAGCGTTCAGTTGACGCGGTTGAGCCTGGATTTACAGAAGCTGGTCGACAGATTCAAGCTCTGAAACACCACCACTGCAGGAGCGAGCTTGCTCGCGAAAAACCCAGAGCCGCCGCGTTCATTCAGGGTGCGCGGCGTTATCGTTGACGCTTTTCGCGAGCAAGCTCGCTCCTACAGTCATAGGACCTGGCGCAGGAACGCCTGGGCCCGTGGGTCTTTCGGCGCAGCGAAGAATTCGGCGGGCGCTGCGTCCTCCAACAGTTTGCCGTGGTCGAAGAACAGCACCCGGTCCGCCACTTCGCGGGCAAAGCCCATCTCGTGGGTCACGCAGACCATGGTCATGCCTTCCAGGGCCAGGGTTTTCATGACGTCGAGAACTTCGCCGACCATTTCCGGGTCGAGGGCCGAGGTGGGCTCGTCAAACAGCATCACCTTGGGCTCCATGGCCAGCGCCCGGGCAATCGCGACCCGCTGCTGCTGGCCGCCAGACAGGCGCGATGGAAACTCATGGGCCTTCTGCGCGATACCGACCTTTTCCAACAAGGCCAGGGCCTTGGCCTCGCGCTCTTGCTTGCCGCGCTTGCGCACGACCTTTTGCGCCAGGCACAGGTTTTCCAGCACGGTCATATGGGGGAACAGGTTGAAATGCTGGAACACCATGCCGACTTCACGACGGTAGGCGTTCACGTCGGTCTTCGGATCGGCCAGTTGCAAACCATCGATGCTCACCGAACCCGAGTCGAACGCCTCCAACCCATTGAGGCAGCGCAGGAAGGTGGACTTGCCGGAGCCGGACGGGCCGATCACCACCAGCACTTCACCCTTGGCCACCTGGGTGGTGACGTGGTCTACCGCACGCACCACATGCCCACGGGTGTCGAAGACTTTTACCAGATCGCGCACTTCAATCACTTTGGGCGAGCCTCCGCTCAAGCCGGCTGGCCATTTTCGACAGCGGCAGGTTGATCAGCAGGTACAGGCCTGCCACACAGAACAGGATCTCGAATGGCGAAAACGAGGTGGTGATCACTTCACGTCCACTCTTGAGCAACTCGGTAATCGCGATCACCGACACCAGGGACGTGTCTTTGACCAGGCTGATAAATTGCCCGGCCAGGGGTGGCAGTACGCGCTTGAAGGCTTGCGGCAGCACCACATGGCGCATCGACTGGCCGGCGCTCAAGCCCAGGGAACGCGCCGCTTCATCCTGGCCACGGGTGATGGACTGCACGCCCGCGCGCACGATTTCGGCCACGTAGGCACCGGTGAACAACGACAGCGCAGCGATCCCGGCAAATTCCCGGGACAGGTTGAGCACCGTGCCGATAAAGAAATAGAAAATGAAAATCTGCACCAGCAGCGGGGTACCGCGCACCAGTTCGACGTAGATCGTCGACAGATCCCGCAGGGTCGGGTTTTTGGAGAGCCGGCACAAACCAGTCGCCAAACCTATCGCCAAGCCCAGGATGCCGGACACCACCGACAGCCACAGCGTGGTCCACAAGCCCCACATCAACGGCCCCAGCGCCCACTGTCGGGTCACGCCGACCACGTCGCCTTCAGCCACATCGTCACCGCGCGCCACTTGCAGGCTGTTGTCGGCAACCGTGAGTTTTTGCTCGACCCCCGCGTCGTTGCGCAGGGTGACTTCGGCCATATCGCCTTTGCGCACCAGCTCGACCACGGTGGAAATATCCGCGGCGCGCTGGGAGGTCTCGGCTTGATAGGCGAAGTATTGCGGCACGCGGTTCCAGCGCCACTCGTAGGACATCAACGAGGTGGCGTAGTACAAGGCGCCCGCCAGGCCGACCAGCACGACCACGGTCAGCAGGTGCCAGGGCCATTGGGCTTTTTTCTGTTTCATTTCACTTTCCGGATATGTGTTGCCTGATAGGCCGCCATCGGCGGCAAGCCAGCTCCCACATTTGATGTGTAAATACAGTCAAATGTGGGAGCTGGCTTGCCTGCGATGCAGGCAACTCGGTGTCAGGCCTTATTCCATGTCCTTGAGCCACTCGGAGCTCTTGAACCACTTGTCATGGATGCGATCGTAAGTGCCGTCGTTACGGATCTGGTGCAGGAAGTTGTTGATGAAGTTGATGCTGTCGTAATCGCCTTTCTTCAAACCGAACGCCAGAGGTTCAAAGGTGAAGGGTTCTTCCAGGAACACCAGCTTGCCGTTGCCGACTTTCTTCTCGGCCACCACGTTGTAAGGCGCGTCATACACAAAGGCGTCAGCCTTGCCGTTGACCACATCCAGCACGCCTTCCTGCTCGTTGTCGTAGCCGTGGTACTTGGCCTTGGAAATCAGCTTCTTGGCGACCATTTCACCGGTGGTGCCGAGCTTGGAGGTCAGGCGGTATTTCTCATCGTTCAGGTCTTTGTAGGACTTGATGGTGCCTTCCAGCTCCTTGCGGATCAGCAGGGTCTGGCCGACCACGATGAAGGGTTCGCTGAAGTTCAGGCGCAGGTTGCGCTCCTGGGTCAGGGTCATGCCGCTGCCGATCATGTCGAACTTGCCGGTCAGGAAGGCCGGGATGATGCCGTCATAACCAGTGGACACCAGTTCCAGCTTGACCCCCATGGACTTGGCCATGGCCTTGAGGATGTCGACTTCGAAACCGATGATTTCGCCGCGTTTGTCAGTCATTTCGAACGGCATGTAGGTCGGGTCCATGCCGACTTTCAACGTGCCGCGCTTGACCGCATCGTCGATGGCTCCGGCCTGAGCCGCAGTGGCAGCGACCATCGCGGTGACGCCGAGCATCAGCATCGAAAGATACTTTTTCATCATCAAGACCCCTGAACGATTCTTATAAGGTCGGCGCACAAAAGGGCTGCGCCATTTCGGGATGCGATCCTAACCCACTCGTTAGCCGTCACAAAGGTTTCACCGGTAAATGTTATCGGCGTATGTCGTAAAAGCCCTTAGCCGGTGCAGTCAAGCGCAGGGGTAGACGCGTCTACGTGGCCCCTTGGTAATGGGTTGATGTGTAAGTAGTTATGACGATCACTCAATTTCTGCGATCCAGGCCGTATCCCTGAACCACTTGTCATGCAGGCGATCGTAGGAGCCATCCTGAGCGATCTGGTTGAGAAAGTGATTGATCCAGTTGAGGCTGTCGTAATCACCTTTTTTCAAACCAAACGCCAGGGGCTCAAAGGTGAAGGGTTGTTCCAGGCTCAACAAAGCGCTGTTCTGCGGCCGGCTCATCGCGATCAGGTTGTAGGGCGCATCATGGATAAACGCATCGGCCTTGCCTTCCACGACCTGCTGCACACCGTCTTCGGGGGTCGTCACCGTACTCAGTTGCGCAGCCCCCAGGAAACGCTTGGCTGCTGCCTCTCCGGTCGTGCCCCGGGTAGTCACCACCCGGTAACTGGCGTCGTCCAGCTCTTCGACGCTGGAAATGATGCCGGCCAGGCGGGGGTGCATCAGCACTGTCTGCCCCACCACGATGAAAGAGTCGCTGAAGTTGAGCTTCAGGTTGCGCTCCTGGGTGACGGTCATGCCGCTGCCAATCAGGTCAAATTTTCTTGCCATCAACCCCGACACCAAATCCGTATACGGCACCGCAATCAGCTCAAGTTCCACGCCCAGCGCACGGCTCATGGCGCGGAGCAAGTCAATTTCAAAACCGACGATGCGCCCCTGCTTATCGAGCATCTCGAAGGGCACGTAATCGGGCGTGGTCCCCACTTTCAATACGCCGCGACGCACAGCATCGTCCAGGGCGCCCGCACTCAGCAGACCCGCATAGGCCCATAGCAAAACGCTAACCAGCAATACCGAACAATACCTTTTGATCATGAATGCCCCCGTGGCGAGTGAAATTTTGGGGGGCGATGCTAACCCAGCGACAGGCACGACAATACGCCTCGATCAAAGGTCTTTTGTTTCGAAATAACAAGGGGTTAGGGATAAATGGAAGCGGCTGTAAACGCTGTAGGACCAGCGTCTGCAGCGCCCCCGAGGCGAGCCCTCGGGGGCGTCTGAATCAGGCCGGTTGGGCCTGCGGCGACTGCGGTTGCAGAGGCAGCAATGGTGCGTGCGGATCAGCCTTGATCGAAGCACGCCAGGCACCAAGCCACTCGGCATGACCTTCGCTCCAGACCTGCTCATGCAGACGAGCCAGGGCTACCGGGTCACTGAGCAGGGCCAGGCGCTCGCTGTTGTTGAGGCCGGCAGGGCCGACTTTCAACGCGTGGCGAACGCGCTCCATGCGCAGGTATTCAATCGGCTCGGCCTCGCGGTGACGCGAGGTCGCCAAGGCACAGGCCAGGGCGTTCTGCTGCGGGTCGACCACCGAACGCACGAACCCGTCATTGAGGGCGTGCCAACGGTTTTCGTGGGTGTACTTCTCGGTCGACAGCAGCGCTTGCGGCGGATTGTATTCCTCGGGGATCAGGAACAGGCTCTCGTCACGGGACTTGAGGCCCAGCTTGACCCGGCTGGAAATCACCGACACCGGAATCGACAGCATCAGCGAGCCGACAATCGGCACCAGCCACCACAGGAAGCTTGGGTTCAACCACACCACCAACAGCGCCCACAGGAAGCCGAGGATCGTTTGCGGGCCGTGACGCTTGACCGCTTCGCTCCAGGGCGTGGAGTCGTCGTCACGCTGCGGCGAGTTCCAGGTGGCAGCCCAACCGAGGAAGGCGGCGAGGACGAAACGGGTGTGGAAAATCATCCGCACCGGCGCCAGCAGCATGGAGAACAACATCTCCAGCAGCATCGACAAGGTCACCTTGAACTTGCCGCCGAACTCCTTGGCACCCTTGGCCCAGATCAGAATGATGCTGAGCAGCTTGGGCAGGAACAACAGCACGATGGTGGTGGAGAACAACGCCACCGCCTTGTCCGGATGCCATTGTGGCCACAGCGGGTACAACTGGCGCGGCGCCATGAAGTACTGCGGCTCCATCAGCGTGTTCACCGCCAGCAACGCGGTGGACAACACCAGGAAGAAGAACCACAACGGCGCCGACAGGTAGGACATCACACCGGTCAGGAACACCGCGCGGTGCACCGGGTGCATGCCTTTGACCAGGAACAGGCGGAAGTTCATCAGGTTACCGTGGCACCAGCGACGGTCACGCTTGAGTTCGTCCAGCAGGTTCGGCGGCAGTTCTTCGTAGCTGCCCGGCAAGTCGTAGGCAATCCACACGCCCCAGCCGGCACGGCGCATCAGCGCGGCTTCAACGAAGTCGTGGGAAAGGATCGCACCGGCGAATGCACCTTTACCCGGCAACGGCGCCAGGGCGCAATGCTCGATAAACGGCTTCATGCGGATAATGGCGTTGTGGCCCCAGTAGTGGGATTCACCCAACTGCCAGAAGTGCAGGCCGGCGGTAAACAGTGGGCCGTATACGCGGGTAGCGAACTGCTGCATACGCGCATACAGAGTGTCCATGCCCGACGCGCGCGGCGCGGTCTGGATAATCCCCGCATCCGGCGTGGCTTCCATCAGGCGTACCAGACTGGTCAGGCATTCGCCGCTCATTACCGAGTCAGCGTCCAGCACGACCATGTACTTGTAGTCACCCCCCCAGCGACGGCAAAAGTCGTCGAGGTTGCCGCTCTTGCGCTTTACGCGACGGCGGCGGCGGCGATAGAAGATCTTGCCGAAGCCGCCAGCTTCGCGGCACACGTCGAGCCAGGCTTGCTGTTCGGCGATGCAGATGTCGGCGTCGTTACTGTCGCTGAGCACGAAGAAATCGAAGCGATCCAGGTCACCGGTGGCGGCTACCGATTCGAACGTTGCGCGCAGACCTGCGAATACCCGCGGCACGTCTTCGTTGCAGATCGGCATCACCAGCGCGGTGCGCGCATCCTTGGGAATCGGCTCGTTACCGGCACTTTTACCGGAGATGCGGTATTTATCGTGCCCGGTCAGCAGCTCCAGGAAGCCCATGAGCGCGGTCCAGAAACCGGCCGACACCCAGCAGAACAGAATCCCGAACATGATCAGGATGCTGGTTTGCAGCGCGTAGGGCATTACCTGGGTGGCGGTTTGCAGCAGGGTCTGGTTGCGGATTTCATCGAAGTCGACCAGCGACCAACCCTGGTACGGCATGATGCCTTTCATGTACCAGCCGGCGACGATGGTCTGACCCAGCATCAACACCAACAGAATATAGCGACGGATCGAACCCACGGTACGCCAGCGGGCAGCCGGCAATACGCGCTCATCCTTGGGTGGCTTGGGCGGGTTGGTGCGACCGGTCATCCGGCGCCAGCCGCGCACCAGGATGTTGGTGCGCCAGGGCTCTGGCACCACTTTGGTCCGGCGGATCGGCGGGGTGGCTTTGAGACACACGCGACCGCCGGCGTCGAGCGCCAGCATCTCGGCGTCTTGCAGCTCTTCGGCGCTGTTGAGGGTCAAGCGACGGCCGACCGAGGCCTGGGCGGCGTCGGTCGGTGCGTCGAAAGTCGACGACGACAAGCGTTCGTGCAATTCGCTGAACGAGTTGCAGCCCGCCAACTCGGCGCGCTGCTCAGCGGTCAACGGGAGGTGCGCCAGATACTCGCTCAGAGTCTCTGGCCGGACGTTTGAATTACTCATCGGCAGGCAACTGATAGCTCCAGGTTTCGGTCAGGACTTGTTCGGTCTTGGCCGGCTCCGGTGTGGCTGGGGCAGCTTCTGGCTGCGGGTCTTGCTTGTCTTTTGCGTCTTTCCTGGCTTGTTTCTCGTGCTGCTTGGCCACGACTTTGTCGGCCTTCAACACGTGAGTCGAAACCGGCTCAGGCGTGGGCTGCACGACATCTTGCACCAGTGCTGCACGCATTTCGGTCGGCTTGCCTGCGTCCTTGATCTTCATACGCAGGGTCAGGCGCCAGCCTTTGGTGTGTTCGTTGTAACGCACGCTGTTTTCAACCAGCTCGGCGTTGTCGCCCACACTCACCTGGCTGCGTACCGGTGCGTCCGGCAGCAGTTTCTTCAGGGCCGGGCCCTCGAAGTCCACCAGGTAAGCCACGGTGCCGTCGGGCTGACGGATCAGGTTGGATTGCTTCACGTCACCGGTAGAACGCAGGGTCTGCTTGACCCAGGCGCTATCCGGCGAATGGAATGCGGCATCATCCAGGGTCCAGTGCAGGCGGTAGGCCACGTCCAGAGGCTGGCCGACTTCCGGCAGTTTTTCCGGGCTCCAGAAGGCCACGATGTTGTCGTTGGTCTCGTCGGCGGTTGGGATCTCGACCAGGTCGACGGAGCCCTTGCCCCAATCACCTTCCGGTTCGATCCACGCGCTTGGGCGCTTGTCGTAGTTGTCGTCCAGGTCTTCGTAGTGGCTGAAGTTGCGACCACGTTGCAGCAGGCCGAACCCACGCGGGTTCTCGACGCTGAAGTTGCTGACCGACAGGTGTTTAGGGTTGTTCAGCGGGCGCCAGATCCACTCGCCATTGCCGGCGTGAATCGACAGGCCGCTGGAATCGTGGAGCTCGCGACGGTAGTTGAGGACCTTGGACGGCTGGTTGGCGCCGAACAGGAACATCGAAGTCAACGGCGCAACGCCCAGCTTGCTGACCTTGTCACGCAGGAACATCTGGGATTTGACGTCCACTACGGTGTCAGTGCCGGGGCGCAGGATCAGACGATAAGCGCCAGTGGCGCGTGGCGAATCCAGCAGGGCGAAGATCACCAGGTGCTTGTCACCCGGCTTTGGACGCTCGATCCAGAACTCGGTAAACCGTGGGAATTCTTCACCGGACGGCAGCGCGGTGTCGATCGCCATGCCGCGGGCAGACAGGCCATACACCTGGTCCTTGCCGACGACGCGGAAATAGCTCGCGCCGAGCATGGTCATGATTTCGTCTTGCTTGTCGGCCTTGTTGATCGGGTAAAGCACACGGAAACCGGCATAGCCGAGCTGCTCGGTGGCTTTGGGATCAAATTTCACGTCGCCGAAATCGAAGCGAGTCGGGTCGTACTTGATTTCATGCACGCTGTCGGCGGTGACTTCGTTGATTTTCACCGGGGTGTCGAAATGCATACCCTGGTGATAGAAGGACAGCTTGAACGGGGTGTTCTGATCGGCCCACTCGGCTTTTTCGTTGCGGAAACGAATCTTTTGGTAGTCCGCGAACTTCATTTCGCGGAATTCGTTCGGCAGATTGCTGCGCGGAGCTTCGTATTTCTGCCCGGCCAGCTCTTTTGCCTTGGCCGACACATCATCCAGACTGAATGCCCACAGTTGACCGGCGCCGAACAGGCAAAACAGGGCAGAGCCCGTTACCAGTGCGTTTCGTAACCGTTTGGCAGACAATTTTGGTGCATTACAGGGACTAACAATCACGAGCAACCCTCGCCGAAAACAGATCAAAAAACCAACGGCCAGCTATCTATATGCCAGGTTGGCGAGCAATGTTCCGACTCCCCAAGGGCAAAATGATTCCCCAAAGGCCATCGGACAAGTCTCTACCTAAATCAAAAATGGACCAAACAACGCTGATCCCCGTAGCGCGCGATTATCTAGTAGCCCGCGAGACAACGCATCAGGGTCAGCGAAGTATTTGTAGCGAAAACCTGCGTTTTTAGGCATTAAAGTCGTTTTTCATACATTCATGTCTGTAAGAGGAAGGTCACAGGGCCATCATTGACCAAATGCACCTGCATATCGGCGCCAAAACGCCCTGACGCCACCGTGCCATGCAATTGTTGCGCTTGTAACAACAAGTGATCAAAAAGCGCCGCTCCCAGGGCCGGAGGCGCCGCTGTAGAGAAGCTGGGCCGTAGCCCGCTTTTGGTATCCGCCGCCAGGGTGAACTGCGACACCAGCAGCAAACCGCCACCGATGTCCTTGAGGGACAGGTTCATCTTGCCCTCCTCGTCACTGAACAACCGATAGTTAAGCAGCTTGTGCAGCAGTTTGTCGGCGCTTTCGGGCGTATCTGAAGGCTCGACGGCGACCAGCACCAGCAACCCCTGGTCGATCGCCCCCACAATCTCACCGGCTACTTCGACGCGGGCGCCACGCACCCGCTGCAACAAGCCCTTCATGCTTCTTCAGGCGGCAGATCAAGCAGGCGCCGTGCCATCTCGCCGGTAGCGCGCACCAGCGCATCGGTGATGCCTGGCTCGGACGCGGCATGGCCGGCCTCGCGAATCACCTGCAACTCACTGTTGGGCCAGGCCTGATGCAGCTCCCAGGCGTTATCCAGCGGGCAGATCATATCGTAGCGGCCATGGATGATGATGCCCGGCAGATGGGCAATCTTGTGCATGTCGCGAATCAGCTGGTTCGGCTCCAGGAAGGAGTTATTCGTGAAGTAATGGCACTCGATACGCGCGATGGACAGTGCGCGTTGCGGCTCGGAAAAACGCTCCACATGCTGCGGGCTCGGGCACAGGCCCAACATGCGCCCTTCCCAACCCGACCAGGCTTTGGCCGCATGCATCTGGGCGATCTGGTCGTTGCCGGTGAGGCGCTTGTGGTAGGCGGCAATCATGTCGTGGCGTTCTTCCACCGGGATGGGCGCCAGGTAGTCCTGCCAGTAGTCCGGGAACAGGCGGCTCGCGCCCTCCTGGTAGAACCAGTGAATATCCTGCGGGCGAGCCAGGAAGATGCCGCGCACGATCAGGCCAAGCACACGCTCGGGATGGGTTTGCGCGTAGGCCAGGGCCAGAGTCGAGCCCCAGGAACCGCCGAACAACACCCATTTGTCGATACCCAGGTGCTCGCGGATACGCTCAAGGTCGGCGACCAGGTCCCAGGTGGTGTTGTTCTCAAGGTTGGCGCGGGGCGTGGAGCGCCCGCAGCCACGCTGGTCGAAGGTGACGATATGGTAAAGGTTCGGATCGAAATAGCAGCGGCTCTGGGCGTCGCAACCGGCACCTGGCCCCCCGTGGATGAACACGACGGGCAAGCCTTCGGGGGAGCCACTTTCATCGACATACAGCGTGTGGGTGTCATCGACTGCCAGATCATGCCGGGCGTAGGGTTTGATCTGCGGGTACCAAGTCTGCATTGCGCGCTCCGTAGGGTGTCGGGTTCATCCCTGGGGGGACGTCTATTATTTTGCCGTTTGGCATCATAAACCCGAATTGTGCAATGAGCATGTCCTTGAGCACTTAGAGCTGCATAAGTACAACGCCAACCTTACGTAGGCCCCCGGATCGACCCTGGTGCTCAGGCCGCCGCCGTGAATGGGAGTGCGGGCGAAGCGGGGCCGGGCGAGCAACGCGACGGAAAAACAGATAACCCTGTTAGATCTGACAGTAGGCAAAGCGAGCCGCAGCGCGCTTAATTCATGGAACGTCAGCAGTAAAAACCACACTCGTAACCTCTCTCCGGAGACCATGATGAGCATTTCGACCACGCAAGCAGGTGAAAACGCATCGTTTGTCGCAACCCTGTATTTCAGCGATGCCCAAGAAATATTCACAGCCAATAGAATCGTTATTCTCTCGTCCGTCAGTGTCAACGCAGTGGACTGTTGGACAATAAAAGCAGTGATGGATAGCAAGGATCCCAAGACCAACACCCCCAAGAGCCAGACCATTCTGATCCACATCAGACAGGACCAAGTCAGCGGCAACGTGACCCTGGGAGCCGCACGGACATTCCCGGATATTGCAGAAAACACAGCCGGCTACTACGTGTTGACAGACAGCCCGGACGATGACGACGACGATCTGGACGCTGTTTTTGGGTTTCCCAGCGTCAGGGGGAACCTTGTTTACCAACGGCCTGAAGATAACGCGCACATCGTCGGCCACTTTAATTTCGATCTCGAAACTGAAGAGAAAACCTCATTTTCCATAAAGGGCACCTTCAATGTCGCGCCGAGCCTCTTTAAAACAGCATGACCCCCAATGGCAGTGCCGCGCCGCGTAAAGATGCATTGGATAAGGCTCACCTGAAGCGAGGCCGTTACGCTAGAGACCGCGGCACGGCCTCATCGGGGCGAATATTTCTGGAAGCGCTAAAACCCTGTGGAGGAAAAACCTCATGAACACATCAGCAAGCCAAAAAGCTCCCTTGGAAGAGTTCAAAGCTATTGTAAGTGATGGCACTCAGAAGGAATTATTCGTCGCCAACACAGTAACTATTAAAAAGATGACGGATAAAGATAATGCTGAGTGCTGGTCAATCATCGCATTTCAAGACGTGATCAATAAAACAACCGGCAGCCCGGAGATATTCGGCATCCACCTCTATATATCAGCAGCGCCATCATTGAAGCCCCGCAGATTGGTGGCGGCTTTACCGCCCCCCACAGCGGTGAAGGACAGCGCCATCTACTTCAAGGTGCTGGACAAAATACCCGACCCCGATAGAGACCTGGACACCCAAGAGCTGTACCAAAGCCTGGACGGATCCGTTGTCGAGCTAGAGGATGCCGATCGTATTCAGGGCCATTTCAGTTTTTCAGCACTCGCCCCTGATCGCACCCCAACCCATGTAATGGGGCACTTCGACATTCTCAACAAAGGAAGTCACTCCATTTAGCAACCGGCAGCATCAGGAAGGAATCAACGCCTGCCTCTAAAAGGGAGATCCGATTATGAGCTCGCCATCATTGCAACACGACACGCCCGAAGAATTCGTGGCAACGGTCAAATACCAAGATAAGACAGAACACTTCAAGGCCAACAAAGTGAACATTCTAAAGAGTGTGGATAACTACGGCGTTAAGTGCTGGACGCTAATGGGCTTTCACGATACCCAGGATAAAAACACCGGTCGCGCGCTGGCCAATGGCATTCACCTTTACATTGAGAGAGCCCCCCAGAAGGGTAGCCACACGCTGGTTCGCGCCTTAAGGCTGCCAGACTTTAAAAAAAACAGCGCACGCTATATAAAATATCTGGACGATATTCCAGACGAGAAGAATGAACTGGATACACTCGAGGAGTTTATAGGACGCGATGGACGCATAGCCTATGAATGGGATGCAGGCAAAAAGAGCATCATCGGCACCTTTACATTCAAAGCTATCGACTTCGATGACCTTCCATTCCAGGTAGAGGGCCACTTTAAACTGTTCAATCCTGGCGGCGAATGATTCAACACACACGAAACACAAGGGGGCGATCATCTACAAGCCGATGATCGCCGCTCTTTTACTTCCCGTACCGTTGGCCGCCCCATGCCAAAAGAGCGTCCAGCAACTGCCTTAACACCACTCGCGTCGGCGCGGCCAAATCCTCGCGATAACGGAACGGCTCAAACTCTTCCATATAGGTGCTCTGGCACAACTCCAGTTGCACGGCATGGATATCTTGCGCCGGGTCACCGTAGTGCCGGGTGATATGGCCGCCCTTGAAGCGCCCGTTCAGCACATGGGTGTACTGGGGATGCTGGGCGCAGATGGCTTCCAACTGACTGGCCAATTCTGGATCGCAGGCGGCGCCATTGAAGGTGCCGAGGTTGAAATCCGGTAATTTGCCGTCGAACAGGTGTGGGATCACCGAGCGGATCGAGTGCGCGTCGAACAGCAGCGCGTAGCCGAACTCGGCCTTGAGGCGTGCCAGTTCTTCTTGCAGTTGGCGGTGGTACGGCCCCCAGATTTTTTGCAGGTAACTGGCCCGTTCTTCTTCGGAGGGCGTTTGCCCTTCACGGAACAACGGCACGCCATCGAACAGCGTCTGCGGATACAGGCCAGTAGTGGCGCCGGCATACAGCGGCTTGTTATCGGAAGGGCGGTTCAAGTCGATGACAAACCGCGAGTACTCTGCCGCCAGGGTGCTGGCGCCCAGTTCTTGGGCAAAGTCATACAACAGCGGTATATGCCAGTCGGTGTCCGGCAGGCTTTGCGCCTGGGGGATCAACCCGGACTCGACCGCAGGGGTGAGCCGCAGGCCGGCGTGGGGCATGCTGATCAGCAGCGGTACGCGGCCTTGTTTGAATGTCAGAACCTTATCCACAACACCACTCCTTATGCAGTGACGTCGACGCCGTGGCGCACAACGCGTTTATCCAACTCGCCGCCCAGCCAGTAGGCAAGGTCGGCGGGGCGATCAATCTGCCAGGCAACAAAGTCGGCAACCTTGCCCGCTTCCAGGGAACCATGGGTATCGCCCATGCCCAACGCGGTGGCCGCGTGTTGCGTGGCGCCGGCCAGGGCTTCTTCCGGGGTCATGCGAAACAGGGTGCAGGCCATGTTCAGCATCAAACGCACCGACAACGCCGGGGAAGTGCCGGGGTTGAGATCGCTGGCGATGGCGATCTTCACGCCGTGCTTGCGCAGGGCCTCCATGGGCGGCAACTGGGTTTCACGCAGAAAGTAAAATGCACCCGGCAGCAACACCGCAACGGTGCCGGCAGCGGCCATGGCGATGGCGTCCTCTTCGGTCATGAACTCAAGGTGGTCGGCCGACAGCGCGTGATAGCGCGCCGCCAGGCTGGAACCGTGCAGCGACGAAAGCTGCTCGGCGTGCAGCTTCACCGGCAAGCCAAGCTGTTGGGCAACCTTGAACACGCGCTCGACCTGTTCGGGGGAGAACGCCAGGTATTCACAGAACGCATCCACCGCATCCACCAGGCCTTCTGCGGCCAGCGCCGGCAGCATCTCATTGCAGATGTGCTCAATGTAATCATCGGCGCGGTCTTTATACTCCGGCGGCAGCGCGTGAGCGGCCAGGCACGTGGCGCGCACGCTGACCGGCAGCGCGTCACCCAGACGCCGGGCCACGCGCAACATCTTGCGCTCGTTGGCCAAGTCCAGGCCGTAGCCGGACTTGATCTCCACCGTGGTCACGCCGTCACGCAGCAAACTGCGCAGGCGCTTTTCAGCACTGGCAAACAGTTCATCTTCCGTGGCGGCGCGGGTGGCACGCACGGTGCTGGCAATACCGCCGCCCTTGGCCGCGATGTCGGCGTAGCTGACGCCTTCGAGGCGCTGCTCGAATTCGCCGCTGCGGTTACCACCAAACACGGTGTGGGTGTGGCAGTCGATCAGCCCGGGGGTGACCCACGCGCCTTGCAGGTCATGCACCTGGGCGTAATCGCCTGTCGGTGCCTGGCTGCGCGGGCCGATCCACTCGATCAGCGAGCCCGCAGTCACCATGGCGGCATCCTCGATAATCGAGTATCTGCCCTGAGCCATGGTTGCGACGTGGCAGTGTTGCCAAAGGGTTTTCATCAACGCCTCCCTAAGTTATCGATGAGACAAAGCCTGTTCGTAATGGACCTTGGCCGCTTGCCCGGCGGCGGGTTTGACCCACAGCAGGTACGCGACGATCAGCAGCACAATCCATACGGCGCCGACCATCAAGGCGGCCTGGGTGTCCGGGAAGTAACCGAGCACACCAAACACGAACAGCATGAATACAATGGCCGCTGCCGGCGCATAGGGCCAGAACGGCACCGGGAATTTCAGTTCGGCGACCTGCTCTTTGGTCATTGAGCGACGCATGGCGACCTGGGTAAACAGGATCATCAGCCATACCCACACAGTGGCGAACGTGGCAATCGAAGCGATCAGCAGGAATACGTTTTCCGGGATCAGGTAGTTGAGCACCACGCCGCCGAGCAACGCGGCGCCCATCACCACCACGGTCATCCACGGCACGCCCTGTTTGGACAATTGCGCGAAGCCCTTGGGCGCCTGGCCTTGCTGGGCCAGGCCGTACATCATGCGACCGGCACCGAAGATGTCGCTGTTGATGGCCGACACCGCAGCCGAAATCACCACGATATTGAGGATGGTCGCCGCCGAGCCTATCCCCAGGTTACTGAAGATCTGCACAAACGGGCTGCCCTGGCTGCCGATCTGCGGCCACGGGTAGATCGCCATCAACACGAACAGGGTCAGCACGTAGAACAACAGGATACGCAGCGGCACCGCATTGATTGCCTTGGGGATCACACGCTGTGGGTCTTTGGCTTCACCGGCAGTGATACCGATGATTTCGATACCGCCGAACGCAAACATCACCACCGCAAACGAGGCGATCAACCCGCCAATGCCGTTGGGCATAAAGCCGCCGTGGGCCCACAGGTTACTCAGGCCGCTAGCCTGGGTTTCACCGGCAGAGTGAATGCCGAACAGCATGATGCCGAAGCCGCCGAGGATCATCGCCACGATGGCACCGACCTTGAGCAACGACAGCCAGAATTCCATTTCGCCAAAGACTTTGACGTTGCACAGGTTCAGGCCACCGATCAAAAACACAATGCCCAGCACCCAGACCCAACGGGCTACCTCGGGAAACCAGAAGCCCATGTAGATGCCGAACGCGGTGACGTCGGCCAGGCAGACGATGATCATTTCAAAGGCGTAGGTCCAGCCGAGGATAAACCCGGCCATAGGCCCTAGGTAGGTGCTGGCGTAGTGGCCGAAGGAGCCGGATACCGGGTTGTGCACGGCCATTTCGCCGAGGGCGCGCATCACCATGAACACGGCGGCGCCGCCAATCAGGTAAGCCAGCAGTACGGCAGGGCCAGCCATCTGGATGGCGGAGGCAGACCCATAGAACAGCCCGGTGCCAATCGCGGAACCGAGTGCCATAAAGCGAATATGTCGGGCGTTGAGCCCGCGTTTCAAACCTTTTTCTGGCTGGTGCATTTCTCTTCCCTATTATTCTTATCCCGAGAAAATCTGAATCTGGCGAAAATCAATGTGGGAGCTGGCTTGCCTGCGATGGCGGACTTCCAGCCAGCCCATCTGGCGCAGACACACCGCTATCGCAGGCAAGCCAGCTCCCACATTGGGTACCGGTGAGCTTAAAGGCTCGGCAGCAACTTGGCCGGTACCAGCTCATTCAGGCAGCGGGTGGCTAGCAGTTCGCTGGCGGCGTTGATGTCTGGGGCGAAGAAGCGGTCCTTGTCATAGAACGCCACTTTGTCGCGCAGGATGCCGCGGGCTTTTTCCAGTTTTGGCGAGGTTTTCAGGCCATCGCGCAGGTCCAGGCCCTGGCAGGCTGCAAGCCACTCAACGGCCAGAATGCCACGGGTGTTCTCGGCCATTTCCCACAGGCGCTTGCCGGCAGCCGGGGCCATGGACACGTGGTCTTCCTGGTTGGCCGAAGTCGGCAGGCTGTCGACGCTATGGGGATGGGCCAACGCCTTGTTCTCGCTGGCGAGCGCGGCAGCGGTCACCTGGGCAATCATGAAACCGGAGTTCACCCCGCCATTGCCCACCAAAAACGGCGGCAGTTGCGACATGTGTTTGTCCATCATCAACGAGATACGACGCTCGCTCAGCGAGCCGATTTCGGCAATCGCCAGGGCCATGTTATCGGCGGCCATGGCCACCGGTTCGGCGTGGAAGTTGCCGCCGGAAATCACATCGCCTTCGGCGGCAAATACCAGCGGGTTATCCGACACGGCGTTGGCTTCCACGACCAGCACTTCGGCGGCCTGGCGGAACTGGGTCAGGCAGGCGCCCATGACCTGTGGTTGGCAACGCAGGGAGTACGGGTCTTGCACCTTGTCGCAGTTCTGGTGGGACTGGGATACCTGGCTGCTTTCGCCCAACAGATCGCGATAGGCCGCAGCCGAATCGATTTGCCCGCGCTGGCCACGAGCGGCATGAATGCGCGCATCGAACGGCGAGCGCGAACCCAATACCGCTTCCACGGTCAGGCCGCCACACGCAAGCGCACCGGCGAACAGGTCTTCACCTTCGAACAGGCCGCGCAATGCATAAGCGGTGGACACCTGGGTGCCGTTGAGGAGGGCCAGGCCCTCTTTGGCGGCCAGGGTCAGCGGCGTCAGGCCAGCCACTTTCAGCGCTTCGGTCGCCTCCAGCCACTCGCCCTTGTAGCGTGCCTTGCCTTCGCCAAGCAGTACCAGAGACATATGCGCCAAGGGCGCCAAGTCACCGGAGGCGCCGACCGAACCCTTGAGCGGAATGTGCGGGTACACCTGGGCATTGATCAGCGCGATCAGCGCGTCGATCACCTGGCGACGAATCCCGGAGAAGCCGCGGCTCAGGCTGTTGACCTTGAGCACCATCACCAGCCGCACCAGCGCATCGCTGATCGGCTCACCGACACCGGCAGCGTGGGACAGCACCAGGGAACGCTGGAGGTTTTCCAGGTCTTCACTGGCAATGCGGGTCGAGGCCAGCAGGCCAAAACCGGTGTTGATGCCATAGGCAGTGCGGTTCTCGGCGAGGATCTGCTCCACGCAGGCAACACTGGCTTCGATCTGGGCCGAGGCACTGTCATCCAGGCTGAGGGTTACCGGCTGCTGGTAGATGGCACGCAGTTGGGCGAGGCTCAGTTGGCCTGGAATCAGGTTTAGCGCAGTCACATTCGTTCTCCTTGTGAATTATTCTTAAGTGTTCAGTGCAAATTCGGTAACGCAGTGTCTTTAAGCAAGCGGGCAGCGGCGGCAATATCCGGCGCCAGCCAGCGGTCCTGTTCGTAAGCGGGGACCACTTCGCGCAGCAAGCGCCAGGCATGGTCGGTGCCGGCGCCGAAGCGCTGGCTCTTGAGGAACTCGAACGCCTGAGCCGCCAGCAGGTATTCGATGGCAAGAATCTGGGTAAGGTTGGCCAGTACCTGGTGCAGCTTGAGCGCGGCGTTGGTGCCCATGCTCAAGTGGTCTTCCTGCAGGCCCGAGGTGACGAAGTTGTCGAGCACCGCCGGTTGCGCCAGCTGACGGTTTTGCCCGCACAGGGACGCGGCGACGTACTGCACGATCATCATTCCGGAGTTGACCCCGGGGTTGCTGACCAGAAAGGCCGGCAAGCCGCTGACGTGCGGATTGATCAGGCGGTCCAGGCGGCGCTCGGCCACCGAGCCGATTTCGGCCATGGCGATGGCGAGCATGTCGGCCGCCAGCGCCACGGACTGGCCGTGGGGGTTGGCCTGGGACACTACGCGGTAGCTGACCGGTGTGCCGAGCACCAAAGGGTTGTCGGTGGCGCTGTTGAGTTCGGTCTCGATCTGGCGCGTGGCGTGCTCCACCTGATCGCGGGCCGCGCCGTGAATCTGCGGGATCGAGCGAAGGCTCAAGGCGTCCTGGGTGCGGATGCCTTTGCTGCCGGCGATCACTTCACTGCCGTCGAGCAGAGCACGCAGGTTACTGCCCACTTGCTGCATACCCGGGTGCGGCTTGAGGGCGATGATTTCTGCGTCAAAGGCGTCGATCTGGCCGCGTTGGGCTTCGAAACTCATGGCACCGACCACGTCGGCCCATTGCAACAGGTGGTGCGCGTCGGCCAGGGCCAGGCAACTCAGCCCGGTCATGCACGGCGTGCCGTTGACCAGGCAAAGGCCGTCCTTGGCACCGAGCACCACCGGCTGCAAGCCTTCAGCCTGCAACGCGTATTGCGCCGTGACGATCCGGCCGCGGTAGCTCACATTGCCGATACCGAGCAACGCCACGCCAATATGGGCCATGTGGGTCAGATACCCCACCGAGCCCTGGGACGGCACCTGCGGCGTGATGCCGTGATTGAGCAGCGCCAGCAGCGAGTGCACCACCTGCGGGTGCAGCCCGGATTTACCGTGGCTGTAGTTGATGATTGCCGCGCAGATTATTGCCCGGGTCTGCTCGTCACTGAGCACCGGGCCCACGCCGCAGGCATGGCTGAGCAGCGTATTGCGCGACAGTTGGCTCAGTTGCTCGCCCTCAAGCGACACATTGCACAACGCGCCCAGGCCGGTGTTCACGCCATAGGCGCGTTCGCCGCTGGCGACGATGCGCTGCACGATGGCCTGGGCATTGTCGATGCGCGCCCAGGCGTGGCCCGAGAGTTCGAGCACGGCGCCGTGGCGGGCGACGGCGGCCACGTCCTGCCAGCGCATGGGGGCATCGGCGATGATGATTTTGGTTGCCTGGGACATCGTTGACCTCTTCATATTCTCTAAACCTTTGGCGGCCTCATCGCGGGCAAGCCCGGCTCCCACATTTGAACTGTGTGAACCCAATCAAATGTGGGAGCTGGCTTGCCTGCGATGGCGTCCGTCAGACCACCGCCGCCCGGCGCTGAACAAAGCGGTCCACATACTCATCCGCCGGCGAATGCAGGATCTCCCGCGGCGTGCCGACCTGGATCAGCTTGCCGTCCTTGAGGATCGCAATGCGGTTACCAATGCGCACGGCTTCGTCGAGGTCATGGGTGATAAACACGATGGTTTTGTGCAGGGTCTTTTGCAGCTCAAGCAACTGGTCCTGCATTTCGGCGCGGATCAGCGGGTCGAGGGCGCTGAAGGCTTCGTCCATCAGGATGATGTCGGTGTCTGCAGCCAAGGCGCGGGCCAGGCCGACACGCTGGCGCATACCGCCGGACAGCTGATGCGGGTACTTGTTTTCATAGCCCTTGAGGCCCACGGTTTCGATCCAGTGCAGGGCGCGCTCGGCACACACTTGCCTGGTTTCGCCGCGCACCTTGAGGCCGTAGGCGACGTTGTCGAGCACGCTCTTGTGGGGCAGCAGGCCGAAGCTCTGGAACACCATGCTGATCTTGTGGCGACGGAATTGGCGCAGGGCTTCCATGTCCAGTTGCAGGATGTCTTCGCCGTCCACCAGGATCGCGCCACTGGTGGGATCGATCAGGCGGTTGAAATGGCGCACCAGGGTGGACTTGCCGGAACCCGACAGGCCCATGATCACGAAGATCTCACCGGTGGCGATGCTCAGGGACAGATCGTTCACGCCGACCACGCAACCGGTCTCGGCCAGTACCTGGTCCTTGGTCTTGCCCTGGCCAACCAGCGCCAGCGCTTCGCTGGAACGGTTGCCGAAGATCTTGAAGACGTTTTTGACTTCGATTTTGCTGACAGTCGTCATTTGCTCGCCTCATGCCGTGGGCGGCCATAAGCCTGGGTAATGCGGTCGATGACCACTGCAAGAATCACGATCGCCAGCCCGGCTTCAAGGCCGCGGCCAACGTTGAGGGTCTGGATGCCGACAAGCACGTCTTCACCCAAGCCACGGGCGCCGATCATTGAGGCGATCACCACCATCGACAGCGCCATCATGGTGGTCTGGTTGATCCCGGCCATGATGCTTGGCAGCGCCAGCGGCAATTGCACGCCGAACAGTTGCTGCCAGCGGTTGGCGCCGAAGGCGTTGATGGCTTCCATGACTTCGCCATCGACCTGGCGAATGCCCAGGTCGGTCAGGCGAATCAGTGGCGGCGCGGCGTAGATCACCGTGGCGAAAATCGCCGGCACCTTGCCCAGGCCGAACAACATCAGCACCGGGATCAGGTACACGAAGCTGGGCATGGTTTGCATGATGTCCAGCAGCGGCATCAACACCGAACGCAGGCGATTACTGCGCGCCGACAGGATGCCCAGGGGGATGCCGATCAACACCGAAATCACCGTGGCCACCATCATCAGTGCCAGGGTTTGCATCAGCTTGTCCCACAGGCCAACGGCGCCCACCAGGAACAGCAGACCGACGATCACCGTCGTGGTCACCAGCTTGCGCGTGGCGTGCCAGGCGATGCCCCCGACAATGGCCAGCATCAGCCACCAGGGCGCCATGCGCAGCAGGCCTTCCAGGTTAACGATGGCCCATAGCAGGGTGTCGGAGATGTGCCGGAACACATCGCCGTAGTTGGTGACCAGTGAATCCACCCAACCGTTGACCCAGTCGGCGATGGAAAAGGTAAAACTCTCAGGAAACATATCGTGCTCTCGATCCAGTGGGTTGTGGCCAGCCGCCCGGCCACCCTTGAGGGTAGCCGCGCACACTTGACCTACAAGGCCGCGTCGATTTTCTTGGCTGCGTCGTCGCTCACCCAGGCGTGCCAGACTTCAGGATGTTCCTTGAGGAAAATTTTCGCCAGTTTCGGCGACTCGATACGCTCCTTGGCCATGCGGCCCAGGTTCTGGTTCAGCAGGTCGATGGGCAGGTTGACCTTTTCCAGCACGGCCACCAGTTCGGGGGCTTGCTCGTAGAAAGTCTTGGAGAGGCCGACCTTGATGCTCACGCTTTTATCCACGCCGGGCTTTTCTTCCAGTTTGACCAGGTCGACCTGGCCCATCAGCGGCGTCGGCGACCAGTAGTAAAACAGGATCGGCTCGCCACGCTTGTAGCTCGACAGCACCGCCGCATCCAGCGCCGGGCCTGTGCCCGGGCGGAAGTTGGTATAGGTGCTTTCCAGGCCGTAGCTCTTGAGCATTTCGCTGTTGTCCAGCTCACAGGTCCAGCCGGCCGGGCAATTGTAGAAACGGCCCTTGGACGGTTCTTCCTGATCCTTGAATACCGAGGCGTACCTGGCCAGGTCAGCGATGTTTTTCAGGTCCGGTGCCTTGGCTTCCAGCTTGCGTTTGGCATCACCTTCGATCACATAGCGCGGCACGTACCAGCCCTCCACCGCACCAACCACCGGGGCGCCAACACCGACAACCTTGCCGGCCTTTTCGGCCTTGTTCCAGACTTCGCTGCGGCCCACCCACTCTTCGGCGAACACCTGAATATCGTTGCTGCTCAAGGCGTTTTCCATGGTGATGGAGTTGCCCGGCAGGCTGTCGGTTTTGCAGTCGTAGCCTTTTTCCAGCACGGTTTGCAGGATGTCGGTGAGCAACATGCCGCTTTCCCAATTCAGCCCGGCGAATTTCACCGGCTTGCCGGATTCGCACCAGCCGGCCGCCTGGGCGCCGGCACTCGCCAGCAAGCCCGCAGAGAGCAACGTAGTCAGCAGGGTCTTATGCATTTTCATTGTTGTGACGCTCCCAATCATGAAATGGATTACGGCAGTCAAAAGGCGTCCTGCCTCGTCCACGTCCCATCAGGCTTGTGCAGCCAGCCCGTCTGTTGTGGGTAAAGCGCCCTGCTCTTTTGGCAGGATCAGGTGATCGGGTACCGTGCCGTGCCATTTTTTCGCACACACGTAATAGAGGGCCGCAGGCAGCACCAGGCCGATGATCCAGGAAATATCCACGTCACCCAGCGCGGCCACCAAAGGACCGGTGTAGAACTTGGTCGAGATGAACGGCAACTGCACCAGCACGCCGAAGACATACACGCTGATACCCAGCAAGTTCCAGCGACCATAACGACCGTTGGGGTCGGCCAGTGCCGGCACGTCATAGCGTTCGCGGGTTATGCAGTAGTAATCCACCAGATTGATCGCGCTCCAGGGCGTGAAAAACGCCAGCAGGAACAGGATGAACGACTTGAATGCACCGAGGAACGAGTGCTGGCCGAGCAAGGCGATCAGGGTTGCCGTACCGACGATGGCCAGCACGAACACCAGGCGTTGCAGACGCGTGACCTCCAGGCGTCCACGGAAACCGCTGATGATGGTCGCAATGCACATGAAGCTGCCGTAGGAGTTGAGCGTGGAGATGGTGACCTTGCCGAATGCGATGCTGAAATACAGCAACGCAGCGGTGGCTCCCGTGCCGCTCAATCCCACGATGTAGGCCACTTCATGCCCGGCAAACTGGCCGTTGGACATGGCCGCGGCGAACACGCCGAGCACCATTGCCACCTGCGCGCCGATGACCGATCCCGCGCCGGCGGCGAGAAAGGTTTTCACTGACGACGTATTGCTCGGCAGGTAACGCGAATAGTCCGCCACGTAGGGGCCGAAAGCGATCTGCCAGGAGGCCGCAAGCGACACGGCCAACAGAAAGCTGCTCCAGCTGAAGTGGCGGATTTGCAGGAGCGCGCCAACGTCGGTCTGGCTCATCAGGCGACTGAACAGATATACAAAGGCAATCACGCCGATGATGCTGGCGACACGGCCGATGAAGTGGATCACCCGGTAACCCAGTACGGTGACCAGCACGATGACACTGGCGAAAATCAGAATACCTACGCTGTCGCTGACTCCGAACAATTGGCCCAGTGCCTGACCCGACAGCACGGTGCCGGTCGCGGTGAAACCCACGTACATCAAGCACACCAGCACGATCGGGATAGCCGCACCATACACGCCGAACTGCACCCGACTGGAGATCATCTGCGGCAAGCCGAGCTTGGGCCCTTGCGCGGCATGCAACGCCATGACGCCGCCGCCGATCAGTTGACCGATGAGCAGGCCGATCAACGACCAGAACACATCACCACCCAGCACCACGGCCAACGCCCCGGTGACAATCGCAGTGATCTGCAGGTTGGCACCCATCCACAGGGTGAACTGGCTGAATAGACGACCATGTCTTTCCGCTTCCGGGATGTAGTCGATCGAACGTTTCTCGATCAACGGGGTGGTGTCGTTTGCAGCCATGTTGTTCAACCTCTGATGGATTGTTTTGTATGCATCTTGCTCTTCTGTGGGAGCTGGCTTGCCTGCGATAGCATCGCCTCGGTCTTACTGTCAGACCGCGTCGTCTGCATCGCAGGCAAGCCAGCTCCCACAGGTACTGCGCCAGCCGTTACTTGATCATCGGCAGGTTCAGGCCCTGTTCCTTGGCGCAGTCGATAGCAATCTGATAACCCGCATCGGCATGACGCATCACCCCGGTCGCCGGGTCGTTGTGCAGCACCCGCGCAATCCGCTCGGCCGCTTCGTCAGTACCGTCGCAGACGATTACCATCCCTGAGTGCTGGGAGAAGCCCATGCCCACACCGCCGCCGTGGTGCAACGAGACCCAGGTCGCACCGCTCGCGGTATTGAGCAAGGCATTGAGCAACGGCCAGTCGGACACGGCATCGGAGCCATCCTGCATGGCTTCGGTTTCACGGTTGGGGCTGGCGACAGAGCCCGAGTCCAGGTGGTCACGGCCAATCACGACCGGCGCGGACAGCTCGCCGCTGCGCACCATTTCGTTGAACGCCAGGCCCAACTTGGCGCGTTGGCCCAGGCCGACCCAGCAGATACGTGCCGGCAGGCCCTGGAAGCTGATGCGCTCGCGGGCCATGTCCAGCCAGTTGTGCAGGTGGGCGTCATCCGGGATCAGTTCTTTGACTTTGGCGTCGGTCTTGTAGATGTCTTGCGGGTCCCCGGACAGCGCCGCCCAGCGGAACGGGCCGATACCACGGCAGAACAGTGGGCGGATGTAGGCCGGTACAAAACCCGGGAAGTCGAACGCGTTTTCCACGCCCTCTTCCTGGGCCATCTGGCGAATGTTGTTGCCGTAGTCGAAGGTCGGGATGCCTTGCTTCTGGAATTCGAGCATGGCTTTAACGTGCACGGCCATGGACTGTTTGGCGGCCTTGATCACGGCAGCCGGCTCGGTTTTGGCGCGAGCGCGGTATTCGTCCCAGGTCCAGCCGGCAGGCAGGTAGCCATTGAGCGGGTCGTGGGCGCTGGTCTGGTCGGTGACCATGTCCGGGCGCACGCCACGCTTGACCAGCTCCGGCAGAATCTCGGCGGCGTTGCCCAGCAGGGCGATGGAGATGGCTTTGCCTTCCTTGGTGTATTTGGCAATGCGCGCCAGGGCGTCGTCGAGGTCGGTGGCTTGCTCGTCGACATAGCGGCTGTTCAAGCGGAAGTCGATGCTGACCTGTTGGCACTCGATGTTCAGCGAGCAGGCGCCGGCCAGGGTCGCGGCCAATGGCTGTGCGCCGCCCATGCCGCCGAGGCCCGCGGTGAGGACCCAACGGCCGGTGAGGTCACTGTTGTAATGCTGGCGCCCGGCTTCGACGAAGGTTTCGTAGGTGCCCTGGACGATGCCCTGGCTGCCGATGTAGATCCAGCTGCCGGCGGTCATCTGGCCGTACATGGCCAGGCCTTTGGCATCCAGCTCGTTGAAGTGTTCCCAACTGGCCCAGTGCGGCACCAGGTTGGAGTTGGCGATCAACACGCGCGGGGCGTTGCTGTGGGTCTTGAACACGCCGACCGGCTTGCCGGATTGCACCAGCAGGGTTTCGTCGTCGTTCAGATTGGTGAGGCTCTCGACGATCTGGTCGTAGCATTCCCAGTTGCGCGCCGCACGGCCGATACCGCCGTAAACCACCAGTTCCTTGGGGTTCTCGGCCACTTGCGGGTCGAGGTTGTTCATTAACATGCGCAACGGCGCTTCGGTCAGCCAGCTTTTGGCGGTGAGCTTGTTACCGCGGGCGGCGCGGATTTCGACGTCACGGTATTTTGTAGGCTTGGTCACAGCTAGGACTCCTCGGCGAACGATGCGCGGACACTGATGGTGCGAAGTCTTACGCACACATCTTTACTTGTATGTACAAGCATATGCAATCGAGCGGCCAACTTTAGCCGGGAGGGGTTGGGATTTTTTTGCACGGGGCGTGCGAGCCTTGTAAATCAAGGCTTCAACGCTTGATGAAATTTCTTACGGAGGTTTTTTGCAGCTAGGGGAATTTGTCACGGCAGCGAAGCTTTGCATCACGCTGGGGCGTTCGGTAACAAATGGGTGCGCGGGTTGGAAACAGATTCTGTGAACAATGCAAAAACAAATGTGGGAGCTGGCTTGCCTGCGATAGCAGTGTGTCAGTCAGCACATCCTAGGCTGATACACCGCTATCGCAGGCAAGCCAGCTCCCACAGTTTTTAACCGAGTGCGGTCAGTTCGATTACGCAGCTGCGGCCGCTGACCGAGATATCCAGCAAGCCAGTGTTACCGTCCACTTGCAGGCAATCGTGATGGCCGAGCTTCTCGCCCAGCACCTTCACCTCATCCGCCACGCTGAACACCAGCACCGTCTGCGCCGTGCTGAAAAACTGCTGCACGCCATCCACCCACTGCAACCGTGCGTGGTAACGCTGTGGCGAGTAGATCAGGTTGAAGTCGCGGATCGGCCCGGTGATCAAACGGCATGACACCTGGCTTTCGCCGTTGAACGCGAACGGCTGCAACGGTAACAAGCCGCGTTGCTCCTCACCGTCTACGGTCAACACCATACCGGCGCCTTTGATCACGGTGATCACGCGCTGGTAACCGGCAAAGGTAGAAAACCCACCCGACTCGGCGATATCGGCAATCGACAAACGCCAGCCAAATCCATCCAGGCCGGTGCCGGCGTCGCGGCTGATTTCTTCGGTGCTGCCGCCCCCGTTTTTCCACGGCATGCGCACGTAGTCGGCGGCGCGCCAGACCTTCGCTGTACTCATTTGCTGAACCGTCCTTCCAGGCTGTGACGGGAACCGGGGTGGATCAATCGCGCAGCGGTGACCGGCTGGCGACCCGACCAGGTGCGACGGCGAATCAACAGGCAGGGCTCGCTCGGCTCGATCTGCAACAGCTTGCACTCGTCTGCATCGGCCAGGATCGCTTCGACCACATGTTCACCCTCGGTGAGCGGCGCGACCTGGTTCAGATAGGCATAAGGGGTTTGCTGGGTGAAGTCCTGATGCAAGTACTCGGGTGCGACCAGGGCGTTGACGAAACGGTCTTCGATTTGCACCGGAATGTCGTTCTCGTAATGCACGATCAGCGAGTGAAACACGCGCCCGCCTTCGCGCATTTCCAGGGCGACGGCGCGTTCGGAGCCCGCGGCCTCTTCGCCCAGGGTGATGACCTGGCACGTATGCCGATGCCCACGGGAAGCGATTTCATCGGCAATGTTATGCACTTCAAACAGTGCCGACTGGCTCTTCGGCTCGGCCACGAAGGTCCCGACGCCTTGCATACGCACCAGCAAGCCTTCGGCGGTGAGTTCGCGCAGGGCACGGTTGATGGTCATGCGGCTGAAACCCAACTGGCTGACCAGTTCGCTTTCCGACGGAACGCGGTAATGGGGCGGCCAGTTGCCGTTGAGGATCTGCTGGCTGATCATCTGTTTGACGCGGGCATACAAGGGCGCCGGACTTTCGTCCATGTGGGCAGCCAGCGAAGACTTGGCAGGCGGAGTCGGCACGAGGAATCCTTGCAGGGGAAAAAGATGCATAGATTGCCGGAGTTTACCGAGCAGGCAAACGTCTGTATATGTATATACAAATAAACACACGACCGGGGTGCCTTGATCATGTCCGCTTTCTTTGCCGAACGCGCACTGCTGCCTAATGGATGGGCCAACGATGTACGTCTTGAAGTCAGCGCCGGTGGCCTGCTGACAAAGGTTGAGCCCAATGCCGGTGCAGAAGGCGCCGAACGGCTCAGAGGCCCGGTTTTGGCGGGCATGCCGAACCTGCACTCCCATGCGTTCCAGCGCGCCATGGCGGGTTTGGCCGAAGTGGCCGGCAACCCCAATGACAGCTTCTGGACCTGGCGCGATTTGATGTACCGGATGGTCGGCAAAATCAACCCCGAGCAGTTACAGATCATCGCCCGTCAGCTGTATATCGAAATGCTCAAGGCCGGCTACACCTCGGTGGCCGAGTTTCATTACGTGCATCACGATACCAATGGCCAGCCTTACGCCGACCGTACGGAACTGTCACGCCAGATCAGCCTGGCGGCCGCCGGCAGCGGCATCGGCCTGACCTTGCTGCCGGTGCTCTACACCCACGCAGGCTTTGGTGGCCAGGCGCCAAATGAAGGCCAGCGACGGTTTATCAACAGCACAGAACACTACCTGGACCTGCAAGCCCGCTTGCAGCCCATTCTGGCGGCACAACCAGCGCAGCAACTGGGCCTGTGCTTCCATTCCCTGCGCGCCGTCACCCCCGAACAAATCCACACCGTGCTGGCCGCCAGTGACAAGACCTGCCCGGTGCATATCCATATCGCCGAGCAACAAAAAGAAGTCGACGATTGCCTGGCCTGGAGCGGCAAGCGCCCGCTGCAATGGCTGTATGACAACGTTGAAGTGGACGAGCGCTGGTGCCTGGTACACGCCACCCATGCCGATGCTGACGAAGTGACACGCATGGCCAAGAGCCGAGCGATTGCCGGTTTGTGCCTGACCACCGAAGCCAACCTGGGCGATGGGATTTTCCCGGCGGTGGATTTTCTCGCCCAGGGCGGACGCATGGGTATCGGCTCCGACAGCCATGTGTCGCTGAGCGTGGTGGAGGAGCTACGTTGGTTGGAATATGGCCAGCGCCTGCGTGACCAACGGCGTAATCGCCTGTATCGCAGTGATCAGCCGATGGTTGGCCGCACGCTGTTCGATGCTGCGCTGGACGGTGGCGCACAAGCGCTGGGCCAGCCGATTGGGCGGCTGGAAGTAGGCAAGCGTGCGGATTGGATTGTGCTGGACGGTAGCGACCCGTACCTGGCGACGGCCAGTGAGGATGGGATTCTCAATCGCTGGCTATTTGCAGGTGGCGATCGCCAAGTGCGCGACGTGCTGGTCAATGGCAAGTGGGTGGTGCGAGATGGGCATCATGCAGGTGAAGAAGACAGCAGCCGGGCATTCACCCAGGTATTGAAGGATTTGCTGAACTAACGGCCAACCCATAACAACTGTGGGAGCTGGCTTGCCTGCGATACAGACACCTCGGTGCATCAGTTACACCGGGTGGATGCTATCGCAGGCAAGCCAGCTCCCACGTTTGATTGGGGATGCTGCCAATTACTGGGACGTCTTTGCCATCTGCTTGTCCGACGTACGCCAGATCAACCGCGTGGTGTCATAGCCTTGCTGTCGCGCCCTGCTGAGCAGGTCTTCGCGGGTATCGGCACTCACCGTCGGCGTGCGCGACAGGATCCACATATAGCGACGGCTCGGGCTGCCGACGATGGCGGTCTTGTAGTCATCGCTGACATACAGCACCCAGTAGTCGCCCTTGGCAACGCCCGGCAACAGTGATGTAAACCAGTTATTGAATTCCACCCACAGCTTGTCGGTCTTGCCTGGCACCTGCGGCGTGGCCGTGCCTTTGGCTTCTTGCCACTTCCATTCAGGCGTCAGGCAGCGGTTGAACACCGACATGTCGCCATCGGGCAGCAAGGTGTAACGCGCCTCGGATTGCGCGCAGTTGCGCTGGAAGTACATCGGCAATCGAGCCAACTCATACCAGGTGCCCTGGTAACGCTTGAGGTTGACGTTGGTTGCCGTCTTGGGTTGCAGATCATCGCCAGAATGGCTGGCGCAGCCCGCCAAAAACAGGCTGGCGCAAAGGAACAAAACAAAACGCATCATTCTTCTTCTCCCGCAGGCTCGCGCCCCGGTTTACTTCAGGCCTTGCCCGGAAAACATCAGAACTTTGTCACCGGCGTACTGCACGCTGATAAAGCTGTTTTTATCGCCCCAGGTGCAGCTGGACATGCCCAGTGCGCCGGAACAATCGGTCGGCTTGCCCAGCAACGACTCCACCTCGGCCTTGGCCATGCCGGCCGACAGTTTCTGGTAGTTTTCTTGATTGACCTTGCTGCAAGCGGCTAAGAGCACGCAAAAAGCCAGCAGGGCGAGACGGCGTAAAGACATGGAAAAGCTCCTGGAGAGACAAAGCAGCTGGGGTATCTGCCAGAAGCTTAGAAGGGAAAAGGGGTGTCTGGTTCCCGATGGGGGGTGGTATTTATTTTTTCTGTGAACTGGGCCCTTTAAGCGTATTCGGGAATGAATAATCACTGCCTTTGATCAGATCCGCCCTGTACCAGACCAAATTAAGACTAAAATCAGTCCCAAACTGTGTGAGGGTCATCCCATGAAATTCTCTTCCCAAATAAAACCGATCAGCTACTTGAAAAGTCATACCGCCGAGATCGTCAAAACCCTCACCGAAAGCCGTGAACCACTGGTTATCACCCAAAATGGCGAAGCGAAGCTGGTGGTGATGGATGTGAAGAGTTTTGAAGAACAGGCAGAAACCATGGCCTTGTTAAAGCTACTGGCCTTGGGCAACCGGCAAATTGAATTGGGGCAGTTTCAGGATATGGAGGACGTGTTCGCCGAACTGGACAAGGACGACGCTCAATGACCTTCAAGGTTGTGATTCTCCACTCGGCAAAACGCGACCTTAAAGACCTCAAGTCGTACCTCAGCCGGCAGTTCTCGGCAGCGACCTGGCAGCAGTCCTACGACGCGATCAAACAGGCAATACGCCTGCTTGAGGCTCAACCCTATGCAGGCTCGATACCGGAAGAAATCGAGAAGTTGAACCTGAGCCAATATCGACAGGTTGTCAGCGGAATGAACCGGATCATCTACGAAATCCGAGCCCCGTTCATTTACGTGCATATCATTGCCGACACACGTAAGAACCTGCAGGCGCTGCTGCTCAAGAACCTCATCCAATAAGAAAGCCCCGAAACGCTGACAGCATTTCGGGGCTTTTTTATTACCGCAAGATCTTATTTCTTGTGATAAGCCGTCACACGCTCAACTTCTTCCTTGGAGCCAAGGAACACCGCCACACGCTGGTGCAGGCCTTCAGGCTGGATGTCGAGAATGCGCTGATGGCCGTCGGTCGAAGCACCGCCTGCCTGCTCAACCAGGAACGACATCGGGTTGGCTTCGTACATCAGGCGCAGCTTGCCTGGCTTTGACGGCTCGCGGCTGTCGCGTGGGTACATGAACAAGCCACCACGGGTCAGGATGCGGTGTACATCGGCGACCATCGCGGCGACCCAGCGCATGTTGAAGTTCTTCTTCAACGGGCCTTCTTCGCCTTCCATCAACTCGTTGACGTAGCGCTTCACCGGTTCTTCCCAGTGACGCTGGTTGGACATGTTGATGGCGAATTCCTGGGTAGAAGCAGGAATCGAAATATCTTCGTGGGTCAGCACGAAGCTGCCCATTTCGCGGTCCAGAGTGAAGCCTTTGACGCCGTCGCCCAGGGTCAGCACCAGCATGGTCTGTGGGCCGTAGATCGCGTAACCGGCAGCCACCTGCTCGGTGCCTGGCTGCAGGAAGGCCTTTTCGTTCAGGGCTTCGTTCTGGCTCAGGTATTCGTTGGGGCAACGCAGTACCGAGAAGATGGTGCCGACCGGTGCGTTGATGTCGATGTTGGACGAACCGTCCAGTGGGTCGAATACCAACAGGTATGCGCCCTTCGGGTATTTGCCCGGGATCTGGTAGGCATTGTCCATTTCTTCGGACGCCATACCGGCCAGGTGGCCGCCCCACTCGTTGGCTTCGAGCAGGATTTCGTTGGACAGCACATCCAGTTTCTTCTGCACTTCGCCCTGCACGTTTTCAGTGCCCATGCTGCCCAGGACACCGCCCAGTGCGCCTTTGGAAACGGCGTGGCTGATTTCCTTGCAAGCACGCGCCACCACTTCGATAAGGAAGCGCAGATCGGCAGGCGTGTTGTTGCTGCGGGTCTGCTCGATCAAATAGCGACTCAAGGTAACGCGGGACATGGAAGGCTCCGGAGAATGGGGGGCTAAAAACCCGCGCAGTTTAGCGCGAGTCGGGGCTGATTTCCTCTAATCAGAGGATTTAACGCCAATAGAGTTCACGACCCGGCTTGATGTGGGAGGGGGCTTGCCCGCGATTGCGGTCATTCAGTCAATGCATGAGTGACAGATCAACCGCTATCGGGGGCAAGCCCCCTCCCACATTTTTAACCGCAGGGGTCAGTCGAGGGCTTTCCAGATCTCGGTGGCGTACTCGCGGATGGTGCGGTCCGAGCTGAACCAGCCCATGCGCGCGGTATTGAGCACCGCCGAACGCCACCACGCCTTGGAGTCGTGCCAATGCGCTTCGACCCGCGCCTGAGCGTCCCAGTAAGAGTCAAAGTCAGCACATACCAGGAAGCGGTCATAGTCGATCAGCCCGTCGATCAGGCCCACATAGCGCCCAGGATCATCCGGCGAGAACACCCCACCACGGATCGCTTGCAGCACGTCGTTTAAACGATGGGACGCAGCGATGTCCGGCCCGGCGTTGAATTCACCGGCGTGCTTGCGGGCTTCCACCTGCTGGGCACTGAGGCCGAAGATAAACATGTGCTCGGCGCCGACCCGCTCGTGCATTTCCACGTTGGCGCCGTCCATGGTGCCGATGGTCAGCGCACCGTTGAGGCCGAACTTCATATTGCTGGTGCCCGAGGCTTCAAAGCCGGCCGTGGAGATCTGCTCGGACAAATCCGCCGCCGGAATAATGCTTTCCGCCAGGCTGACGTTGTAGTTGGGCAGGAACACCACCTTGAGCAAACCGCGCACGGTCGGGTCGTTGTTGACGGTGCGGGCGATGTCGTTGGTCAACTTGATGATCAGCTTGGCCTGGTGGTAACTGGCCGCAGCCTTGCCGGCGAAGATCTTCACCCGAGGCACCCAGTCGGTGCCCGGCTCGGCGCGAATCGCCTGATACAGCGCCACGGTGTGCAGCAGGTTAAGCAGTTGGCGCTTGTACTCATGGATGCGCTTGACCTGCACATCGAACATCGCCGCCGGGTTAATCGCGATACCCAGGCGCTCATGAATGATCTGGGCCAGTGCACGCTTGCTGTGCAGGCGCTGTTCGGCGAAGGACTTGCGAAAAGCCTGTTTCTCGGCGAACGGCTCCAATTCGATCAAACGCTGCTCGGGCTGGTCGAGAATATCCGGCCCCAGGGCTTCCACCAGCATATCGGTGAGCTTGGGGTTGGCCTGGTACAGCCAGCGGCGGAAGGTAATGCCGTTGGTTTTGTTGTTGATGCGCTCGGGATACAGCTTGTGCAGCTCGGAGAACACCGTGCTGCGCATCAATTGGGTATGCAGGCCCGATACGCCATTGACGCTATGGGAGCCGAGGAAGGCCAGATTGCCCATGCGCACGCGGCGGCCGTTGTCTTCTTCGATCAGCGAGACGGCGCGCAGCACGTCGAAGTCATGGATGCCCTTGGCGCGCAGCGAGTCAATGTGCTGGGCGTTGATCAAGTAGATGATCTGCATATGCCGGGGCAACATGCGCTCCATCAGACCTACCGGCCAGGTTTCCAGCGCTTCGGGCAGCAAGGTGTGGTTGGTGTACGAAAGCGTCTCGACGGTGACATCCCACGCGGCTTCCCACGGTACATCGTGCAGGTCGACCAGTTGGCGCATCAACTCGGCCACGGCGATGGACGGGTGAGTGTCGTTGAGCTGGATGGCGGCGTGTTCGCCCAGGCTGAGCACCGAACCGTGCATGTTCTTGTGGCGGCGCAGCAAGTCCTGCAGGGACGCGGAGACGAAGAAGTATTCCTGGCGCAGGCGCAGTTCCTGCCCTGCTTCGGTGCTGTCGGCCGGGTAAAGCACGCGGGAGATGCTTTCGGCACGGGCCACTTCGGCGACGGCGCCCAAGTGGTCACCGGCATTGAAGCGCTCCAGGTGCAAGTCTTCCACCGCCCGTGCCCGCCAAAGGCGCAGGGTGTTGACGCTGGCGCCACGCCAGCCGACGACCGGGGTGTCATAGGCCACAGCCCTGACGGTTTCGTTGGGTGACCACACCTGGATCATCTTGCCGGAGGCGTCCGCCAGGGTTTCGACGCTGCCGCCAAAGCCGATCGGGTAAATCACTTCGGCGCGTTCGAATTCCCAAGGGTTACCGAAATCCAGCCAGCGTTCGGTCTGTTCCTGCTGCCAGCCGTCAACGATGGCCTGGCGGAACAAGCCGTGTTCGTAGCGGATGCCGTAACCGTGACCGGCAATACCCAGGGTCGACATGCTTTCCATAAAGCACGCCGCCAAACGGCCCAGGCCACCATTGCCGAGCGCCGCGTCGGGCTCCAGCAGGCGAATGCGCTCCAGATCCACGCCCAGCTCCGACAGCGCTTCACGGGCGATCTCCAACACGCCCAGATTGCTCAGGCTGTCGTACAGCAGACGGCCAATGAGAAATTCCAGCGAAAGGTAGTAAACGCGCTTCTGGCCTTTGCGATAAATACGCCGCGTGTGGTCCATCCAGTGATCGACCATCTGGTCGCGGGCGGCCAGGGCAATGGCTTCGAACCAGTCATGGTCGAAGGCGTGATCCGGGTCCTTGCCCACCGCGTAGGTGAGTTTGGTCAAGACAGCATCGCGGAATGCGGCTACCTCTGCTTCTCGTGCAAGCGGTTCCTGAGACATCGGTGCGACCTCGGGCGAGATTGAAGGAGTTGCTAGAGCCTAGTCGGTCTGACAGACGGTAGACGTGCTGGTTCGGCAGTTTTTTAACTCATTCACCATTGGCTTGAATTTGATGCAGGGGTCGTGCCCGATCTGGCCGCGGCGAAGCCTTTGAGCTGAAACCTGCAAAATATTGTTCAAAAAACCACCAATCCCGGTATGATCCCGCGCCCGTATACCGCCCCACCCTGGAACCCTGATGAAGCCTCAACTGATCGCCGCCGCGGAACTCGACCGTCTAGAGACCTGGCAGAAATATTCCGCCCACATGTGCGGCGGCTGCGTGTCCAGCTGCTGCACCCTGCCGGTTGAGGTGAAGATCAAGGACCTGATCCGCATTGGCATCGTCGATGAGTTCGAGCGCGGCGACCCGCCGAAGAACATCGCCAAGCGCTTGCAGAAAGAAGGCATCGTCGAGCGCTACAACAATAAATCCGAGATTTTTACCCTGCAGCGCATGAGCAACAATGATTGCCTGTACCTGGATCGTAAGACGCGCTTTTGCACTATTTATGACAAGCGTCCGGATACCTGCCGCAACCACCCGAAAATCGGGCCGCGGCCGGGTTACTGTGCCTACAAGCCCAAGGAAGTGGTGCGCGAGACCAACTTCAAGACCCTCGACAAGTTCTGATCCGGATTTTGTAGTGCCCTCAAGGGCCTCATCGCAGGCAAGCCAGCTCCCACATTTGAATGTATTCACAGATCCAAAATGTGGGAGCCGGGCTTGCCCGCGATGAGGCCGGCACAGTCACCACAAAACCTGCAGGCACAAAAAAACGCCCCCGGCCTTTCGACCGGGGGCGTTTTTCATTCAGCCTGAGTTAACTCAGTTCTTGGCTTTCTTGGCAGCGCGGGTACGCTCGCCTTCGTCCAGGATCTTCTTACGCAGGCGGATCGACTTAGGCGTGACTTCGCACAGCTCGTCGTCCTGGATGAATTCCAGGGCCTGTTCCAGGGTGAAGCGAACAGGTGGAACCAGAGCGATGGTTTCGTCTTTGCCCGAAGCACGCATGTTGTCGAGCTTCTTGCCTTTGGTTGGGTTGACGCCCATGTCGTTGTCACGGCTGTTCAGACCAACGATCTGGCCGTTGTAGATCTCTTGACCGTGTTCAACGAACAGCTTGCCACGCGCCTGGAGGGTTTCCAGGGAGTAGGTCAGCGCCTTGCCGGTTTCTACCGATACCAGAACACCGTTCTGACGGCCGGACATGTCGCCGGACTTCATGGTGTCGTAGCGATCGAAGATCGAGGTCAGGATGCCAGCACCGTTGGTCAGGGTCAGGAACTGGTTACGGAAACCGATCAGACCACGAGCAGGGATGTTGTATTCCAGACGTACACGGCCTTTGCCATCCGGCACCATGTTGGTCAGGTCGCCCTTACGCAGGCCCATCTCTTCCATGACCTTGCCCTGGGATTCTTCAGGGGTGTCGATGGTGACGTTTTCGAACGGTTCCTGCTTCACGCCGTCAACCTGACGGATGATCACTTCCGGACGACCAACACCCATTTCGAAGCCTTCGCGACGCATGGTTTCGATCAGTACCGAGAGGTGCAGCTCACCACGGCCGGAGACCTTGAACTTGTCAGCCGAGTCGCCTTCTTCAACGCGCAGAGCAACGTTGTACAGCAGCTCCTTGTCCAGACGTTCCTTGATGTTACGGGAGGTCACGAACTTGCCTTCTTTACCGCAGAACGGCGAGTCGTTTACCTGGAAGGTCATGGAAACGGTTGGCTCGTCAACGGTCAGAGGCTTCATCGCCTCAACGTTGTCCGGCTGGCACAGAGTGTCGGAGATGAACAGCGAGTCCATACCGCTCACGCAGACGATGTCGCCAGCGAAAGCTTCTTCAACGTCGATGCGGTGCAGGCCGTGGTGACCCATCAGCTTCAGGATACGACCGTTACGCTTCTTGCCGTCGGCGCCGATAGCGACAACCGGAGTGTTCGGCTTGACGCTACCACGAGCGATACGGCCAACGCCGATAACACCCAGGAAGCTGTTGTAGTCCAGTGCCGAGATTTGCATCTGGAACGGGCCGTCACGGTCAACTTTTGGCGCAGGTACGTTGTCGACGATCGACTGGTACAGCGGGGTCATGTCTTCAGCCATGTCGGTGTGGTCAAGACCAGCAATACCGTTCAGGGCCGAGGCGTAGATGACTTGGAAGTCCAGTTGTTCTTCGGTAGCACCCAGGTTGTCGAACAGGTCGAAGATCTGGTCCAGAACCCAGTCCGGACGCGCGCCTGGACGGTCAACCTTGTTGATGCACACGATCGGACGCAGGCCGGCTTCGAAAGCCTTCTTGGTCACGAAACGGGTTTGCGGCATAGGGCCGTCTTGAGCGTCAACCAGCAGCAGAACGGAGTCAACCATCGACATTACGCGTTCTACTTCGCCGCCGAAGTCGGCGTGGCCCGGGGTATCCACGATGTTGATGTGGTAGCCGTTCCAGTTGATAGCGGTGTTTTTTGCCAGGATGGTAATACCGCGCTCTTTTTCCTGGTCGTTGGAGTCCATCACGCGCTCGTCGTTGAGCTCGTTGCGCTCCAGGGTGCCGGATTGACGCAGGAGTTTGTCTACCAGGGTGGTTTTACCATGGTCAACGTGAGCAATGATGGCGATGTTACGTAGATTTTCGATCACTTGTGTATCTCGATCAGAGGATTCGGTGTGCTGACAGGTCGTGGCAGCGATTAACAGTAGAGTCAGGCCTTGCCGTTACAGCTTGACGGCAGAGTCGGGGGGCCGGTGACGCAGGCCACAGGCAAACAGCCCCGGGCTCTTAGCTCGGTCGATAAACGCGCACATTGGCATGCCCCTCACTGAGCAAATGGTGGGCATGCAGGCGACTCATCACGCCTTTGTCGCAATACAACAGGTACTGACGGCTGTTATCCAGTTCCTTGAAACGCGCGTTCAGTGCGTAGAACGGCAGCGTTTGCACGTCGATGCCAGCGATTTCCAGCGGCTCATCCTCAGCGGCATCCGGGTGACGGATGTCGATGACGATCTGGCCGGCCAGGGCTTCGCTGACTTCTTCGATTTTTACATCCTGGCCCAATTCGTCGATCACCCGATCGATTGGGACCAGCTTGGCGTTCTCGAGCGCACGCTCCAGAATCGCCATGTCGAATTCTTTCTCTTCATGCTCCACACGGTGACGCTTGGCGTGGGTCTTGGGGTTCACCGAGATGACCCCGCAGTACTCAGGCATGTGCTTGGCAAAGTCGGCGGTGCCGATTTGCTCTGCCAGGTCGATGATGTCCTGCTTGTGGCTGGCGATCAGCGGGCGTAGCACCAGCTTCTCGGTCACGCAGTCGATGATCGACAGGTTCGGCAGCGTCTGGCTGGACACTTGGGAAATCGCCTCACCGGTCACCAGGGCGTCGATCTGCAATTGATCGGCGATTCGGGACGCGGCGCGCAACATCATACGCTTCAATACCACGCCCATATGACTGTTATCGACTTTGCCGAGAATTTCGCCCAGCACTTCCTCGAACGGCACGCTTACAAATAGCACGCGCTGGGAGCTGCCGTACTTCTTCCAGATAAAGTGCGCAACTTCCATCACGCCCAATTCGTGTGCACGCCCGCCCAGGTTAAAGAAGCAGAAGTGGCTCATCAGGCCGCGGCGCATGATCTGGTAGGCCGCCACCGTGGAATCGAAACCGCCGGACATCAATACCAGGGTCTGTTCCAGGGCGCCCAGCGGGTAGCCGCCGATGCTGTTGTGCTGGCTGTGGATCACAAACAACCGTTGGTCGCGAATTTCCATGCGCACTTCAATTTGCGGCGCTTTAAGGGAAATTCCAGCGGCGCCGCACTCGCGACGCAGCTTGCTGCCGACGTATTTTTCGACATCCATGGAGCTGAAGGTGTGCTTGCCGGCACGCTTGCAGCGCACCGAAAAAATCTTGCCTTCAAGCGCACTGCCGTAGTGCTGCTTGCACTTTTCGGTGATGTCGTCGAAGTCGCCCAGCGGGTACTCATCCACCTGCAGGAAATGCGCGATACCCGGCATGCAGCTCAGGCGCTCGGTCATGTCCTTCAAGGCTTTGGCGTCGGTAATGCGGGTTTCCAGCTCGAGGTTGTCCCACACGCCGTTCACCACCACAGCCGGGTCCAGGTCACGGAGCACGGCACGGATGTTCTTGGCCAACTGACGGATGAAACGCGTCCGTACCGGTCGGCTTTTGATGGTGATCTCGGGGAAGACTTTAACGATTAATTTCATGGAAACAGCGCGCGCCGGGCCTGCTGAAAAAGGGGGGCGCGGATTATAGCGGAAATCGCTCAAGGTTTAACCAGTTAATATGCATCGAACGCGCAACGCACCAAAACGGGTCATTTATGTAAATTAACGCTACATTGCAGTGCGCTATTTACCGCGCTTTGGCCGTTTGCACCGCAATAGGGGCCATTTTGAGGCAAAAAGACCATATTGGCGCACTGGCATGTAATTTGCTCTCTTGTGAGGCAGGTTGCCTTGGCGGAGTATCCGCGCCGGCATCACCCACATTCTAAGGGCTAACTCCACTACCCAAGCCCGAAGCCACCCGGAGGACACCATGTCGAAGTCGGTTCAACTCATCAAAGATCATGACGTTAAATGGATTGATCTGCGCTTCACGGACACAAAAGGCACTCAGCACCACGTGACCATGCCGGCTCGCGACGCGCTGGATGATGCTTTCTTCGAAGAAGGCAAAATGTTCGACGGTTCCTCCATCGCCGGCTGGAAAGGCATTGAAGCTTCCGACATGATCCTGATGCCGGAGGACAGCACTGCCGTGCTGGACCCGTTCACCGAAGAGCCGACCCTGATCCTGGTCTGCGACGTGATTGAGCCGTCGACCATGCAAGGCTACGACCGCGACCCACGTGCGATCGCCAAGCGTGCCGAGGAATACCTGAAGTCCACCGGTATTGGTGACACTGTATTCGTGGGCCCGGAGCCAGAGTTCTTCATCTTTGACCAGGTGAAGTTCAAGTCCGACATCTCCGGTTCCATGTTCAAGATCTACTCCGAGCAAGGCTCGTGGATGTCCGACCAGGACGTGGAAGGCGGCAACCATGGCCACCGTCCAGGTATCAAAGGCGGCTACTTCCCGGTTCCACCGTTTGACCACGACCACGAAATCCGTACCTCCATGTGCAACGCCATGGAAGACATGGGCCTGGTCATCGAAGTGCATCACCACGAAGTGGCGACTGCCGGCCAGAACGAAATCGGTGTGAAGTTCAACACCCTGGTGGCCAAGGCTGACGAAGTTCAGACCCTGAAGTACTGCGTACACAACACTGCCGTTGCTTACGGCCGTACCGCTACCTTCATGCCCAAGCCTCTGTACGGCGATAACGGTTCGGGTATGCACGTTCACCTGTCCATCGCCAAAGAAGGCAAGAACACCTTCGCGGGTGAAGGTTATGCCGGCCTGTCCGACACCGCCCTGTACTTCATCGGCGGCATCATCAAGCACGGTAAGGCTTTGAACGGCTTCACCAACCCGTCCACCAACTCCTACAAGCGTCTGGTGCCAGGTTTCGAAGCGCCGGTGATGCTGGCCTACTCGGCACGCAACCGTTCGGCCTCGATCCGTATTCCTTACGTGTCCAGCCCGCGCGCTCGCCGTATCGAAGCTCGCTTCCCGGACCCGGCAGCCAACCCATACCTGGCCTTCGCTGCCCTGGTGATGGCTGGCCTGGACGGTATCCAGAACAAGATCCACCCTGGCGACGCCGCCGACAAAAACTTGTACGACCTGCCGCCTGAAGAGGCCAAAGAGATCCCACAAGTGTGCGGCAGCCTGAAAGAAGCCCTGGAAGAGCTGGACAAGGGCCGTGCGTTCCTGACCAAAGGCGGCGTGTTCAGCGACGACTTCATCGACGCTTACATTGCCCTGAAAAGCGAAGAAGAAATCAAGGTGCGCACCTTCGTACACCCACTGGAATACGAGCTGTACTACAGCTGCTGATCCGGTAGCGCTGCTTCTTAAGAGCGGCGTGACGAAAAAGACCTCCCCCGGGAGGTCTTTTTTTTGCCTGGGCGTTACGCTACGCCAGCTCTGCAAACCCAATCAAAGTGTGGGAGCTGGCTTGCCTGCGATAGCGCACTACCGGCCACCTGCTGTAACACTGACACACCGCCATCGCGGGCAAGCCCGCTCCCACAGGAGATCACCTTTGAGACATCGACTTGTATTTGCCCTGCTGTTCATCAGTGCCAGTGCGAGCGCTGCGCCGCCTACGCTCGAACCCCTGCTCAACAGCATTGCCGAACGCCTGGAGATTGCCGACCAGGTGGCGCTGAGTAAATGGGACAGCCACAAGCCCGTGGAGGACAAGAAGCGCGAGCAAGAGGTGATCGCCAGCGTCACTGCCCAGGCGCCGAGCTACAAGCTGGACCCGGCCGCTGCCGAGCAGTTCTTCGCCGCGCAGATCGAGGCGAACAAACTGGTGCAATACACCCACCTGTCCGACTGGCAGTTCCAGGGCAAGGCCCCCGATGATCCGCGCCCGGACCTGATCAAGCAGATTCGCCCGCAGCTCGATGAGCTGCAAAAACGCTTGCTGCAACAACTGGCCGACTTCACCCCCCAGCGCACCGACCCGCAGTGTCCGCAGTGGCTGGCCGCAGCAGTGCATGAGCCCTTGAACGATCCGCTGCGCCAGCTGGCAATGATCCGCGCCACGGCCGAGCTGTGCCTCTACAAAGCCCCCTCCCCCACTTAAACCCCGTCCACTCCTGACAGCGACTGAGCAACCTTCACAAAACCGCACTATATTGGTGCGGTAGGTTGCACCCTCCCCGCAGGCACAGCCCATTTTGGTTCGATTCTTCCCGATCAAGCTGGCAGAACGCCACAGTTTCGCGCCTAAAACCCCTATTTCAGGGCTTTAACGCTTCTTTTCGGAGCCTTGGTTTGGTTTTTGCATTTTCCTTGTATCAGCGTGTGCCTCAAGCCTGCGCCTTGCTCCAAAAGAGGTCCCGATGACCATCAGTGATGCACTGCACCGTTTGTTACTCGACAACCTGACCACCGCGACCATCCTGCTCAATGCCGATTTGCGCCTTGAGTACATGAACCCGGCGGCGGAGATGCTGCTGGCCATCAGCGGCCAGCGCAGCCATGGGCAGTTCATCAGCGAGCTGTTCACCGAGTCGGCCGAAGCCTTGAGCTCGTTGCGCCAGGCCGTGGAGCAGGCACATCCGTTCACCAAGCGCGAAGCGATGCTCACCGCCCTCACCGGCCAAACGCTGACGGTCGATTACGCCGTAACCCCCATTCTGAGCAATGGCGCCACGCTGTTGTTGCTCGAAGTCCACCCCCGCGACCGCCTGCTGCGCATCACCAAGGAAGAGGCGCAGCTGTCCAAGCAGGAAACCAGCAAGATGCTGGTGCGCGGCCTGGCCCATGAAATCAAGAACCCGCTCGGCGGGATTCGCGGCGCTGCGCAACTGCTGGCGCGCGAGCTGCCCGAAGAGCACCTCAAGGACTACACCAACGTCATCATCGAAGAAGCCGACCGCCTGCGTAACCTGGTGGACCGTATGCTCGGCTCCAACAAGTTGCCGTCATTGGCGATGACCAACGTGCATGAGGTGCTTGAGCGCGTCTGCCAACTGGTCGAGGCCGAGAGCCAGGGCTGCATCACCCTGGTACGCGACTATGACCCGAGCATTCCCGATGTATTGATCGACCGCGAGCAGATGATCCAGGCGGTGCTCAATATCGTGCGCAACGCCATGCAAGCCATCAGCAGCCAGAACGAACTGCGCCTTGGCCGCATCAGCCTGCGCACCCGCGCCCTGCGCCAGTTCACCATCGGCCATGTGCGCCATCGCCTGGTGACCAAGGTCGAAATCATCGACAACGGCCCGGGCATTCCCGCCGAGCTGCAGGAAACCATCTTCTTCCCCATGGTCAGTGGCCGCCCGGACGGTACCGGGCTGGGCCTGGCCATTACCCAGAACATCATCAGCCAGCACCAGGGCCTGATCGAATGTGAGAGCCATCCCGGCCACACCACGTTCTCGATCTTCCTGCCATTGGAACAAGGAGCCCCCACGACATGAGCCGTAGTGAAACTGTCTGGATCGTCGATGACGACCGTTCTATCCGTTGGGTCCTGGAAAAAGCCTTGCAACAGGAAGGCATGACCACCCAAAGCTTCGACAGCGCCGACGGGGTGATGAGCCGCCTGGCACGCCAGCAGCCGGACGTGATCATTTCCGACATCCGTATGCCCGGCGCCAGCGGCCTGGACTTGCTGGCGCGCATCCGCGAGCAGCACCCGCGCTTGCCGGTGATCATCATGACAGCGCACTCGGACCTGGACAGCGCTGTCGCGTCCTACCAGGGCGGCGCTTTTGAATACCTGCCCAAGCCGTTCGACGTGGATGAGGCGGTGGCGCTGGTCAAGCGCGCCAATCAGCACGCCCAGGAACAACAGAACCAGGAAGCCCCGCCAACCCTGACCCGCACCCCGGAAATCATCGGGGAAGCGCCGGCGATGCAGGAAGTGTTTCGCGCCATCGGGCGCTTGAGCCACTCCAACATCACGGTGCTGATCAATGGCGAGTCGGGCACCGGTAAAGAACTGGTGGCCCACGCCCTGCACCGTCACAGCCCGCGGGCGGCCTCGCCGTTTATCGCGCTGAACATGGCGGCGATCCCCAAGGATTTGATGGAGTCCGAGCTGTTCGGCCATGAGAAAGGCGCGTTCACCGGCGCAGCCAACCTGCGTCGCGGGCGCTTTGAACAGGCCGACGGCGGCACACTGTTTCTCGATGAAATCGGCGATATGCCGGCCGATACCCAAACTCGTTTGCTGCGCGTGCTGGCCGACGGTGAGTTCTACCGTGTGGGCGGGCATACGCCGGTCAAGGTCGATGTGCGCATCATTGCGGCCACCCACCAGAACCTGGAAACCCTGGTACACGCCGGCAAATTCCGCGAGGACTTGTTCCACCGCCTCAACGTGATCCGCATCCATATCCCGCGCATGTCGGACCGCCGCGAAGACATCCCCACCCTCGCCCGCCACTTCCTCAGCCGTGCCGCGCTTGAGTTGGCGGTGGAGCCCAAACTGCTCAAAAGCGAGACCGAGGAATACCTCAAGAACCTGCCGTGGCCCGGCAACGTGCGCCAGCTGGAGAACACCTGCCGCTGGATCACCGTGATGGCGTCCGGGCGTGAAGTACACATCAGCGACCTGCCACCGGAGCTGCTGAGCCTGCCGCAGGATTCGGCACCCGTGACCAACTGGGAACAAGCGCTGCGCCAATGGGCCGACCAGGCGTTGGCGCGCGGCCAGTCGAACCTGCTGGACAGCGCCGTGCCGGCGTTCGAACGGATCATGATCGAGACCGCGTTGAAGCACACTGCCGGCCGCCGCCGCGATGCGGCGGTGCTGCTGGGCTGGGGGCGCAATACCCTGACGCGCAAGATCAAGGAGTTGGGGATGAAGGTGGATGGCGGGGATGATGATGAGGGTGATGAGGCCTGAACCCCTGGACCGCTGAAGGCCCAGCGTGGGAGCCGGGCTTGCCCGCGATGACGGTGTGTCAGTCACCCTGTATAGGGCTGACACGCCGTCATCGCAGGCAAGCCAGCTCCCACATTGGTTTTGTGCAATGCCTGCAGACTGTGCACCGCTTCAATGCACGATGAACCGGCATTGAGCACAGACCAGAAAACCTGCATATCGCTTTCGCTACAAATTTCTTGGCAGCAGAAACAATCAAAGCCCCGTATTCCGGGGCTTTGCGCTTTTTGGCATTTTTTTCCAGCAGCAATGGCAAGTTTTGGCACGCCCCCTGCAATAACCCCAGCACAACCCAGTTTCGGGGACCTTGGTACAGGCAGGCCGAGAATCCCCTCTTTAACACCGAAGCCCTTGGCTTCAACCGTTTTGGGAGCCCTGGTACAGGCAGGCCGGGAACTCCCTCTTTTATTGCTCCTGGAGATGGATCTCCAACCGCCAGCGGTCGTCGACCTCCTGGCCCTTCCACTCCCCACGCAACGGCCGCGCCGCCACCAGGTTCAGCAGCAAACCGCCATCGGTCTTGCGCACACGCCAATTCACGTCCTTGTCATTGACCTTCAGTTGCCCGCCGGCAGGTTTGCCCAAGGCGTCGAACAGCAGCGCCACGGTACCGTCGATATGCTCACCGTGCAGCTTGGGTTCGCGGCTGAACCACACCGCTACACCGTCGACAGCCGGTACTACCTCCAGTAACTGGACCGGGTCCGGCGTGGTCAGGCGACCGATCATCAAGCCGACCATCAGGCCGACAATCGCCAACGAGCCCAAAACCCTCGGCAATAGCTTCGGCCTCGGGTCTTCTTCAGGGGTAGAATGCAGCGCATCTTTGCCTTCGGAGCCGTGCATGTTTCACGTCATCCTTTTTCAACCAGAAATTCCGCCGAATACCGGCAACGTTATCAGGCTGTGCGCCAACAGTGGCTGCCACCTGCATTTGATCGAGCCGTTGGGCTTCGACATGGACGACAAGCGCCTGCGCCGCGCCGGGCTGGACTACCACGAGTACGCCACCCTCAAGCGTCACGCCGACCTGGCCAGTTGTCTGGAAAGCCTGGGCCATCCGCGCTTGTTCGCGTTCACCACCAAGGGTTCGCGCCCGTTTCACGATGCCAGCTTTGCCGAGGGCGATGCCTTCCTGTTCGGCCCGGAAAGCCGGGGCCTGCCGGCCGAGGTGCTCGACGCATTGCCCGATGGCCACCGCCTGCGCTTGCCGATGCGTGAAGGCTGCCGCAGCCTGAACCTGTCCAACACCGTGGCCGTCGCTGTTTACGAAGGCTGGCGCCAACTGGGCTTCAAGTAATACGCAAAACAAATGTGGGAGGGGGCTTGCCCCCGATGGCGGAGTGTCAGTCATCACTTATGTGACTGGTCCACCGCTATCGGGGGCAAGCCCCCTCCCACATTGTTACCGCATCGACTTACTGAACCGTCGGCGCGCCTTCCTGTTGCATGCGCTGAAGCTCTTGGGCGTACAGGGCATCGAAGTTCACCGGAGCCAGCATCAGCGCCGGGAACGAGCCACGGGTGACCAGGCTGTCCAGGGTCTCACGGGCATACGGGAACAGGATGTTCGGGCAGAACGCGCCCAGGGTGTGGCTCATGGAGGCTTCGTCCAGACCCTGGATCAGGAAGATACCGGCCTGTTGCACTTCAGCGATGAAGGCCACTTCTTCGCCGTTCTTGACGGTAACCGACAGGGTCAGCACCACTTCGTGGAAGTCGCCTTCCAGGGCTTTTTGACGGGTGTTCAGGTCCAGCGCAACGCTTGGGGTCCATTCCTGACGGAAGATCGCCGGGCTTTTCGGCGCTTCGAACGACAGGTCGCGCACGTAGATGCGCTGCAGCGAAAACTGTGGGCCTTGAGCTTCTGCTGCTTCGGTGTTCTGTTGATCAGTCATCGCAGATCCTTCTTTATCTTGGGGTTCTTAAGGGGTTAGCAGTCAGACGGACAGCAGCGCATCAAGTTTACCGGCGCGCTCCAGAGCGAACAGGTCATCGCAACCACCGATATGCCGGGCGCCGATCCAGATCTGCGGGACCGACGTGCGGCCAGCCTTCTGGGCCATTTCGGCGCGCACCTGAGGCTTGCCATCGACCTTGATCTCATCGAAGGCGACCTTCTTGCTCTGCAGCAGCTGCTTGGCTCGAATGCAAAACGGGCAATAATCGCTGGAATATACGACAACCTGGCTCATATCACTTCACCAACGGCAGGTTATCGCCACGCCAGCTGCTGATACCACCCGACAGCTTGGCGGCGGTGAAGCCGGTCTTGAGCATCTCGCGGGCGTGGGTGCCGGAGTGCTGGCCTTGGGCGTCGACCAGAATAATGGTCTTGGCCTTGTATTTTTCCAGCTCGGCCAAGCGTGCGATCAGCTTGTCCTGGGGAATGTTCAGGGCGCCAACGATATGGCCGGCGGCATAATCCTTGGCCGGGCGAATATCGACGACAACGGCCTCATCCTTGTTGACCAGCGCGGTCAGCTCCGACGTGCTCAGGCTGCGACCACCGCGGCTCAGTTCATGCGCGATCAGCAGCGCCAGCAGGATGACGAAGGCACCCACGAGCAGGTAGTGGGCAGTGGCAAATGCAATCAGGTGATCAACCATCAAGGAGGTTCCAGGGCGTTAAAATGGCGGTAAGTATACACAGCCGCCAAGGAGGGCCAACCCCCGTAAAGCGGTGACGCGCTCGGAACTTCGCTTTAAACTGCCACTCCCTTTTCCATTGTCTTCCTTTATTACCGCCGCGAGAGGATCTATGACTACCACGCCTAAACCTTTGGTCCTGATAATTCTCGATGGCTTCGGACACAGTGAAAGCCACCACGACAACGCCGTGTACTCGGCCAACAAGCCCGTGCTGGACCGCCTGACGGCAACGGTTCCCAACGGTCTGATCTCCGGTTCCGGCATGGACGTGGGCCTGCCGGACGGCCAGATGGGCAACTCGGAAGTCGGTCACATGAACCTCGGCGCCGGACGAGTGGTATATCAAGACTTCACCCGTGTGACCAAAGCGATCCGCGATGGCGAGTTTTTCGAAAACCCGACCATCTGCGCTGCGGTCGATAAAGCCGTCGCCGCCGGTAAAGCCGTGCACTTCATGGGCCTGCTGTCGGACGGCGGCGTCCACAGCCACCAGGATCACCTGATCGCCATGGCCGAACTGGCCTTCAAGCGCGGTGCCGACAAGATCTACCTGCACGCCTTCCTCGACGGCCGCGACACCCCGCCCAAAAGCGCGCAATCGTCGATCGAGCTGCTCGACGCCACCTTCGCCGCACTCGGCAAGGGCCGCATCGCCAGCCTGGTGGGCCGTTACTTCGCCATGGACCGTGACAACCGTTGGGACCGCGTCTCCCAGGCCTACAACCTGATCGTCGACGGCCAGGCCGAATTCAACGCCGCCACCGCCCAGGAGGGTCTGGAAGCAGCCTATGCCCGTGGCGAGAGCGATGAGTTCGTCAAGGCCACCACCATCGGTGAGCCGGTGAAGGTCGAAGACGGCGATGCCGTGGTGTTCATGAACTTCCGCGCCGACCGTGCCCGCGAGCTGAGCCATGTGTTCGTCGATGACGGCTTCAAGGATTTTGCGCGTGCACGCCAGCCGAAAGTCGAGTTCGTCATGCTCACCCAATACGCTGCCAACATCCCGGCCCCGTCGGCATTCGCCCCGGGCAGCCTGGAAAACGTGCTGGGCGACTACCTGGCCAAGAACGGCAAGACCCAGCTGCGCATCGCCGAGACCGAAAAGTACGCCCACGTGACCTTCTTCTTCTCCGGTGGCCGCGAAGAGCCGTTCCCCGGCGAGGAGCGCATCCTGATCCCGTCACCAAAAGTCGCTACCTACGATTTACAGCCGGAAATGAGCGCACCGGAAGTGACCGACAAGATCGTCGACGCCATTGATCACCAGCGTTACGACGTGATCGTGGTCAACTACGCCAACGGCGACATGGTCGGCCACAGCGGCAACCTGGAAGCGGCGGTCAAGGCCGTGGAATGCCTGGACAAATGTGTTGGCCGCATCGTGGATGCGCTGGAAAAAGTCGGCGGCGAAGCGCTGATCACCGCTGACCACGGTAACTGCGAGCAGATGTCTGACGAATCCACCGGCCAGGCACACACCGCCCACACCACCGAGCCGGTGCCGTTCATCTACGTCGGCAAGCGTGATTTCAAAGTGCGTGATGGCGGCGTACTGGCGGATGTAGCGCCGACCATGCTGATGCTGATGGGGCTGGAGAAGCCGAAAGAGATGACCGGGACCTCAATCCTGGTCTGATCCAAAGTACGCCACAAAACAGTGTGGGAGCGGGCTTGCCCGCGATAGCGGCTAATCAGTCGACATCTATGTCGCTGACCCACCGCAATCGCGGGCAAGCCCGCTCCCACATTGGTTTTGTGGTGTTTGGTAGATGTCTTTTCGCCATACCATCGCCACTCGGCAGCTATCTTGCCCTACCGCCCCAATTGGGCGTTTTTTTTGCAGCGCTTGGCGGGCATACTAGGCCGTCCTTTTCCCCTGGTGTCGCCCGCCTCTATGCTTCGCGCCTTGATAACCCTCGCTCTTGTCTGCCTGCTCCAACCGGCGTTTGCCGATGAGCGCGCACAAACCCAACAACAGTTGGACGCTACGCGTCAGGACATTACCGAGCTGAAAAAGCTGCTCGGCAAGCTCCAGGAAGAAAAATCCGGAGTGCAGAAAGACCTGCGCGGCACGGAAACCGAGATGGGCAAGCTGGAAAAGCAGGTCCAGGAGCTGCAAAAAGAACTAAAGAAGAGCGAGTCGGAACTGGAGCGACTCGACGCTGAGAAAAAAAAACTCCAGAGCGCCCGCGTTGAACAGCAACGCCTGATCGCGATCCAGGCCCGCGCCGCCTACCAAAGCGGCCGCCAGGAATACCTCAAGCTGCTGCTCAACCAGCAAAACCCTGAGAAATTCGCCCGCACCCTCACTTATTACGACTACCTGAGCCAGGCGCGCCTGGCGCAATTGAAGGGGTTTAACGAAACCCTGCGCCAACTGGCCAATGTCGAACAGGAAATCGCCGACCAGCAATCACAACTGCTCGACCAGAAAACCGCCCTCGACACCCAGCGTGATCAGTTGGACAAGGTGCGCAAGGAACGCCAGCAGGCCCTGGCCAAGCTCAATAGCGATGTAAAAGCCCGCGACGCCAAGCTCCAGGCACGCGAGCAGGACCAGGCCGACCTGGCCAAAGTGCTCAAAACCATCGAAGAAACCCTGGCGCGCCAGGCACGTGAGGCCGAAGAGGCGCGGCAAAAAGCGCTGATCGCCCAGCAGGAAGCGGAAAAAAAGCGTCAGCGTGAGGCCGAACTGGCAGCCACCAGCGACGCGCCAGCACCGCGCAAACCCGAGCGTGCAAGCCCTGGCCCGCTGGTTTCCAGCAGCGGCGAGTCGTTCGGCGGCCCTTTTGCTTCAGCGCGGGGCAAACTTCCATGGCCGGTTGATGGTCGACTATTGGCACGCTTTGGAGAAACCCGCGGCGATGACACTCGCGCCAAGTGGGATGGGGTGATGATCAGCGCCTCCGCCGGCAGCCAGGTCCACGCCGTTCACGGTGGGCGCGTGGTATTTGCCGATTGGCTGCGGGGCGCCGGTTTGCTGGTGATTCTCGACCACGGAAATGGCTATTTGAGCCTTTACGGCCACAATCAGACATTACTCAAGTCGGCAGGTGATGTTGTAAAAGCCGGTGAATCCATCTCCACTGTCGGTAACAGTGGCGGCCAGGACACCCCGGCGCTGTACTTCGCTATTCGTCAGCAGGGTCGCCCGAGCGATCCCGCACAATGGTGCCGTTCCCAAGGATAGGGCCGCATCTACATTAGGAGTTCGTTCGACATGCTGCATTTGTCCCGCCTCACTTCGCTGGCCCTGACGATCGCCCTGGTGATCGGCGCGCCTCTGGCTTTTGCCGACCAGGCCGCACCAGCTGCACCCACCACGGCTGCGACGACCAAGGCGCCGTTGCCGCTGGATGAGCTGCGCACCTTTGCCGAGGTCATGGACCGGATCAAGGCAGCGTATGTCGAACCTGTAGACGACAAGGCTCTGCTGGAAAATGCCATCAAGGGCATGCTGAGCAACCTTGATCCGCACTCCGCCTACCTGGGCCCGGAAGATTTCGCCGAGTTGCAGGAAAGCACCAGCGGTGAGTTCGGCGGCCTGGGCATCGAAGTGGGCTCTGAAGACGGCCAGATCAAAGTGGTCTCGCCCATCGACGATACCCCTGCATCCAAGGCCGGTATCCAGGCTGGCGACCTGATCGTGAAGATCAACGGCCAGCCGACCCGCGGCCAGACCATGACCGAAGCCGTCGACAAAATGCGCGGCAAGCTCGGCCAGAAGATCACCCTGACCCTGGTGCGCGACGGCGGCAACCCGTTTGACGTGACCCTGGCCCGCGCGACCATCACGGTCAAGAGCGTGAAGAGCCAGTTGCTGGAGTCGGGCTACGGTTACATCCGTATCACCCAGTTCCAGGTCAAGACCGGCGACGAAGTGGCCAAGGCCCTGGCCAAGCTGCGCAAAGACAACGGCAAGAAGCTCAACGGCATCGTGCTTGACCTGCGCAACAACCCAGGCGGCGTGTTGCAGTCGGCGGTTGAAGTGGTCGACCACTTTGTCACCAAGGGCCTGATCGTCTACACCAAGGGCCGTATTGCCAACTCCGAGTTGCGCTTCTCGGCCACCGGCAACGACTTGAGCGAGAACGTACCGTTGGCGGTACTGATCAACGGCGGCAGCGCCTCGGCCTCGGAAATCGTCGCCGGCGCCCTGCAAGACCTCAAGCGCGGCGTGCTGATGGGCACCACCAGCTTCGGCAAAGGCTCGGTGCAGACCGTGTTGCCGTTGAACAACGAACGCGCACTGAAAATCACCACGGCGCTGTACTACACGCCTAACGGCCGCTCGATCCAGGCCCAGGGCATCGTGCCGGACATCGAAGTACGCAGAGCCAAGATCACCAACGAGATCGACGGCGAGTACTACAAAGAGGCCGACCTGCAAGGTCACCTGGGCAATGGCAACGGCGGTGCCGACCAGCCTACCGGCAGCGGCGCCAAGGCCAAGCCGATGCCGCAGGATGATGACTACCAGTTGGCCCAGGCACTGAGCCTGCTCAAGGGCCTGAGCATCACGCGCAGCCGTTGATCATGCGTTTTGCCCTGATCATCGCTGTGCTGTGCAGCCTGGCAGGGGTCGCTCACGCGGCCCCTGCCGACGAACCCCACAAAGCCTACCTGACTCTCATCATCGACGACCTGGGGCAAAACCTGCCGCGCGATCGCCGTGTGCTTGGGCTGCCCGGCCCGGTAACGGCCGCGATCATGCCCGACACGCCCCACGCCACTGAATTCGCCCGCGAGGCCCACAAGGCCGGCAAGATCGTGATCCTGCACATGCCCATGGACCCGGCCACCGGCCCCTTCGCCTGGCACCCGCAGCTGTCTATCGAAGAACTGGGCAAGCGCCTGGATGCCGCGTTTGAAGCGGTGCCCTACACCGCCGGTATCAACAACCATATGGGCAGCCGCATGACGGCGCAGCCCCAGGCGATGGCGTGGTTGATGGGTGAGTTGCAACGGCGTCATAAGTTCTTCGTGGACAGCCGCACCAGCGCGCAGACCGTCGCCGCCGCCGAGGCGCAGAAGATCGGTTTGGCCCATGTTTCGCGGGATGTGTTCCTTGATGACGAACGCACCGAGGCAGCGATTACCACACAACTGCAAACCGCGATCAAGCTGGCGCACAAGCAGGGCTCGGCGGTGATGATCGGGCACCCTTACCCGCAGACCCTGGCAGTGCTGGAGCGCGAATTGCCCAAGCTCAAGGCCCAGGGCGTGGAGTGGATCGATATCAAATTGATGATCAGCGTGCGCAGTAACCGGGCGATGAGTGCCCACGGCAAAAACGGCATCTATCGCTAAATGAAGGCAGCGAAGATCCAATGTGGGAGGGGGCTTGCCCCCGATGGCGGTGTGTCAGCTGAAAATGTCTTGGCTGATCTACTGCTATCGGGGGCAAGCCCCCTCCCACATTTTGACCGCGTTTATTCTGCGCAACTGCCAACTTCAGAGGTAACGCGCCATGATTTCGTCTACACGACCGCTCTTGCGTAACTCATCCAGCGCAGCCTGGAGCTTGGCGACCACCTCATCAGGCACGTCCTTGTTCAACGCCAGATAAAGCTGCGCGCTGTTGAACCGCAACACGGTCTTAAGCCCTGTTACACCGACCTGCCGCGCCAGGTAACGCCCAGCAGGATCGCCAGTAGCCCAAAGGTCGATCTGGCCTTCCATGAGTTTTTGCGCATTGTCCTGGTCGCGCAGAGCGACAATCGGGTTGAGCCCCTGCTTTCCCAAGGTTTCGGCAATCGCATCGCCCTTGTAAGCGCCGATTTTGTAGCGGCGGGCGTGCTCAAGATCGCTGAGCTGGATCTTGCTGTCGGCCTTGGCCAGCAGCACCCAATCGTCCGGGCCGATGGGGCCGACCCATTTGAACAAGGCTTCACGGTCTGGCAAGCGCGCCATGACAAATACGCCGTAACCGGGCTTTTCCAGGGCGAGCTTGTAGATTCGTTCCCAAGGGAAACGCAAGGTGAGGTTGTAGGAAATACCGGCACGCTGGAACGTCTCGCGCACGATGTCCACGGCGATGCCTTCGATGTTCTCGTCCTTGGCGAAGTTCTTGCCGTTTTTCGCCATGTTGTAGGGCGGGAAATTTTCCGTCAGCAGCACCAGGGAGGCGTCCGACGGTTCTTCGGCTTTGGCCGTACCGGCCATGAGCAGGGAGGTACTGGCAAGGGCGAGCAGCAGGTGTTTGAACATGAAGGCTACCGGAATCCATGGCAAGCGCAGAGAGTGCCGCGAGCCTGCCATGGTGTCCAGTAGCGTTTAGCGAACGACGATACCGCGCGCCGCCATATAGGCTTTGGCCTCAGGCACGGTGTATTCGCCAAAGTGGAAAATACTCGCCGCCAGCACCGCGCTGGCATGGCCCTCGATCACGCCATCGGCCAAATGCTGCAGGTTACCGACGCCACCGGAGGCGATCACCGGGATGCCCAGGGCATCGCTGATGGCGCGGGTGACGCCCAGGTCGAAGCCGTTTTTCATGCCGTCCTGGTCCATGCTGGTCAGCAGGATTTCACCGGCGCCCAAGCCTTCCATCTTCATCGCCCACTCCACCGCATCCAGCCCGGTAGGCTTGCGCCCGCCATGGGTGAAGATCTCCCAGCGCGGGGTTTCGCCCGGGCCGGAAACCTTCTTGGCGTCGATGGCGACGACGATGCATTGCGAGCCGAAGTGTTGCGCGGCTTCGCCGACAAACTCAGGGTTGAACACGGCGGCGGTGTTGATCGAGACCTTGTCCGCACCGGCATTAAGCAGGTTGCGGATGTCTTGCACGGTGCGCACGCCACCGCCCACGGTCAGCGGGATAAACACCTGGCTGGCCATGCGCTCGACGGTATGCAGCGTGGTGTCGCGGCCATCGACGCTGGCGGTGATGTCGAGGAAGGTGATCTCGTCGGCACCTTGCTCATCGTAGCGACGGGCGATTTCCACCGGGTCGCCGGCATCACGGATGTTCTCGAACTTGACGCCCTTGACCACACGACCGTTGTCGACGTCCAGGCAAGGGATGATGCGTTTGGCCAGCGCCATAGTCAGTCCTCAGCCGTTGTAGGCGTCGCAGTAAGCCTGAGCTTCGGCGACGTCCAGGGTGCCTTCATAGATCGCACGGCCGGTGATGGCGCCGATAATGCCGGGAGCCTTGGCGTCCAGCAGCGACTTGATGTCACCCAGGTTGTGAATGCCGCCCGAGGCGATCACCGGAATCTTGGTGGCCGCTGCCAGGGCTGCGGTGAAGGGTACGTTGCAGCCCTGCATCATGCCGTCTTTGGCGATGTCGGTATAAACGATGGCGGACACGCCGTCGGCTTCGAACTGCTTGGCCAGGTCGATCACCTGCACGGTGCTGATTTCAGCCCAGCCATCGGTGGCAACAAAGCCGTCCTTGGCATCCAGGCCGACGATAACCTTGCCGGGGAACGCACGGCAGGCTTCGGCGACGAAGGCTGGGTCTTTGACGGCCTTGGTGCCAATGATCACGTAGCTCACGCCCGCTTTCACGTAGTGCTCGATGGTTTCCAGGGAGCGAATGCCGCCGCCGATCTGGATCGGCAGGTTGGGGTAGCGCTTGGCAATCGCGGTGACCACCTCGCCATTGACCGGCTGGCCTTCGAAGGCACCGTTCAAGTCCACCAGATGCAAACGACGGCAGCCACCTTCCACCCATTTGGCGGCCATGCTCACCGGGTCATCGGAGAACACCGTGGAATCTTCCATGCGGCCCTGGCGCAGGCGTACACAAGCGCCGTCCTTGAGATCGATAGCGGGGATAATCAGCATCTGGCAAACCTTATTCGATATTCAGCAATGCTTGGGAAATCAGGGTTTCTCAAGCGACCACAAGTCGCTTTCGATGCTTTCGAACCTTTCTTTAAGGAGCGTCTGCGTGTCGAAAACCGCCCTGTTGTAATAATGCGGCGCCACTTCGGTGGTGAACAGCTCAAGAATCTCGGCGACCTCGAACGAACCCAGCTTGAGCTCGAAGCGGTCTTCCATGAAACGTTTGATCTTGTCGGTGGCCGCACGCTCCTGCTCGGGCGTGAGGTTCAAGATCGGCGGCTTCGGTTTCTTGGCCATTACCAGCGACCATCCCACGCGGCGAAGTTCTGCAGCAATTGCAGGCCATGGGTATGGCTCTTCTCCGGGTGGAACTGCACGGCAAAACGCGAACCTTCGGCCAGCGCTGCGGCGAAGTCGACGCCGTAATGCCCACCACCCACCACCTGGCGCGGGTTACCGGCGGCGATGTAGTAGCTGTGCACGAAGTAGAAACGCGCCATGTCCGGGATTTCATGCCACAGCGGGTGGTCGACGGTGCGGCGCACCTCGTTCCAGCCCATGTGCGGCACCTTCAGGTGCTCACCACCTTCATGCAGGTCTTTGCCAAAGAACTTCACTTGGCCCGGGAACATCCCGATGCAATCGACGCCACCGTTCTCTTCACTGCTGTCGAGCAAGGCTTGCATGCCCACGCAGATGCCGAGGAACGGGCGATCCTGGCTGACCTCGCGCACCAGGCTGTCAAAGCCCAGGCGGCGGATTTCGGCCATGCAATCGCGAATCGCACCAACGCCTGGAAACACCACACGGTCGGCTTCGCGAATCACGTTAGCATCGCTGGTGATCAGCACCTTGCCGGCACCTACATGCTCAAGGGCCTTGGCCACCGAGTGCAGGTTACCCATGCCGTAATCGATAACCGCGACCGTCTGCATTACAGAACGCCCTTGGTCGACGGCATTTGCCCGCCCATGCGCTCATCGACTTCCACAGCCATGCGCAACGCGCGGCCGAAAGCCTTGAACACGGTTTCGATCTGGTGGTGGGTGTTGGTGCCGCGCAGGTTGTCGATGTGCAGGCTGACCAGTGCGTGGTTGACGAAGCCCTGGAAGAATTCCTGGAACAGGTCCACATCAAAGCCACGGCCCACGTTGGCGCGTGTGTAGGGTACGTGCATCTGCAAGCCAGGGCGGCCGGAGAAGTCGATGACCACACGCGACAGCGCTTCATCCAGCGGGACATAGGCATGACCGTAGCGACGGATGCCCTTTTTGTCGCCGATGGCCTTGGCAAACGCCTGGCCGAGGGTGATGCCCACGTCTTCCACCATGTGGTGGTCGTCGATGTGCAGGTCGCCCTTGCCGACGATATCCAGGTCGATCAGCCCATGACGGGCGATCTGGTCCAGCATGTGCTCAAGAAAAGGGACACCGATATCAAATCGGGCCTTTCCGGTGCCATCCAGGTTGATCGAGGCTTTGATCTGGGTTTCCAGAGTGTCGCGCTCGACAGATGCCTTACGTTCGGCCATCACCAGCTCCGCAAAATCATTGGGCGAAAAAGGCAGCCATTATAGGGGCGCGGGCGCTAAACAGAAACAACGAAGGGGATAAGACTGACGAGTTGGAGCGAGGAATGTCGGGGATAGACATGTGCATACATGTGAGCATGGGTTTATGTAGGAGCTCCCACACAAGCCCGGCCCCACAGGAGCCGGGCCCACCCTTATTGCGGTGTCAGTGGAACAGTACTGCGGTCTTCTGCAGGGTCACCCACACACCCCACGCCAACGGAATACCGACCACCAGCCAGGCGGCGATCGCCAACGGCTTGCTGGCGGCGGAGGCCTTCCACTCCAGCACGGTGGTGGCATCGGCACCTTTATCATGACCCAGCGCCTGTTCGGCTGCCAGTTCGGCGTCGCTCATGAAGTACTTGTCGGCCACCGGGCGCACCAGCAGGTTGCAGATGAAACCCAGCACCAGCAGGCCGGCGAGGATGTACAAGGTGATGTCATACGCCGCGGCGCGTTCAACGCCGATGCTCAACTGGTACTCACGCAGGTAGTTCACCAGCACCGGGCCCAACACGCCCGCAGCGGCCCAGGCGGTCAACAGACGACCGTGGATCGCGCCTACCATCTGGGTGCCGAACAGGTCGGCCAGGTAGGCCGGGACCGTGGCAAAACCACCGCCGTACATCGACAGGATGATGCAGAACGCCGCCACAAACAGCGCCACGTTGCCCAGGTGCCCCAGGTTCGGGATCAGCGCGTACAGGGCAAAGCCCAGGGCGAAGAACACGAAGTAGGTGTTTTTACGCCCCAGGTAGTCAGAGAACGACGCCCAGAAGAACCGGCCACCAATGTTGAACAGGCTCAACAGGCCGGTAAAACCAGCGGCAATGGCTGCAATGAAGGCCAGCTGACCGGCATCCAGTTGACCAAATGGCACATCAACACCCAGCAACTTGCCGCCGAACACTTCCTGCAGCAGTGGCGAAGCCATGCCGAGGATGCCGATACCGGCCGATACGTTCAGGCACAGCACCAGCCATACCAGGCGGAACTGCGGGGTTTTCCACGCCACATTCACATGCACGTGACGGTGAGTGATCATCGCATTGCTGGCTTTTTTCGCCGGCGCGGTCCAGCCCTCAGGCTTCCAACCGGTCGGCGGTACGCGATACAGCAGGGCGCCACCGATCATGAACACGAAGTAAATCGCCGCCATGACCACAAAGCTCTGCCATACGCCCACGCTGGTGGGCGAAGAGAAATGGCCCATCAGTGCCGCAGCCAGGGGCGCACCCACCATCGCGCCGCCGCCAAAGCCCATGATCGCCATGCCGGTCGCCATGCCGCGCTTGTCCGGGAACCACTTGATCAAGGTCGAAACGGGCGAGATATAGCCCAGGCCCAGGCCGATACCGCCAATCACACCGGAGCCGATCCACATCAGCCAGATCTGGTGGGTATAGATACCCAGCGCCGAGATCAGCAGGCCACCGCACCAGCACAACGCCGAGACAACGCCGGCCTTGCGTGGCCCGGCATGTTCCAGCCAGCCGCCCCAGATTGCTGCCGAGCAGCCCAGGAAGATGAAGAACAGGGTGTAGATCCAGCCCAGCATGGAGATAGGCCAGTCGCATTGGGACGAGAAGACTTGGGCGATGAAGCTCATGTCTGGCGCGCAGGCGACCGGTGCGGTGATACCCAGCGCCTTGGACAACGGCAGCCAGAATACCGAGAAGCCATAGGCCATGCCGATGCACAGGTGGATGGCCAGTGCGGCCGGTGGAACCAGCCAGCGGTTGAAGCCCGGCTTGGCGATGATGCGTTCCTTGGACAGGAACGCAGGCTGTGCGGCGGCAGTGCCGGCCACAGTGCTAGTGCTCATTGGTGTTTCCCCCAGTTATTGGTATGCGTCCGTCAGGCGCTCTCCTCCTCGGCCTTGCACGCAAAGCGTGGCCGTTTTTGTGAGTGAAGCTCCATTTGAAGCGCGACGATACGTCGCAGAAGGCGGACGAACGTGCAGAGATTAGCATCAGTGGATGACAGAAAAATCAAACTGCCACCACCTTTTTAGGATTATCTGTACTTTTCTGACGTCAAAATCTCATTTCACCCCTCGTGGATACAATGTAACGATCCACGAACTGACGCAGGCCGTCGGGCGTTATACTCTTCGGCTAAATTTTGAAATCGACATACAAGGACTCGCCCATGAAAGCGTTCGGCAAAATCCTGGGTCTGGTACTTCTGGGGCTGTTGCTGATCATTGTGGCGCTCGGCTTTGCCCTGACCCACCTCTTCGATCCCAACGACTACAAAGAAGAAATTCGCCAGATAGCCCGCGACAAGGCCCACATCGAGCTGACGCTCAATGGCGATATCGGCTGGAGCCTGTTCCCCTGGCTGGGCCTGGAACTGCACGAGGCCAGCGTCGCGACCCTGAACGCACCGACTCAACCTTTCGCCGATTTGCAGATGCTCGGCCTGTCGGTACGCGTACTGCCACTGCTGCGCCGCGAAGTGCAGATGAGCGATGTGCGTGTCGAGGGCCTGAACCTGCGCCTGAACCGCGACAAGCAAGGCCACGGCAACTGGGAAGACATCGGCAAGAACCTGCCTGACGAAACCACGGACACTCCCGCTCCCGCGCCGGTCGAACCAGTGGCCGAAACCAAGCCGGAAAAACCGCCACAGCCGATCCGCCTGGACATCGACAGCCTGACCATCAACAACGCTCGTGTTGAATACACCGATGAACAAACCGGCAAGCAATTGAGTGCCGAAAGTATTCAGTTGAGTGCCGGTGCCATCCACGAAGGCGCCAGCATTCCGCTCAAACTCACCGCATTCCTGGGCAGCAACCAGCCACTGATGCGCGTCAAGACCGAGCTGAACGGCAACTTGCGCATCCAGCGGGCCCTCAAGCGCTACCAGTTCGAAGACATGCGCTTTAGTGGTGAAGCCACCGGCGAGCCGCTGCAAGGCAAGACCGTGAGCTTCTCTACCCAGGGCCAATTGCTGGTGGATCTGGCGGCCAACGTCGCCGAATGGACCAACCTGAAGCTGTCGGCCAACCAGTTGCGGGCCCTGGGCGAACTGAAGGTCAACGACCTGGACAAGACCCCGCAGGTCAGTGGCGCGCTGTCTGTGGCCCAGTTCGACTTGGCCAAGTTCCTTGAAAGCATCGGCCACCCGCTGCCAGCCATGGCACCGGGCAGCCTGAGCAAGGTCGAACTGGTGAGCCGCCTCAAGGGCACGCCCACCAGCGTGGCCCTGGAAAACCTGAACCTGAAACTCGACGAAAGCACCTTCAGCGGCCGTGTCGCTGTTGAGGATTTCGCCAAGCAGTCCCTGCGGGTACAGCTCAAGGCCGATACCTTCAATGCCGACAACTACTTGCCGGCCAAATCCGAAGCGGCCAAAGGCGCAACCGCCGCTCGCCAGGCCGAAGTTCAGAGCAGCGAGGCCGGTGCGATGGCGGCCGGCGGCAACACGCCGCTGCCGGACGCCCCGACCAAAGGCGCCTGGAGTACCGACAAGCTACTGCCGCTGACCCGCTTGCGCAGCCTGGACATCGACGCCGACCTTGCGTTTGGCCAATTGACCCTGAGCCAGTTGCCGATCCAGAACGCGGTACTCAAAGCCTCCGGCATAGACGGCCAGCTCAAGCTCGACACCCTGAGCGGCGGTCTCTATAACGGCACCTTCCAGGCCAACGGCACGCTCGATGTGCGCCAGGATCTCCCGCTTCTGGCCGTGCAAACCCATATCAAGCAAGTACCGGTTGAGAAAATCCTGCAGGCCCAGGGGAAAAACCCGCCCGTCAAAGGCCAGGTCACGCTGGACAGCAACCTGACCGGGCGCGGCAACAGCCAGAAGGCATTGATCGACAGCCTCAACGGCACCGCCAGCTTTGTGATCAATAACGGTGTGTTGCTCAACGCCAACATCGAGCAGCAGGTTTGCACCGGGATCGCCCTGCTCAACCGCAAGACCCTGAGCACTGTGCCACCGGGCAAGGACACCCCCTTCCAGGAACTGCGCGGCAACCTGACGTTCCGTAACGGCGTGGCCAGCAACCCCGACCTGAAAGTGCGCATCCCTGGGTTGACGGTCAATGGCAATGGCGATGTCGACTTGCGCGTACTGGGCATGGATTACCGCGTCGGCATCATCGTTGAAGGCGACAAGCGCGAGGTGCCGGACCCGGCTTGCCAGGTCGGCGCCAATTTCCAGGGCATTGAAGTGCCATTGCGCTGCCGTGGCCCGCTGGAGCTGGGCGCCAAGGCCTGCCGTCTGGACAAGGACGGCCTGGGCCAGGTCGCCCTCAAGGCGGCCGGCAATCGCCTGAACGAGAAGCTGGAAGAGAAGCTCGACAAGGTTAATCCCAAGCTCAAAGACGCATTGAAAGGCCTGTTCAACCGATGAAAAACGAGCAGTTTTCACAGGCGGTGCTGGACTGGTACGACCGCCACGGCCGCCACGACCTGCCCTGGCAACAGGGCATCACGCCGTATCGGGTCTGGGTGTCGGAGATCATGCTGCAACAGACCCAAGTGAGCACCGTGCTCAATTATTTCGACCGTTTCATGGCGTCTCTGCCCACGGTCGAAGCCCTGGCCGCCGCGCCGGAAGACGAAGTGCTGCACCTGTGGACGGGCCTGGGCTACTACACCCGGGCGCGTAACCTGCAAAAGACCGCGAAGATAGTGGTGGCCGAATACGGCGGCGAATTCCCCCGCGACGTCGAAAAGCTCACCGAGCTGCCGGGCATCGGCCTGTCCACCGCTGGCGCGATTGCCAGCCTGAGTATGGGCCTGCGCGCGCCGATCCTCGACGGCAACGTCAAACGCGTGCTGGCGCGCTTTACCGCGCAAGAGGGTTACCCTGGCGAGCCTCGGGTGGCCAAGCAGCTGTGGGCCACCGCAGAGCGCTTTACACCCCATACCCGCGTCAACGCCTACACCCAGGCAATGATGGACATGGGAGCCACGCTCTGCACCCGCAGCAAACCCAGTTGCTTGCTGTGCCCGCTGGAAAAAGGCTGCGAAGCCCACATGCTCGGCCTGGAGACGCGCTACCCGATCCCCAAGCCGCGCAAGACCATCCCGCAAAAGCGCACGCTGATGCCCATGCTGGCGAACGCCGAGGGCGCGATCCTGCTTTACCGTCGCCCCTCAACGGGCTTGTGGGGCGGCTTGTGGAGCTTGCCGGAGCTGGATGACCTGGGCGACCTTGACCACCTGGCCAACCAGCATGCACTCGCGCTGGGCAAGCATCAGGAACTGCCGGGGCTGATCCACACCTTCAGCCACTTCCAGCTGGCCATCGAACCCTGGCTGGTCCAGGTTGAGGAATCCGCCCATCACGTGGCCGAGGCCGACTGGCTCTGGTATAACCTCGCCACCCCGCCGCGCCTGGGCCTTGCCGCCCCGGTAAAAACATTGCTCAAGCGCGCGGCCGACGTATTGAACGCAGGAGTTTCGTCATGACCCGCACCGTTATGTGCCGCAAGTACAAAGAAGAACTGCCAGCCCTGGAACGCCCTCCGTACCCAGGTGCCAAGGGCCAGGACATCTACGACCACGTCTCCGCCAAAGCCTGGGGCGACTGGTTGAAACACCAGACCCTGCTGATCAACGAAAAGCGTTTGAACATGATGAATGCCGAAGACCGTAAATACCTGGCCGGCGAAATGGACAAGTTCTTTTCCGGCGAGGAATACGCCCAGGCCGAAGGCTACGTCCCACCTGCTCAATAATTGATCAAAAACCGGGGTCGGCACGTAAGCGACGGTAATAATTAAATATTTTTTGAAAACTTGCTTGACGACCCCCTGAAAAACCAGTTTAATGCGCCCCGTTGCCCAGATAGCTCAGTCGGTAGAGCAGGGGATTGAAAATCCCCGTGTCGGCGGTTCGATTCCGTCTCTGGGCACCAAAATACCGAAAAACCCCAAGGAACAATGTGTCCTTGGGGTTTTTTATTGCCTGCGATTTAATGCCCCCGGCCCACTTTCGACCTGAGGTTGAGCAGGAATGCCTTGGATCAGGCAATCACGATACCCGCGCCATTTATATCGCTCAAACCTACCCCCACCAGCGTTACCGAGTCACTGCCAAAGAGCAGTAGCGTATCGCTGCCCACAGCCGTGGCATGGGCTTGATAAGTGTAGTCCTGTCCTACCCCGGCTATCCCTTGGAATACAAGTTTGCTGCTCGCCGAATAGCCCTCGATTCGGTCATTGCCAAAAGCGCCATAAAACAGAAAGGTATCGCTGCCACCGCCCGAAGTAATCAGGTCGTTGCCGACGCCGCCGACAAACACATCATTACCCTTGCCGCCGATCAAATGATCGTTTCCGCTCTGGCCAAATAACCAGTCGCCGAATGCGTTGGCTTTAAGCTCATTGTCACCCGCATCGCCTTTGGCGGACGAAGCATACTGGGTCAGACCGCGGCTACTTTCCAGACCATAGTCAGTAACCTTGTGAGTCAGGTCACTCCTGTCGTGCGCCAGACCCCACCACTTGCTCGTCCATATATCACTGACGATCGCGCCGATATCACGCGTCATGCTGATGCCACCGTATTGATCACGAATGTAGAGAGTACCGTCACCGTCGTTGGCAAAGCTGAAGTAGCCCAGAGTGCTCTGCAGTTGATACGTATTGTTTCCACTTCCTCCCAGCAATATGTTGTAGCCGCCACTTTCTCTGAAAGTATCATCGCCGGCGCGCCCTTCCAGGTAATCATTGCCACTTCCACCCTTGAGCAGGTCATTGCTGTCAGTGCCAATGATAAAGGCGCTGCCCGTATGCTTTTCAGCGTTACGGTTGAGGTCTTCGACCCAGGTCTTACTCCGCATATCGTTAGACAGATTGGACACGATCAGCGTTGAGTCTCGATGGGTAAAGCTGTAGAACTCCGAGCCAGCAACGCGATTAAGTCCATCGGCATAGCCGTCAAGGGAGTGGGCCTTCCAAGAGCCAGGATTTAAAATACTCTGTGGCGCCAGATAGTTGGATATCGCGCCAGTCAGCGGATTCGGAATAATCGCGTTGACCCAGGATGCAACCAAGCCCACTGGCGCCAGCATTGAGCCAACGACACCAAGATCATTTCCGGATGCCGAAAGGTAATGATCGTTGAAATTAACAATATTGTTGGTAGCCAATACCTGCGCCTTGTCATGGACACCCAGAGACGTACTCACGCCAAAGGAGCTTCCGTCCAGCACCCTGAACACCGGGTCATTTTCATAACCAATGTTGAGTACCTGTTTTCCGGGACTTTGAGTCGGTGAAGCGAACGCCACGTAACTGGCGTCCTTGTAAAACCCACCCCAATTGTCAGCGCTTAACGCTGCCAGGCTATTGACCCCGGTACCTCCCTGGCTATGCCCGGTGACCAATACGTCTTTGCCGCTCAAACCATGAGACTGGGCATAGAGCGCAATTTTGCCGAACAAATCATTAAATCCATACTTTGCGTAGTTGTTGGCATAGTCGCTGATGAAGGCCGTCGCCAGATTGCTGAGGTTATCGCCCACCATATCTTCGACCGTGCCACCCACTCCAGTCCCCCGAAACGAAACACCAAGAGAGACCAGCTTGCCGTTATCGTACTTTCCAAGCAGAACTGCATCCGCTGTGCGAGCAAAAAACCCGTCCCCGGTAAAAATACCCTGTGCATCTACTGGCCCTCCATAATCCAGTTGCCCAGCGCTGATCGGGGCCCAACCGCCCGTTTCCGAGGCTCTTGCGGTGGGCGAATTGATATATTGAGCCGCAGCAATCGCATCCGCATACAACCCCTTGGAAGCGTCACCGGTGAAGCCTTTGTAGTCAAAGACACCCATATTGTCTCTCCTGTTATTATTGTCATTCACAACGCCAACGTTCTGAGCGCCATCGATGAGCTGAAACCTGGCAGCGATCAGAGACTCGAGAGCGGATAGACACCTTCGGACAGCCCCCAAACTGGACCAAAATTCGCGAATGCGTTTGGCAATGTCCGCCCGTCTCTGAAAATCGAACGTTTCCCTGGCGAAAACAATAGGAAAACTCCTACAAAGCAAAAAGAAAAGTCAGGTCGCATACAACAAGCTCACAGGCGCCAAAACCAAGCCCACAGCTCATCGCCCCAACAATGGACGCAGAAAAGCTCAAGGAAATATATTTATGAAGTACTGCTGGATCGCACTTGCCCTGCTGCTTGGCGCCTGTGCAGGAACCCCTTCCCCTGAGCAACAGGCAGAACAGCAGTTATGGGAACAACAGTTGATCACCCATATACAACTGTTCAAATTCTATCCGGCAAACGCTCAGGCGCAGGGGCTGGAGGGCCAGGTCAATATTGAATTCGTCATTGATGCCCACGGCAACCTGTTGCGTCAGCGCGTGATCAGTCACTCGGGCTCCGAGCTTTTTGTGGCTGCCGTACAGGCTTCTCTTCCAGCCGCATCGCCAATGCCCGCTCCGCCTGCGTCAGTTCTTGAGGATGGTGAAGTCGAGGTGCGTGCGCCCTTCGTATTTTGCCTGACCCCATCCTGCGCAGGCTAAGCTAAGCCCCAGAGCGATTGAGGCTTGTTTTTCACTGGCTTCAATCGTTCACCCTTTACTCAATTCACAGCTGTAAGGTTCCTTTCATGAAACGCCTCTTGCTCTGCTCGCTATTACTGCTGACTGCCCTGCTCAGTGGATGCGCCACGCAAATGGACGTAGCGATTTACGCAACACCTGATCCGGACTATCAATTTGACCGCCAGGCAACCGTTCTGGTGACGTCCGTCGGTGGCAGCGACGAAAACGCACTCAATGCCCGCTACTACCTGCGCGACATGGTCAGCGCCATGAAGGACCAGGGCTTTCGCAATGTCTTTACCGACACCACGCTGCCCAAGAACCACGCACCGATCAAGATGACCATCACCCTTGATGTCGAAAGCAAGCAGGTCACCTACCGCTATACCGCTACCGACTATGGTCAGGTGGCAACCAGCACTACCACGCAGTGCAAGAAGAACAAAAAGAAGACCGACCAACTGACCTGCACCAGCGTCCCGAACACCTCCTATGGCCCGGTGGGCACCTCGGAACGCACCGGCTACACCACCCTCACCACCTTCCGCGCGACCGCGCGGGATGAAGCGAGCAAGCGCGCGGTGTACGTGCTTCGAGTATCGTCCTATAACGAAGACTGCCAGGCGGCCAAGGTCGAAGCCTTCCTGGTACAGCAGGGCCTGCAGAACCTGAACTTCCAGGACCGCGTGCAGCGCAATTACACGGTGACGATGCCTGAGGGGTATCGCTGCAAATAGTCAGTAGCTCAATAGGCCCTCTGTGCGAGGGCCTCTTCACCTGAGCAAAAACACCATCAACGGATTGTCATTCAACCGCCCCGCAAAGCTTGGCGCCAATTGCTCCACCGGCGAGCCTTTCAACAGCGCAGTCTCCTTGCGCGGCACAATCACCCAGCATGGCCGCGGCAGCGCGCTCAGCTTCTCAAGCTGGTGGCGGCCGACAAACAGTGGTTGCTCATCGTGATCCAGGTTCATCATGTAGCGCACCGCCCAGGTGTCTCGGGCCAGGTCGACAAATACCAGAGGGCCTGGCTGTGATTCCCGCAGCGCCTCCACCTGGCTGACAAACCGTCGAGTGTCGAATTGCAGGTCCTTGGCCGGCTCTATCACCGCTACCAGCAACAACCATTGCGCCGCCAGTGCGATCACGCTGAGCCACACCAAACGCAACGGCCGGCGCCAGGCAATCAACGCCGCAAGTTGCAGCACCCCCAACACACCCATCATCAACGGCAGGGAAATATCCGGCCAATAACCCTGCTTGTGCCAGATGTGCCGACATACAAACAACGCAACCACGCACAACGCCGGCAGCGCCGCGACAAGCCCTTCGTAACAGCGGCGCACGCCCAATAGCCAGCCTTGCGCCTGGAGCAGCCCGTAGGCCGCGACAGCCGCAAACATCGGCACCATCGGCAAGATGTAATAAGCGCGCTTGAAGTGCGGCACAGACAAGCCGAGCAGAATCATCAAGCCACAAGCCCCGAGGCGCACCAGCAGTTGCAGTTGCTCATCGGCCCAGCGCTCCGGCCAGCGATGGCGCAGCGCGACCAGAGTGGCCAACGCCAGCGGCACCACCGGGAAGTAGCGGTACAAACTCAGCTGAAAGTAGAAATAGAACGGCTCACCAGACTCATCCAGGCGCCCGCCGACCTGCATCTTGAACACTTCATCAGCAAAGGCATCACCACCGCTGAACCGCGCGAGCTTCATCAGCAGCCACCAGCACACCGCGAGCAGCACCAGGCCGATAACACCATGGATCAAAACTTGCCGGACGCGCTCGCCCGGCCTGCCCAGCGCCCAATACACGCACACCACTCCACAGACCTCGATCAATCCTAGCGGGCCACGAATGGCGAAGGCCAGGACGAACAACGGGAACACCGCCAGTTGCCTCAGTCGTGACCCCAGGCGCTCCCCGCTGTGCAGCAGATAGAAACTGCCGACACACAGCAGCGCGATCATCTGGTCCAGGCACACCGAGCGCGATTTTTCGAGCAACTGGGTGGTGAGCAGCGTCAGCAGCACAGTCAGCAGCGCCCATGGGCGACTGAAGGGCGCCAGCAAGCGGTACATGAGCGCAATCACACCGGCGGATGCAAGCGCGGTGGGCAGCACATTCGCCAGATGGTTGGGCGCATCAAACCAGCGGGCGAACACAAAACTGAAGAAGGTCGCAGTGCCTGGGTAGTCCGCGTAAGGCTGACCGTAGGTGGTGGGGAAAAAGCTTGCGCCGTGGCGAAACATTTCCTGCATGAACAATGCCCAGCGCCCATCAAAGCCCTGGGGTTGCTGGTCCCAGATGCCCAACGTGAACAACAACAGGGCGATCAGAAAGAGGCCCAGAGACTCCAGGCGAAAACGGTTGCGATGATCCATCGGGTGACCTGTCAGGTGGGAGGCGCTGGCGTATGGTGCCGACCACAGCCCTGAATAGCGCCTGAACGAACCTGAACATTCACGCTTTTACCGACTTGCAGGCCACACCACTGCCGGGATCAGGCGAACGTAGACCAACTCGGCCACCAACTCGACCAGGGTTTGCAGGATCACCGCCGCGGCGGCCAACCCGCGCATGTCCTCCGGCAAGGCCAGCGCCAACGGCAGTACCACCAGCGAGTTGCGCGTTGACGCACTGAATGTCACTGCCCGCGCAGTTGGCGCAGGCAACGCCAATAGTCGCGAAGCCAGGATCCCCATCAACGGCGCCAGCAGTACGAAACCCAGGTAGACCGCAAGCACCGGCAGCAACAGGTCGATGTCGCGCACCACCGATGTGATCTGCGACCCAATCACCACGAACAGCACCAGGGCCATCGCCGGCACCGGCAACCAGGCCCACGCGTTGCTCCATTTACCGACGAGCGATGATCGCCGCGCCAGGTAGGCCGTCAGCACGGCCAGCAGCATCGGCACCACGATCAACCACAGAAATGCCTCGATAAACGGGCCGATCTCTACCACCACGCCCGAGTGCTCGCCCAGCATAAAAGCCAGGTACACCGGCAGCAGTGCCAGCTGCAGCAGCAACAACAACGGCGTGGCCGCCAGCATCGACCGCGAGTCGCCCTTGCCGATGTGGGTGAACACCACCACGTAATCAATACAGGGCGTCAACAACACCAGCAAGGCCCCCACCAACAGCGCGGGATGCCCCACCAGGCCTCGGGTCAGCGCCCATACCAGCAATGGCACCAGAATAAAGTTGGCCAGCAACAACGCTGAGACAAAGCGGATATTGCCCAAACCCTGGCGCAGATCGAGGAAAGGAATTTGCAGGAACATCGCGTACATCAATACCGCAATGGCAGGCGTGATCAATACACTCAAACCATGAGCCAGTGCCGGCGCAAACACACCACAGGCAGCGGCCAGCAGGATGGCGACAAAATAGAAGGGGATCTGGTTATGCTCAAGGGCATCGCGAGTCATGAAGACGCTCTGGCAGATGACAAAGGCGTAGCCTATTGATCTATGGGCTGGCGGTCGAGCGCGATGAACGAACAAACCCGCCCGGATTTCCTTGGGATTTGCCCCAACCTGCGCTTCAATACCCCACCCCCGATTCAGAACCCAAGGATGTCGATCCCATGGCTTCGCCGAACAAGCAGCAAAAACGCGCCCAGCGGGCCAAGACCAAGGCCAAGCAAAACCGCACCCAACGTGCCGTCGCGACCAAGCCGGATGCATTTGCCGGCGACGACAGCCGCATTGATCTTGAGTCGGTGGACTTGACCGACCTGTTCGTCGAGATGCGCACCGCAGGCGAGACCAGCCAGCAGGCACTGTGCGCGGTGTTCCTGGCGCACCCGCTGCTGGCGCTGGTGCTGGAACAGGAAGGCGAAGAGGAAGCGACCGACTTTATCCTGGCGGCGTTGATTGAGTATCGGCAGTGGGCGACGGACAGCGATGACGAAGCCGCTGCGTTGGCGTGGATTGAGTCGCCGCAGTTCCAGGCAGACTACGTGGCAGCATCCCAGGCGTTGACAGCCTCAACAGACTGACGCGCATCAAAATGTGAGAGGGGGCTTGCTCCCGATGGCAGAGTCTCAGTCGACATCCAAGTGACTGACACACCGCCATCGGGAGCAAGCCCCCTCCCACATTTTCATCACATTCCGTCAGTTGAGCACTGCTGCACCTACCTTCTGGGCCTTGCGCCGGCTCGCCACCACCAACCCCGCCAACACCACCAGCAAGCTCAACACCCCCGTCGCGATGATCTCGACCCGGTGCGCTTCCTGGAACAGCATGATGGTCAACGTACCGACGATAAACACCATCACGGCGTACGTCAGGCCAGGAAACAACCACATCTTGAACACGATCTTCTCGCCCGCCGCCGCACGCTTCTGGCGCATGCGCAGTTGCGACACGGCAATCACCAGGTACACCAGCAACGCAATGGCGCCGGAGCTGGCCAGCAGGAATTCGAACACGGCCGCCGGAGCCACGTAGTTGGCAAATACCGCCAGGAACGCCGCACCGGTGGACAGCAAGACCGCCCAATAAGGCGTACCACTTTTGTTAGTGCGCTTGGCCACCGCCGGTGCATCACCGCGACGGCCGAGGGAGAACAACATACGCGAGGCGGTGTAGAGCGCCGAGTTGAGGCAACTGGTAACAGCCACCAGCACCACCAGGTCGACGATCAGCTTGGCATTCGGGATGCCCATACGCTCAAGTACTGTCTGGTAGGAACCTACGGCAGCCAGGGTCGGATCGTTCCAAGGCACCAGGGACACCACGATGAAGATCGACAGCAGGTAGAACAAACCAATCCGCCAGATCACCGAATTGGTGGCCTTGGTGATTTGCTGGCCCGGGTTCTTCGATTCGGCGGCAGCAATGGTGACAATCTCGGTGCCCATGAACGAGAACATGGTGGTCAGGATCGCCGCCAATACCGCACCCATGCCGTTGGGCATGAAACCTTGGGTATCGAACAGATGGGAAACACCGCTGACCTGGCTGGTGGGCAAGAAGCCGAAGATTGCGGCCAGACCGAGGATCACAAAACCGACGATCGCCACGACCTTGATCAATGCAAACCAGAACTCGAACTCACCGTAGTTCTTCACGCTGAACAGGTTAGTTGCAGTCAGCAACAACGTAATGACCAGGGTAAACACCCAAATCGCCACGTCGGGGAACCAGGCGTGCAGGATGGTCGCCGCCGCGTTGGCCTCCAACGGAATCACCAGCACCCAGAACCACCAGTACAACCAACCAATGGTAAACCCGGCCCAGTGACCGATTGCGCGATCGGCATAGGTAGAGAACGAACCGGTATCGGGTGACGCAACAGCCATCTCGGCCAGCATCCGCATCACCAGCACCACCAACGTACCGGCCGCCGCGTAGGCCAGCAGCACGGCGGGGCCGGCGGCAGCGATCGCATGGCCGGAGCCGACAAACAAACCGGCGCCGATGACGCCGGCAATCGACAGCATGGTGACGTGCCGCGGTTTGAGCCCCTGTTCGAGGTCATTGGAGCTTTGCGTACTACTCATTGACACACCTTTGCGAGGAATTGCGAAAACGGTTCGCCCGGCCTGCAGCCTTTCTCGTGAAAAGAATCCAACAGGGCGTTCTTTATTTTTTACGCAAGATTTGCGCCAAAATGTAACAGAGCCGCAGTTGACGCGGGCTGTAGGACAATTCATCAGCACTCGCAAGTCGTTGAGAATCATGGCATTCCGCTATAGCGTTACCGTGCGACTCACCTTCAAGCCAATCCGACACACCAAAAACACACACAAAAAGTACGTGACGCCCCATAAACGGGCTGATACGGACCGTTTGCCCGGTTAACCCTTCCAACACCCGGCCAAAGCTGGCACCATCGCGCCCTTTTTTACGCGAAGCCTGTGGATCTTTCCGGTTCAAACGTCTGTAGGTTGTTGATGGCGCGACACGCTACTGCGCCGATGCGACACCCTGCCGCAGACCATCGGTTAACCGTCCGCAGCGCTGTTGGCTGTCATCCAAACGCTATGCTAGCTTGGCGCCTCGCCAGGAAGGCGGCCCAACAGCGAAGATCGCAACGAACACAATGAGGACCGCACATGGCTCAGGCCACGCCCGCGCTTGAAATCCGCAACTTGCACAAACGCTATGGTGAGCTTGAGGTACTCAAGGGTATCTCGCTGACCGCTCGCGACGGCGATGTGATCTCGATCCTGGGTTCCTCCGGTTCCGGCAAGTCCACCTTCCTGCGCTGCATCAACCTGCTGGAAAACCCGCACCAGGGTCAGATCCTGGTAGCCGGCGAAGAACTCAAGCTCAAGGCCGCCAAAAACGGCGAACTGATGGCCGCCGACGGCAAGCAGATCAACCGCCTGCGCAGCGAAATCGGGTTTGTGTTTCAAAACTTTAACCTGTGGCCGCACATGAGCATCCTCGACAACATCATCGAGGCCCCTCGTCGCGTGCTCGGCCAGAGCAAGGCCGAAGCCATAGAAGTGGCCGAGGCCCTGCTGGCCAAGGTCGGTATTGCCGACAAGCGCCATGCTTACCCTGCGCAACTCTCCGGCGGCCAGCAACAACGCGCGGCGATTGCGCGTACCTTGGCGATGCAGCCTAAAGTCATCCTGTTCGATGAGCCGACGTCGGCGCTTGACCCGGAAATGGTTCAGGAAGTACTTAATGTGATCCGCGCACTGGCCGAAGAAGGCCGCACCATGCTGCTGGTCACCCACGAAATGGGCTTCGCCCGCCAGGTATCCAGCGAAGTGGTGTTTTTGCACCAGGGTCTGGTCGAAGAGCAAGGATCGCCACAGCAGGTATTTGAAAACCCGCTTTCGGCGCGCTGCAAACAATTCATGTCCAGCAACCGCTAACGGAGCAACATGCATGCAGACCTATAAGAAATTCCTTCTGGCCGCGGCCGTCTCGATGGCGTTCAGCGCCACGGCCATGGCAGAAACCTTGAAAATGGGCATCGAAGCGGCCTACCCGCCCTTCAACAATAAAGACGCCAGCGGCAACGTGGTGGGCTTTGACAAGGACATCGGCGACGCCCTGTGCGCCAAGATGAAAGTCGAGAAGTGTGAAGTGTATGTGTCCGACTGGGACGGCATCATCCCGGCCCTGAACGCCAAGAAGTTCGACTTCCTGGTGTCTTCGCTGTCGATCACCGACGAGCGCAAGCAGGCGGTGGACTTCACCGACCCGTACTACTCCAACAAATTACAGTTCATTGCGCCCAAAGCCACGGCCGACTTCAAGACCGACGCCGCTTACCTCAAGGGCAAGGTGATCGGTGCACAGCGCGCAACGCTGGCCGGTACCTACCTGGAAGACAAGCTGCCGGACACCGAAGCCAAGCTCTACGACACGCAGGAAAACGCCTACCTCGACCTGACCTCCGGTCGCCTCGACGGCATCCTGGCTGACAAGTACGTGCAGTACGAATGGCTCAAGAGCAAAGACGGTTCGGCCTATGAATTCAAAGGCGACCCGGTGGTAGAAAGCGACAAGATCGGTATCGCCGTACGCAAGGGCGACCCACTGCGCGAGCGCCTGAACAAAGCCCTGGCAGAGATCAAGGCAGACGGCACCTACAAAAAGATCAACGACAAGTACTTCCCGTTCAGCATCGAATGATCTGAACGGCCTGCCCGACGCGCTCTTGTGAGCGCGTCGGCTTTTAGCAATGCCTGCCGCGATATGAAAACACCATGAATTTCGATCTCTACGGATTCGGCCCGGCCCTCGCCGCCGGCGCGCTGATGACCGTCAAACTGGCGCTCACGGCCCTGTGCCTGGGGCTGGTGCTCGGCCTTGCCGGCGCCTTGGCCAAGACTTCGCCGTACAAGCCGCTGCAATGGCTGGGCGGTGCGTATTCGACCATCGTTCGCGGTATTCCCGAATTACTGTGGGTGCTGCTGATTTACTTCGGCACCGTCAACCTGATGCGTGCGCTTGGTGAGTTCTTCGGCAACCCCGACCTGTCGCTGAGTGCCTTCGCCGCCGGCGTCATCGCCCTGGGCCTGTGCTTCGGCGCCTACGCAACGGAAGTGTTCCGCGGCGCGATCCTCGCCATTCCCAAGGGTCACCGCGAAGCCGGTGTGGCGTTGGGGCTGTCGAAGTTTCGGATTTTCACCCGACTGATCATGCCGCAAATGTGGCGTATCGCCCTGCCGGGCCTGGGTAACCTGTTCATGATCCTGATGAAAGACACCGCGCTGGTGTCGGTGATCGGCCTGGAAGAAATCATGCGCCACGCGCAGATCGGCGTGACCGTGACCAAGCAACCCTTCACCTTCTTCATGGTCGCGGCGTTCATGTACCTGGGCCTGACCGTACTGGCGATGACCAGCATGCACCTCCTGGAAAAACGCGCCGCCCGCGGCTTTGCAAGGAGCACCCAATGAGCGGCGACTACAGCTGGCTATCGCACTTTGACCTGGGCTTGAACTGGGCCGTGATCATCAAGTGGCTGCCGAAGTTGGCCCAGGGCGCAACCTTGACCCTGGAGCTGGTGGCAATCGCCGTGATCGCCGGCCTGCTGCTGGCGATCCCTCTGGGCATCGCCCGCTCTTCGCGCCGCTGGTACGTGAGCGCCCTGCCCTACGGCTACATTTTCTTCTTTCGTGGCACGCCGCTGCTGGTGCAGTTGTTCCTGGTGTATTACGGCCTGGCGCAGTTCGATGCCGTGCGCAACAGCTTCATGTGGCCCTACCTGCGCGACCCGTTCTGGTGCGCCACCGCCACCATGACCCTGCACACCGCAGCCTACATTGCCGAGATCCTGCGCGGCGCGATCCAGGCCATTCCGCCGGGCGAGATCGAAGCGGCGCGCGCCCTGGGCATGTCCAAGCCCAAGACGCTGTTCTACATCATCCTGCCCCGCGCCTCGCGCATCGGCCTGCCGGCCTACAGCAACGAAGTGATCCTGATGCTCAAGGCCAGCGCCCTGGCCAGCACCGTGACCCTGCTGGAACTGACCGGCATGGCGCGCACCATCATCGCCCGCACTTACCTGCCGGTAGAGATTTTCTTCGCCGCCGGGCTGTTCTACCTGCTGATGGCCTACGTGCTGGTGCGCGGCTTCAAACTGCTGGAAAAATGGCTGCGCGTCGATGCGTGCCAAGGACGTTGAGGCACGCTTCCAGGCACTGGATGCATTCCTGATCGAGCACCAAGGGCTGTGGCGACCACGGCCCTTTACCCAGTTGCAGTTGCCTTGGGAAACCGAGCATCCCGAGTTATCTCAGTGGCTACGTCGGCGTTCGTTGGCCGACGCGGAAGCCAGTCACAACCATCCCCACAACCTGCCCGCGCCAGCACCGTTTCCACAGCTGGCCGCTCACGCGCTGCGCCTCGGCGCTGTGGATAAGTTACCCACGCACACACTTGAGCCCGCTCGCCATCGCCTGAATGTCGACGTGCCCGGGCGCAAATGGCAACAGATCGAAGCCTTCGGCGCCGCGCTGACTTTTGCCCAAACGCCTGCCCACTGGCTGGACTGGTGCGCAGGCAAAGGCCACCTCGGCCGTCGCCTGCTGCAACCCGGCCAACGCTTGACGTGCCTGGAATATGACCCCGCGCTGATTGCGTCCGGCCAAGCCTTAAGTGATCACCACGGCTTGCCCGCGGCCCATTGCCTGCAAGACGTGATGGCCGACGTAGCGATCGCTCCCGAACACACACCTGTCGCCCTCCACGCTTGCGGCGACCTGCACGTGCGCCTGCTGCAACTGGCCAGTGCCGCCGGCTGCAAACAAATGGCCCTGGCGCCCTGCTGCTACAACCGCATCAATGCCGATCGCTACCAGGCACTGTCCACCGCTGGGCGCGCATCCCTGCTGGCCCTGTCGGTCGATGACCTGGGATTGCCCCTGAGCGAAACCGTCACCGCCGGCAACCGCGTGCGCCAGCAACGGGACACCTCCATGGCGCGGCGCCTGGGTTTTGACCGACTACAGCGGCAACTGCGCGGCTGCGACGACTACCTGCCAACACCCTCCCTGCCCGCCAGTTGGCTGGATAAATCCTTCGCCGACTACTGCCGTGAGCTGGCAAACCTCAAGAATTTATCCACAGGTGAACAAGACTGGCCGGCGCTCGAAGCCCACGGCTGGCAGCGCCTGGCCGAAGTGCGAAACCTGGAGTTGGTAAGGGGTTTGTTTCGACGCCCTCTGGAAATATGGCTGGTGCTGGACCGCGCTCTGTTTCTGACCGAACAGGGCTACAACGTCGAAGTCGGCAGCTTCTGCGAACCAGCCCTCACCCCACGCAACCTGATGGTGCTGGCCCAGCGCGATTAAGGGGCAAAATTTCATACACGCGCCCTGTGGATAACTCTGTTGATGGAATCTTTACAGAGCCTGTAGTTATCAGCGCTAGACGCCAAAAGCCATGCTGGTCATTTTTTGTTCACAAAATAAAACGCACACAAAACAGGCAGTTGCAGCGTGTTGAGAACAGCTGCACAAAATAGCGGTTTGGTGACCGCTGTTACTAACCGATTGTGCATAAGCATCTGGTGTTAAGCGTATAAAGCGAACTTTAGGGAGTGTTTTTTGATGATTTCTGCGATCGGAAAACCTCGTTGGGGCGCCTTATCACGCAGGTGCACGCGTTACGTGGCCTGACGCCAAAGGGATGGCTTTCCACGCCACGACACCGTGCGGAAAACGCGCTAATCGCAAGAAACCTAGGTTTTTGCAAAAATAGTCAGAATTCAGGGGTTTACAGAACCTTTCCAATCGCTATAATCGTCGCCCTAACACGCCGGTATAGCTCAGTTGGTAGAGCAACTGACTTGTAATCAGTAGGTCCCGGGTTCGACTCCTGGTGCCGGCACCATATCTCGAAGCCCCGCAATGCGGGGCTTTGTGATTTCTGGGGTTTGGAAAAGCTTGAAAATTTGATGTGCCGTTTTCGTCGAAACGTCCACAAAACGTCCACACTCATTTTTTTCTTCGGGTTTTCAGACGCTGCCATGCAGATGCTGATGGCCTCGTAAGCTCTTCCCCCACCCCAATTGCGACTGCAAGAATTTCCGCAGTCTCTCCCCAGTCTTCATGGTTCGTCGAACCATTTGCCAGAATCCCACCTTTCGTAAGATCCGCGCGGACGCTATCCGCTAGCTGATAAAAACGGACTATCTGTGCAGCCTCAGCGGAAGACAACGCCCCCAGACGAGACAAATTCGCTTGGTAAACCCGGTTGTAGTTCTCGCCATTAGGAAGCGCGAAACTGAACTCCTTTTCGTCCAAAGACTCGAGCTGAGCTTGAGGGAGATCGGCCAGATGTTTGTCCATTAGTCTTAGGTTTTGCAGATAATGCCGCCTCTCTACCATCTCAAGCAGCGCTGAAACCTCCGCAAGAAGGGATGCTCTAACACTTGCACGCTCTTTCCGCGCCTGCATATGCCAAAGCACAACCGGACCGCTCGCCTCCGCTAGGCCCGAAGCAAGTGATACACACACGGTCGTCCACTGAATCCCTTCAAGCATATTTTTCAACCTCAGTAGGTTCAACTCTCGATAAGGGATTCAAGCGGATAACCTCCGCCAAATGCCCTGGACTGAAATGCGCATACTTCATGGTCATAGCCAACGATGCATGCCCCAATACCCGCTGCAATGTCAGGATGTCGCCTCCATTCATCATGTAATGGCTAGCAAATGTGTGCCGCAGTACATGCGTCAACTGCCCCGCCGGCAAAGCTAACTTCACCGCGTCGACTGAGGCCTCAAACTTTTTGTAGCAATCTCCGAACGGCAGGGCTGCCCTGATCTGCTTTTGCAGCTCCTCAGATATAGGCACCGTTCGATTCTTCGATGACTTAGTGCGCGCAAAGTGAATACGCCCTCCCCGCACCTGGCGACTGGTCAGCCCTTCGGCCTCAGACCACCGGGCGCCAGTGGCGAGACAAATCCTTGCAACAACACCAGTAGCAACATCCCGCCTGTCCAAGTCGGCTAGCAGAGGTAGAATCTCCTCTGCCTCTAGATACGCCATTTCTGTCTCATCAAATTTCAGGGCACGTACCTTACCGACTGGATTTTCCCCCTCCCACTCCCCCAAACGCTCCAACTCGTTGAAGAGCGCTCGCAGATAAGACAGCTCATGGTTCACGGTATTGGCGCAGACCGGTTTGGCCTCTTCCCCCTTCTTGCGCCCGCTGCCTATAGACACCCGACAAAACTTCCCGGCAAGACGCTCCGCCCGGTAGGTAGTGAAATGGCTGGTGGTCAAATCCGCAGCGCACGGATCGCCCATCCGTTCGACCATACTTTCCAATGCTCTCTTACGCTCTTCACCACGTTTGAGCGACTGGCCATGGCCGTCAAACCACAACGTGATCAACGCCGACAATCGACGCTCATCACGCTTTTTCTTCTTCTCAAACACCCCACGCGCGCCGTCGCCCATCACCTGCTTTTCGAAAACCTGGGCTTCGTTTTTCGTACGAAACTTCTTCCGGATACGCGCCCCATCTCGTCCATCCGGTCGGCAATCCACCTCATAGCGCCCGTCCTCGAGCTTCTTGATCGCCACACCTACACCGCACTGACTTGCCCACACTCCACAGCAGTGTGACCAGTCATCAGCCAAAGGGTGTATTTGGTAAACCGAGGGTGCGAAAGCACTTTGCACAGCACCCCGTACCCCATCTCAAAAACATTCGTTTCGTACTTTTTGTAACTGTTGATGCTGATATCCATCAGCGTGCAGAACTCCAGCTGGGTCAATCCCTCCACCCGTCGAATAGCCTTGAGCTTCACCGACAAATCCATAAACACCTCCCTCTTGACAGGGGCCTATTTAGGAACCATTATTTAGTTCCTATATAGGTACTTTATTTCCCCTATATTTGCGAGTGGGAGGTTAACAGAATGCAAATAAACATCGACACGCCATACGTAACAGTCGGCGAATATGCACGCCGTTCAGGACAATCCGACACGGCTATCAGAAAAGAGATCGAGCAAGGCCACTACCTGATACGCCCCAAAAAGCCAGGCTCCAAATCTGCGGTGCTGATCAACATGGTTCACATCGTCATCGAGGCCGCCGAACAGGCCGAGCGCGTTCTGCCCCACATCGTCAAAAAGAGCGGAGCGCGCTAATGGCCCTTCGCACAAAACTCGCCCCCACCGTCTTCGAAGACATCTACCTCAAAGAAGTCGTCGAGGCCCTGAAACAAGACCGCGACCTCGACTTCGAAACCATCGACACCAAGTACATGCAAAAGGGCATCTGCCCCAACCCCAAATGCGGCGAACGCACCGTCTACATCGCCATCGACAAGCCCTATCGACTCAAATGCAACCGTCTCAACAACTGCCAGTACGAGGAAAAAACCCGCGAACGCTACCGCCACCTGTTCGAAAACCTCAGCAAACGCTTCCCCAAAACCGAGGCCAACCCCAACGCCACCGCCGACGCCTACCTGCAGCGCAACCGCGGCTTCGACATCAGCCAGTTGAAAGACTGGTACCAACAAGGCCGGCGCAAACTCAAGGACGGCCAATGGGCTGACACCGTGCGCTTCCCGCTGTGCGACGGCCACTGGGAACGCCTGATAGACGCCACAGCCGTGACGGCTAACGACGGAGTAAAGGCGGGTATCAAAAAGGGCATGACCTACCTGGGCAATGGCTGGGTGCCGCCGGGTATGAAGATCAACAAGGGCGATCGCATTTACGTCGTCGAAGGCATCTTCCACGCCATTGCGCTGCACCTGGCCGGGTTCAAAGTGATTGCTTCCATATCGGCCAATAACTTCCCGTGGGATCTGATCGAGGCCCACAAGGGCAAATCCATCACGTGGGTCATCGCCCTGGACGACGACGCGGCCGGGCACATGATGACGGCCAAGTACTTGCGCCAGTTGCGCGAGCAACACGAAATCGCCTGGGTAGCACTGGCGGGCGAACGTGACTGGGACGACGTCTACCGCGACGGCCAACTCAATGCCGCCTTTATGGCCAGCCCTTTCAAGGTCTTCTGTAAAATCCCCTGAAATTTCATTCAGGGGGTACCTAAACGATGTGGGCGGAAGTTCTAGCGCGTTTCGAGAAAAAAGCACCTGCCAGTGTCATGGCCAAACTGGC